>CAYQYP010000424.1:0-9213 GCA_964421755.1 uncultured Acidobacteriota bacterium
GCCCCCGCGGTGGTCCTGCCCTGCGGGGTCGACTTGAGGCGCTTCCGACCGTTGCCGCGTGAGAAAGCACGCAATCGGTTGGGCCTTCCCGGAGATGGGGGTTTGGTTCTGTTTGCCGGCGAAGCAAGGCCGGAGAAACGGTACCGCCTGGTTCACCAAACGGTTGTGAAGCTTAGAGAGACCGGTCATGACATTGATCTCATCCACGCGCAGAACCAGCCACACTTGAAAATGCCGCTTTACTTCAACGCGTGCGACCTTCTGGTCCTGGTCTCCGAGCACGAGGGCTCACCCATGGTCATAAAGGAAGCTGTCGCCTGCAACCTTCCCTTTCTCTGCACGGACGTGGGGGACGTCTTCCAGCGCTTCGGACAGGTTCCGGGATGCGCTTGCTGCAAGGGGGAGGTGACCGACCTCGTGTCCAAGATCCCGCCGGCTCTCAGCTTCGGGCGACTGGCTGACGGCGGACAATACCTCCAGGATCTGTCCCTGGAAGCCATAGCGAGGAAACTCGTTGTGCTCTACACCAGACTCCTCGGGTGAGGGATCACAAAGGATCGGCTGCCGGACGAAATCAGACCTGATTGAATCCTGCTCGATTCCCCCAGACGGCGCACACCTTTCTGATAAAACTGCTAAAAATTTAGCTTGATTCTACTAGACGCTTTGCATAGTGTCCGAATCTGATCGATTAGCAGAGCATTTCGAGGAGACCGACTATGCGCCCGTTATTGTCTAGAGTCGTTGTACTGGCCCTGTTTTGCGGCTTCGCCGCCGCACAAGATCAGCCCGTTGAGGAGCTCTTTATCCCGATCATGATCAACGGGATGGTCGATGATGATCTTCATTTTCAGACGCTTTTCCGGTTTGTTGAGTTGTCCGGGACGACCGCTTCTCCGGCAGTTTCAATCGAGATGGATGCGTTCGACAACGAGGGGAAGACAATGCATCCTGACAAATTTTCCTGTCCCCCGCCGCTTCCCGCACCCGATTCGACCATCCGGTGGAACCTGGCCAGTTCCGGCTCAGCTCATTCCGGAACAAAGGGGTTTGTGCAAGCGTACGACCCTGCTCCCGGTGTCATTGACGGCTGGGTGAGAATCAGGTCCAGCGGACCGGGCAAATTGCACGTGAATGCGGAGATCGCGGTGGTTCACGCTGTCCCGGTCGGGTGCCCCCCGCTGATCTGCTCACGTCCTTCCTATCAGTACGAAAGCGACGCGCTGGTGCAGGCCGTCAAACCTGCAAAAGCCTTCCGGGTGCCGACAGTCGTGACGCCGGAGAGGCAGGCGGCCTTTTCGATCGTGAATCCATCTTCGGACCAGGAAGCTTTCGTGAGTCTGCTGTTCTACGACACCTCCGGTGTGCGGCTCGGCCGCGTTGGCGTTCACATTCCTCCATTGAACCGGATGAGTCGCTTCGCGGCCGAGTTCGCTCAAATCCCACCGGTGGTCGTCGGGCTTCCCGAGATCTGGGCGCTACCCGAGAGGTATTACGGATCAGTCCTGATCACATCCGACATCCCGATTGTCGTTGGCGCCATTCAGGTCTTGATGCCCGAGGGCAAGCTGGTGGCCAGTTCGGTGGCTGCGGTGAACTGATACTCGGGGAGATCAGAGTCGTTGTGACCCGTCGGACAATCGGGACGCCACTTAATTCCCAAGCGTTCACCTGCTGACGCAGGTTCACGGGAATTAAGTCATGTCGCCGATTTCCTCCTCCGCCGTCGGTGGAACTTCTACGCCCGGTAGATGTCTAAGTCGGGTGAAAGGAGGAGGTTATGTTCGAGACTCTGATCCGCACTTCTGAAGTTCGTCCCGCCTGGAAATCGACGGTCGTCATCTCGCTCCTGGCACACGCGGTTGCGGGGACTCTCCTGATCCTTCTCCCGCTGGTGTATTTCCAGGTTGTCGACACTCGCTTCCTCACCGACGTGGTGTTTGCAGAGCCGGTTGTGCCTGCTCCGCCTTCGCCGCCCCCGACGCAGCCGAGACCTGCGACGGTGGTGCCGGAGCCAACGTCTGGCCCCCGGATAGTCCAGCTGGACCCCATGACTATTCCTCGGGACATGCCGACTGCGCTGCCTCCGCCAGACACAGCCGACCTGCCGTATATAAGCAGCACCAATCATCTGCCGGGGACCGGGACAGGCATAGGGCCCGACGGTGTCTACGAGTTGGGGGTCTTGAATCCTTCACCTATCCCGACGCCCGGACCGCCACCACCACCTCCGCCCAAGCCCCGGAGCCAAAAACCAGTGCTCGTGTCGACGATTTCCCCAGGTGGTCTCATCCATCGGGTGGAGCCTGACTATCCACCGCTGGCTCTCAAGGCGCGCGCCCAAGGTCCGGTGAAACTCGAGCTGCTGATCAACGAGGAGGGCGTCGTGCAGGAGGTGAAGTTCATCTCGGGAAATGTCCTCCTGAAGGACGCCGCCATCGAGGCTGTCAAACAGTGGCGGTACAGGCCAACAATCCTCAACGGCGAGCCGGTCCCTATCCAGGGGACAGTCGTAGTGAATTTCATCCTCAGCCACTAGCCGAATGCGGAATGCGGTATGCGGAATAAAAGGCACATCTGATCCACGGTTTTATGCAGCCGGCGTGGAACCCCTGGCACGCTCGGGACTTCTCCCTGCGCCATGCCGGCTGCTCCACCTCCCAAAATGCGCAAGGTCCGCCATGGGGCACGTCTGACGCCCGTGACGACAATCCGCGCACTTCGCTGAACGACGCTCCGTTTGCGGTTCTGTACCGCTCGGCAGCGGCCGCATCGTGTCCCTGAGCACGATCAGGATATCCGACTTGGAAGTCGGATCTACAGCACTCTGCCCCCGGGTCGTCGAGCGATGGCGAGGAGCATGGACGCCACCCCAATCCACTCCCAATCCCAATCAAGAATCCCAAATCCGAAATCCGCATTCCGCATTCGGGAGTTCTGCTACTATCTGAAGAGGAGGTTCGGGATGGACCGTTTGACTCGACGGCGTTTCTTACGTGACAGCCTCATTACGGTGGGAGCAGTTGCCGCCGTTCGCGATGTGTTTCCCGCCAAACGATCCGCGGTCGACAAAGTGGTGCTCGGAAAGTCGGGCGTTCAAGTCACTCGACTCGGCATCGGCACCGGCAGCCAGGGGGGACGAATCCAGAGGGAGCTTGGAGACGAGGGCTTCAAACGTCTCATTCGCCATGCCTACGACCGGGGTATTCGCTTCTTCGACACCGCCGAGGCCTACCGGACACACCCCATGGTGGCGCGGGCGCTGAAAGGAATCGACCGCGAGAGCTACGCCCTGCAGACCAAGATGTCCTGGCGCGCCGATCCGGACCCGCTACAGGTCATAGACCGATTTCGCAAAGAGCTCGACACCGACTATTTCGACTCCCTGCTGATCCATTGCGTCAGGACGGCCGACTGGAAAGAGACGCTCAAGCGCCAGATGGACCTGCTGTCCGAAGCGAAAGAGAAGAAGTTGATCAGATCACACGGCGCCTCGTGTCACGGACTGCTACCTTTGGAGGCCATGGTCGGCTGTGGTTGGCTTGACGTCGCCTTTGTCCGGGTCAATCACAACGGGGCGCACATGGACAACCTCCGGTCCGCCGACAGCGACCCGGGTGATCGCGACCGGGCCGTACCCTCTATCCGGAAGATTCACCAGGCCGGCACCGGGATCATCGGCATGAAGATCATCGGCAATGGCGACTTCCGCGATCCGGCTCAGAGGGACGCTTCCTTTCAGTACGTCATGAGCCTGGACTTCGTCGATGCAGTCATCATCGGGTTTGCCAACCCGGGCGAGATTGACGAAGCCATCGAGAGGATGAACAAGCACTTGAACAGCTGATCTCCTCCATGGCCAAGAGGATCAAGAGCCTTCACACAGATCTGTTCGACGAAGCCGTGGCTGAGTTTTGTCACGCGGCCCGTCCGGTCGCCCTGACCGGCGCCGGCATCTCGGTGGAAAGCGGAATTCCTGATTTTCGCAGCCCGGGCGGCCTGTGGAGCGTTTTTCGGCCCGACGAGTTCGCGACCGTCGAGGTCTTTCTGCACGCGCCGGAGAGAGCCTGGAAACTCTACCGGGCGCTCGGCGAGACACTTATCGACAAAAGACCCGGGGCCGCCCACCGGGCGTTGGCGGACCTCGAGAAGGCGGGCAGGCTCCAGGCCGTCATCACGCAAAACATCGACGGACTCCATACCAAAGGAGGTAGTCGAAACGTCATTGAAGTGCACGGCGAGCACCAGCACCTGCACTGCCTTCGGTGCGAGTCCCGCAGGCCGTTTGTCACCACCGACCTGGCGGACGGCCCGGTGCCCCGGTGCTCGCAATGTGCTTACCCGCTAAAACCGAACATCGTGCTTTTCGGTGAGCTGGTCAGAGACATGGAAAAGGTCGAACTGCTCTTAAATGAGACTGACCTGCTAATGGTGATAGGCACGTCCGCCCAGGTTTACCCTGTGGCGTCCTTCCCCTACGCGGTGAGAGAAAAGGGGGGAAGGATCTACGAGTTCAACACGGAGGAAACGGGGCTGACGCCGACGGCCGATTTCTTCGTCCGGGGCAAAGCGGGGACGACCGTCGAGGCCTTCGTGCAGGCTGTGCTCCAGCACGAGGGATAGGACAACACGACGAAGTGGAGGAAGGCAAAAAGCCGATTACGATTACGAGTACGAGTACGAGAAGGTAGGGCGTTTTTTTGTCTTTCTCGTACTCGTGCTCGTACTCGTAATCGTAATCGGCTTTTTGCCTTGGGTCTCTTAGTTCGACCCGGTTCGATCCCGCGATCCGGCTACCGCCGCCGGCCGGCGCCACCTGCTTTTGTTCCCGTCGCTGCCATGAATCCGATAGGACTCGATCAGCCAGTCGAACGCCTCGGAAGGGTCCCGCGGGGCGGCGAGGGAGGAAACGCCGGAGTCAAGATTCTGCGTGTTACGCCGGTCGCGTCCCATGCCCGGCCAGGGCAGACTGCTTTCCGTCGCCGCTGCCTCTGTTTCCCAAATGTAGAGGTTGCCTTCGCGAGTCGCGGCGATAACCTCGACCTTCCCGTCGCCGTCGACATCGCCCGCCACCGGAGAGGCGAGGATCCAACCGTGGGTGAACTTCGGCCAGCCGCCCGGCTGCGAACCGTCGGACCGGAAGGCGCGCAGCATGTAGCCGCCGCTGCCCATCACGATATCCGCTTTTTCGTCCCCGTCGACATCCGCGAGTGCGGGGCCAGTCAGGAAGGACATGTCGTCCATGACCACGGGAAACGGTGCAAGCACGGTATTATTGACCGGATTCCAAGCCGTCACGTG
Source organism: uncultured Acidobacteriota bacterium (assembly GCA_964421755.1). Lineage (GTDB taxonomy): Bacteria > Acidobacteriota > UBA6911 > RPQK01 > RPQK01 > CAVUUN01. The sequence goes on from CAYQYP010000424.1 coordinate 5,302, forward strand.
AAATTCGGATACCTCCTGGCTGCCGGGCAAGGCAATATCGAGGAGCGCTCGAATGCCTGCCGTCGGGGCGACGTACTCCGGCGCCCCGTCTCCCGTCAGGTCACCGAACGCTCCGGAACCCAGAAAACCGAGGAAGGGGGAATCCCGCGATGCCCTGTCGTCCGACTTGCGGTCGGTGAGCACCCGGAAGAACCCCGCGGCAGTGGTTCCCAGGAATGGTCCTCCCAGAGCGTCGTACAGGAGGACCGGCCCGGCGGCGCCGAAAATCCCGACGATTGGTTGTCCCGATGTTCCGAGCTTTGCCATCGCAGGAGACCCGGGGGTCCCGGTCCCGACAACCGGCAAAGAGTCAGGGATCAGCAGCGGCACGGGCGCCGGCCAACCGGTCGCGATCGGGCCGCCCGATGCGCGGTTACCATCGTGACGGATCGCGTAGAGACGGCCGGCGACGTTGGACTTCACCGCTTCCGGGACGAGGTTCATAAGCTGCTGGAGCTTGCTGTCCACGGCGTAACGCCGTATTTCCCCGGAGTACTCTTCGGCCGAGCCGACCAGGATTTCCGCGAAACCGTCGCCGTCCAGATCGCCGACGGCAGGCGATCCAACGACCTTCGCGGGCCTCGAGCCAAGCTGCGTCCCGGCTATCGCCGCGACCACACCGGTTGACTCGTCCACGGTTACCTTGTTCCGGTCGGCCAAGCGCACCGGGAACCCGTCGACGAGCGTTCCGTTGGATCGCCATGCGTAGACCTGTCCGTCCCAGGCGGCCACGACGATTTCGAGGTTCGCCTCCTCTGGCCCATCGAGATTCACCAGCGTGGGCGCTCCTGAAACCGCCGGATCGGTGTCGTTCGATTTGTTCCGGTTTGCTGGATTCGAAAACCGCGGATCGGTTGTGACGGGGAAGCCGGCACGCAGACGGCCGTGGTCATCCCAGACATAGATCTTCCCTTCCAATGAAGCCGCTACGATCTCAGTGCGGCCATCCTGATCGAGATCGTCCGCCGCCAGAGAAGCTAAAATGCTCTCCCTAGGAACGGGAACTTCGCGATAGTCGTAAGCGCGGGAGGGATGGACTGCAATCGGGTCCGTCGAGACAGGGAACCCCAGCAAGGCGTCTCCCGTGACTCCTGAACGGACGTGCACTCGCCCATCACCTGTTCCGACCAGGATGTCCAGAACTCCGTCGCGGTTCACATCGGCCAGTTTTGGAGAGCTCTCACCGGATCCGCCCAGCCGAATCGGCGACACTTTCAGCGACGAATCGGAGTGGATGGCAACGACACGCCGGTCCTCACCAACATTGCCGCGGTCGTCGGTAACCCTGAGACGCAACGTGACGGAGTGTTCTTCGAGGTGCCGTAACGCGGATGACGGGCTGAAATTGCAGCGCGCCGCCGTCGATCCCGGGTACCAGTAACCGAGCAGCGATCGGTCGATTGCCTCGGTGGAAGTCCCGGTCGCAATCTTCTCGAATTCCTTTGGCTGAACACCACAGCCGCACTCCAGTGTGTAGGTAAATGATGATGCCCGCACAGCCCTCGCCGAGCCAAGGACGGGTACTCGCATCGTTTGGGAGGGGTCGACGGTTTGGTACCAATCCAGGCCTCCGGAGAGATCCGCTTCCGGTGGAATCTTGTCGGGAAGCAGATCACGCACAAGGGTGATCGCGTTGGGTCGCCCGTAGCCGGTGTATTGATCCCAGCCGGCCTGCGTGGGGAATTGCTTTGAATAGAAATCGCCGAGCAACAAGGGCAGCAGCGTGGGCGTATCCAAGTCCAGATCACCCGACTGGTTGATGTCCTGCGCGGACAGGCGGAGCATCTGCCGAATTTCCTGTGCGGAAAACGGAGCATCCAGTCCCGGGTACCCTTGCATGAGACCCAGATCCACCAGGTTCTTCCCACGGGAGATCAAAAGGGCGACTAGCCCGCTCGCCCGTCCCGTCGCCTCCGAGGAGCACGCGGTCGATGGGATTGAGACCCAGGCCGCCGCGTTGTAATTCGTGCATCCATTCAGGATCGTGTAGTCACCCGTGTTTTTGATGATCGAACCGTCGCCGTTTCGGATGGAGTTCACCCAGATGGTGTGATTCAGAGACGACGGGTAATTGTTATGTCTGCTCTGTTCGTCAGCCGCGCTGGCAATCACCGGAATTCCGCGCCGGTATGCGTAGTCGATCGCACCCTGCGATGACGGGGAGACGGTGATGGCGCCTAAAGCCTCGGAGACCAGCGAAACACCGAGGTCCACGGCATAGACCACTCCCTGGGCGAAATCACTGTCTGCGACGATGAAACTATCGCTAACCCGGATCGGGACAAACATCGCGCTGGGAGCCACGCCGGGGAAATCAGTCCCGTTATTCGCTTCTCCGGCCTGTTCGATCGCCCGCCCGGTCCCGTGGTTGAACTGCGTGTCATCGGTCGGGTCGTTGTCGTCCTCGAAGAAGTCCCAGCCCGCGATGTCGTCCACGTAGCCATTCCCATCGTCATCAACACCGTTGCTGTACGCGATGATCAGATCCTGGGCGTCGATAAAGCCGTTCGCGTTCCGGTCAGTCGCGGCTGGGAAGTCGGAGACATTGACGGCACCGTCGTTATTGCAGTCATAAGAGGCGCACCCCGAGGGTAACGGCAGTTCCCCGGTGTTCAGGGCTACTTTGGCGGCCACGTCGATATTGTCCCATCGGATCCCGCTGTCCAGCACGGCGGACACAACATCGGGACGTCCGGTTGTGAAGCGCCAGGCATCCAGGATGTTCATCCCGCTCACCGGCTTGTATTTCCAGGCATGGGCAGCGGAAGGGGAGTAATCATTCGGGAGCATCCCATCCTTTAGAAACAGATACTGGCAGTAGTCGCCAGGATTGGTACCGGCGTCACACTTTGGATAGGGGAATTCTGCTCGAACAGAGACCACGAAAGCGAAAGCAGCAGCCGTCGCCGCCGCCATTTTAAAAAGCTTAATGAGGGCGAACATGCCCGAAACGCTATCACGAAGCGGAGAAGCGAGACAACCGTGACCTAAGTCATTTCGGGTGCCTGACGGCTCGCCTATAGTCGTTATCATCATGAAGGACTTCGGCCAATCGCCGTTTTTGGTCATCTGGGAAGTGACGCAGGCATGCCATCTGGCGTGTCGTCATTGCCGAGCCTCCGCTCAACCTAACCGTCACCCCCTGGAGTTGACCAGGGCGGAGGGGCGTCGCCTGCTCGAGACCATCGCCGACTTCGACAACCCGCTCATGGTGTTCACCGGTGGAGACCCACTCGAAAGGCCCGACTTGTTCGAGCTTATCGACAAGAGCGTGCAACTCGGCCTGCGGACAACCGTTACACCGAGTGCGACCGCACTGCTGACCCCCGACTCTCTGCTCCGATTCAGGAACGCCGGTGTCGCCCGGCTCGCGATCAGCCTGGATGGTCCGGATGCCTCCTCCCACGACGACTTCCGTAAAGTCTCCGGATCGTTCGACCGCACGATGACAGCCCTGGAGGAAGCAAAGCGAATCGGCCTCGCGACCCAGGTGAACACGACCGTCACACGCCACAACTGCAAACGGCTCGGGGAAATAGCGCGCCTCGTCGAAGAAGCCGGCAGCCGGTTGTGGAGTGTCTTTTTCCTGGTCACCACCGGACGGGCAGCGCAACTGGACGATTTGGACGCGGGTGGTTACGAAGAGGTTTTTGGATTTCTCTATGACTTGTCGAAACGCGTCTCCTTCGACATCAAGACCACCGAAGCACAACACTACAGGCGCCATGTTGCCCAGCGTAGGAAAGCCGAGCCGGGCTCCGAGCGGAGCGCGTCGCCAGCATCCGACGTGATTGCCCGGCAGGCGGGAATCAACGACGGAAAAGGGCTCGTCTTCATCTCTCACCTCGGCGAGATTTTCCCAAGCGGGTTTTT
>CAYQYP010000425.1:0-8778 GCA_964421755.1 uncultured Acidobacteriota bacterium
TTGCGCGACCGATCCTTGGCTGAAGACTTCTACTTGGCCGGGGGCACGGGCCTTGCCCTACAGTCGGGACACCGCCGATCAGTCGATCTGGATTTCTTTTCCGACAAACTGTTTGACGAGGAGTTGCTTGTTCACAAGCTCGGCGGTGCCGACGGCTTCTCTGTGGCGAGCAAGGCCGCTTCGACCTTGCACACTGGGATCGGCGGCGTCAAAGTCAGTTTCCTTGGCTATCCTTATCCCGTCCTTTTCCCTTTCCTGTTCTTCCTAGGCGTCCGTCTCGCCGACGCGCGCGACATCGCGTGCATGAAGGTCAGCGCAATTGCCAGTCGAGGCACGCGAAGAGACTTCATCGACCTTTACGTCGTGTCACAGGCATATGGACTCGCATCGCTCCTCGCCCTCTTCAAGGAGAAATACTCGCAGGCAAATTACAGCGCGATACATGTCTTGAAGTCGCTGACCTTCTTTGACGAGGCCGAAAGAGATCCGATGCCGGACATGCTCGTTGATCTGTCCTGGAACAAAGTGAAGGACTTCTTCACTGCGGAGGCCCCGGCCCTCCTCTAGTGTCCTGAGTCAGAAATACGTTCTCAGCAGAATCGGCGTTGTCGCTGAGGTCCGTCAGGACCGACACGCTTATAGAAACCGAGATCCAGATTGCCCAGGTCCGTAGAACTGACACGTGCCAGCCGCGGCCGACGAGTCACGTGTCAGTCCTACGGACCTGCCTTACCTGACTGCCCGATTTCTATAAACGTGTCGGTCCTATGGACCTCAAGACGAGGCTGTTTTACTGAGAACCTATTTCTGACCCAGCGCACTAGGATCGCGCCCTGCCTAACTCCAGCATGCCGCTGTGCCAGTGTGGGCCCGAACTCGAGGTGTCCATGCTGAGCGTAGACGGGCGGGACGACGGCCGGGTTTCATCACATATCCTTCCTCACTCAACAGTGCCGCCGGTGTGACTCTCAGATTTAGTGGAGCAGGAGAAAGAAGGATTGAGTAGACTGTCAGCCGGGCGATAAGGAGAGACCATGAGTCGAGCAGGCGGAGTAATTCCTCCCTTCGTAATCGTGATGTTCCTGACCGGGCTTCAGGGGCAGGACCTGGGCAAGCCATCACGCAGTGTCACGGACCCGGGAGTCGTCACCACCAGGCAGGCGATAACGCCGGCGGGCGTGCAGTCGGTCTTTGAGGGACGAGTCTATGGGCTGACTTTTGGCGGGAAGCCGACTGAAGTTGCGGTCATGACCTACGATCAGAAGACGGGAATAGGTCTTGTCAGCCGAATCGACTGGATGAGCAACCGGGTTCTGGAGCAGGTGTCGATCGGCGGTACGCCCGGATTGCAGGGGCTCATCTTCGATCCCGCACCCGGAGCGTCGGGAGAGCTGTTGTTCAGCGCAACCGCGAAAGCGGACACCGACGCCGCTCGCCGGAGCAGGCTCATGAAGCTGGTGCAGGGGCGGGCGGAGGTGATCGTGGACGACCTCGGAACCATGAACGCGGGCGCGCCGGCAGTTGCGCCGCGGGTTGACCAGAGCGGACGCCGCCTGCTGTTGCTCCCATTGATCCACGACAACCTGCTTGCTGTCTTTGACCTCGAATCGAAAACGCTCCTCGCGAAGATCGAAGTGCCGGTAGCTCCCTTTGCCTGCGCTCTCGCCGACGACGGCAGCTACGCTTACGTTTCCAACTGGGGAGGCCGCGTACCCCGGGAAGGCGAGTTGTCCGCGCCGACCGGCCTCGAAGAGACGGCCGACCGCGTGGTCATCGACCGTCGGGGGGTGCTCGCCAGCGGGACAGTGACGCGCGTCAATCTCGTCACCATGAAGGTGGAAAAGATACTCGAAGCGGGATTGCACCCGACGGCGATGGCGCTTGATTCGGGCGCCAACCGGCTCTTCGTCGCGAACACCAACGAGGACACCATCTCGGTCATCGACACACGGTCGGACGCCGTCACGGCGACGTGGAAATTGCGCCCGTTCGCGCGGGACGTTTACGGCGTGGCGCCTACCGCGCTGCTCGTTTCCCCGCGGGCTGAAGCCCACCCGGCTGAAGCCGCCGACCGGAAGACTCTTTATGTCGCGTGCGGCGGAATAAATGCCGTCCTCGTGCTCGACGCCTCAGACGGCCGCCAGCTGGGAATGATACCCACCGCCTGGTACCCAACCGTGCTAGCCTCGAGTCCGGACGGCAAGTATCTGTCAGTCTCGACTCTGCTCGGCGTGGGCTCGGGGTCGCAGGAGAAGGAGCCAAAGGGTAGGTACGTGCACGCCTACCGGGGAACGGTGCATGTGATCCCGGTCCCGGACGCGGCCCAGCTCCGCAATTACAGCCTCGCGGTCGCGGAGAACAACCGTATGAGTGCGAGCGTACCGGAGCCAACCGCGCTGCGGACCGAGCCGGTGGCAATACCGTCTCGACCAGGTGAGCCCTCGCTGATTGAGCACGTCGTCTACATCATCAAGGAGAACCGGACCTACGATCAGTTGTTCGGGGACCTGGAGCAGGGAAACGGGGATCCGTCACTGGTTCTGTACGGAGAGGGAGTGGCGGACAACCACCGGAAGATAGCTCGCGAATTCGTGCTGCTCGATAATTTCTACGCATCGGGAGGGAATAGCGGAGACGGCCACCAATGGGTGACCCAGGCCAATGAAACCTCCTACGCGCTGTGGCCTGCCTACCAGGGGCGGAGCTATCCCTATGACGGGACCGACCCGATCGCCTACTCCAAGGCAGGCTTCATTTGGGATGCGGCCGTGGCGAAGGGGAAGTCGGTGGCGGTCTACGGCGAATTCGCGCCGAGGCAGAGGATACCCGCGCAAGAACGGCAACAGCTTTTCGAGCGGTGGAAGCAGGGAGAGAAGTTCAGCAACGTGTGGAAGGCACGATCTGATATCCCCGGTTTGCAGCAGGTCCTCGTTCCCGATTTTCCGACGTACTCGACAAGTATCCCGGACGTGGTCCGCGCCGATATTTTCCTTGAGGACCTCGCGGAATGGGAGGGCCGCGGTCAGATGCCGCAGCTCACCATCCTTCAGCTGCCGTCTGATCATACCTTCGGGACCCAGCCGGCCGTCTCCACGCCCAAGGCGATGGTGGCCGACAACGATCTTGCCCTGGGCAAAGTCGTGCAAGGACTCACGCAGTCTCCCTTCTGGAAGAAGATGGCGATATTCGTTGTCGAAGACGATGCGCAAAACGGCGTGGACCACGTGGACGGGCACCGCACCGTCGCGCTGGCGCTGAGCCCCTACGTGCGGCGTGGCTCGATTGATTCCACCTTCTATGCGCACCAGAGCATGCTCAAGACGATTGAACTGATCCTGGGCCTCGAGCCGTTGACGATCTTCGACCTCATCGCCAACGACATGCGCAGTAGCTTCACGGACACGCCGGATTTCACGCCGTACACAGCCGTCGAGCCGAAGCAGGACTTGTTCGAGCGAAATCCCGATGCCCGTGCTCTGACGGGGCCAGCGAAAAAAGCGGCGCTCGCTTCCGCCCGGATGCGTTGGGACGTCCCGGACGCCGTGCCATCCGAGGAACTGAACCGGATCCTCTGGCACAACGCGAAGGGTTGGCAAACTCCATTCCCCGGCGTCCGCCAGTCCGTCTTCGCCCCGATGTCAGTCGATCGGGAAGAGTGACCGCACAATCAGAACCGGATCAGACTCCGTTCTAGCTTTGGTTTGAAACTCGACATTGCGACGCTCGATCTCCCCCGGACAGTCGCAGTTCCCCTGGACGAGGTCGCCAAATCGTATGGAACTCCAATCGACGGGCTGCGCATCAGGACTTTGAAGCAGTGGGGGTCACCGCCGAAACACCGGGAGCGGAGGCGGGGATTCAAAAAGGGGACCTCATCCTGAACTTTGACGGCAAGAAGGCGTCCGACTTGACGCTCTGGCAGCTGCGGACGCTACTCAGGAAGGCTCCACGTGAGTACACTCTGACTGTGCTGAGAGGTGGCGAGACAAAGCAGATCAAGCTCCGTACCCGGCGCCGCATGTAGCGGTCGGTGAGAGGCGGTCATCAATCTCCGCGTCGCTTTCCCGCCGTGAAGCTCCTGTTTTTGCAGTACTTGGCAAATACAAGTACTATATTGACAGGGGAGGACACTCTTCAGGTTTTCCATTCCCCAGACTGGACGCAAGGCCCGTTTTTTCTATATTTGTCTCTAGTTGGTCCGACTTCCAAGTCGGACATTCGGCATGCGGCCCAGCTGGCTCGGTGTTGCTGGCGGTATGTAGTGTCCGACTTGGAAGTCGGACCTACGTGACGGCACTGTGCAACTCAGTTGGTCTGCAACTGGAACGCGGGACTGCACTAGGAAGCGCTAACCAATGCACACTGTTTCTAACTTCAATTAACCTGGATCCTTCCAGAAAGCTTACCCATGCTGGATCGTGCTTTCTCGCATTACCGCATCACGTCGTTTCTTGGGGAAGGCGGCATGGGGTCGGTTTATCTTGCCGAGGACACGGTCCTGCACCGCCAGGTAGCCATCAAGTTCCCCGCAACAGCAGGTGACACGAAAGAACTGCAGGTCCGGCTCCTGCGGGAAGCCCGCGCGGTGTCCTCGCTTTCACACCCCAACATTGCCGCGGTGTTTGATTGCGGAGAATTGGACGGGCGGCCGTACGTCGTCATGGAGTATGTACGCGGCCGGACTCTGGGTGCTTTGCTGGAGAACGGACCGCTCCCGCACGCCGAAGCAGTTCGTATTGTCAGCCAGGTCCTTTCGGCACTTGCCGAAGCGCACCGACAGGGAATCGTTCACCGCGACATAAAGCCTTCGAATATCGCCATCAACGAACGCGATGAGGTGAAGGTGCTGGACTTCGGGCTGGCGAGGCGGGTGGCGCCGCTGGTCGCTTCGGAGCCAGGGCAAACCCTTGAGACGGCCAGCCTGGACGTGTCCGTATGCGGAACTCCCGCTTACATGGCCCCCGAGCAGGCGCGGGGCTCAGCGGTTGACGCGAGGGCGGACATCTTCTCCCTTGGTGTCGTTCTCTATGAGTGTCTGACGGGTGTCCGGATCTTTCAGGGTTCGACGCTCCTGGACTCGCTGACAAAGGTGCTTGGTGAGCAGCCCAAACCGCCCTCGGAAGTAAATCCTGAAATCCTCGGCAGCCTGGACCGGGTTGTAATGAAGGCTCTCTCAAAAGACAGGGCCGACCGGTACAGCGCCGCGGAGGAGATGCTGTCGGACCTTTCCGGAGTCTATTTCCCCCAAGCCGCCCCGGCGCCTGAACGTTCGGCTTTCCACCTTCCCGCCCGGCTGAGGTTACTCGGCCGGTGGCCGGTTGCCGTCCTGGCTCTGCTTCTTGCGGCAGTCCTCCTGGCTGTTTGGTACTGGCGGGCGCCTGATCCCTATAAGCCGGGAGCCGAGGCTCAACGGTGGTACCAGGAGGGTGTCAATGCCATGCGCGACGGAACCTACCACAAGGCCGCGCAGGCACTGCAACAGGCCGTTCGAACCGACCCGAAGTTCACTCTGGCCCATGCCGCCCTCGCTGAAGCCTGGAATGAGCTCGATTACTCGGACCGTGCCCGGCAGGCAATGCTTTCGGCGCTGCCACCCGGCGAATCACCGCCCCCGATGCCGCTCTCGGACTTTCTTCAAATCCAGGCGACTGGCCGTGTCCTGGTCCGGGATTATCAGGGGGCGATCGGCAAATACCAGGAGCTCGTGCACAGCTTGCCTCAGTCAGACAGACCGGCCGTGCTCGTGCATTTGGGGCGGGTCCACGAAAAAGCCGACAACCTTGACGCGGCGCTGGAATCATACCTGGCGGCCGCCCGGGAACAACCGCAATTCGCCGCTGCCTTCCTGCGAGCGGGGGTCGTGTATCGTCGAAAGAAGGAACCGGCGAAGGCCGAGGAATCGCTTGCCAAAGCCGAGTCGCTCTTCAGGTCACTGAGCAACATCGAGGGGACGACCGAGGTTCTGTATCAGAGAAGTGTCCTGGCCAACCAGGCAGGTCGGCTGGACGAAGCCCGCTCGCTTCTCAACCAGGCGCTCGCCGCCGCTCGTTCCGTCGGCAGCCAACAGCAGGTGGTCACCGCGCTGCTTCAGCTCAGCAGCGTCTGCTATACGCAGGGCCACACGGACGAATCCCGGCGGCTTGCCGAAGAAGCTCTTCAGCTGGCTCGGCGCCATAGCCTGGACGACCTCACGGCTCGAAGCCTTCTCGAATTGGGAACCGTTGCACAGATTAGCGGGGAAACATCCGAGGCGGAAAATCGGTTCCTGGAGGCCCTGGAGGCGGCTCTACGGTTCGGAGGCCGGCGTACCGAGGCCCGGGCACGCTTCTCCCTGGCCAGTATACGTGTGGACCTTGGTGAGGTGGATGCTGCTTTGAAGGATGCCGAGCAGGCCTTGCGGTTCTTCGATCAGGCTGGGTATCGCCGGGAAGCTTCGGCCTGTTCGCTCGTGGTCATGCGTGCCAGTTTGAAGCGTGGAAACTACGACCAGGTGCTCACCCAGGCACAGCGCCAGCTCCAGGCAGCGAGATCGAACGACCAACCGACCGCGTCTTACCTGCTGGAGATGATCGGCGGGATTGCACAGGAACAGGAGCGATATCGCGAAGCGGCGAGTCACTACGCCGAGTGCCTCTCAATTTCCCGTGCTACGGGCGATGCGGTGGGTGAACGGTGGTCGCTGGCGGGCCAGGGCGATGCGCTGTGGCGTCTGGGGCGATACGATGAGGCCAGGGCCCTGTTCAAACGGGCCGCCGGGTTGGCTGCCGCCGGCAAAGACGGAACGCTTCTCGCCTGGATAGAGCTGTGGCAAGCGGAAATGGCTCTTAGCGAAGGGAACACCGATCAAGCCCGGACAAGAGCCAGGCATGCTGCTGAACTGGCAGGCAGGAACAAGGAGATCCTCGCTGATTCGACCCGGGTGATGGCCCTTGCCGATCTCCGCTCCGGCAAGGCCGGAGAAGCGGTTACCTTGAGCAAGCGAGCGCTGGAACTTGCGCAATCCGCCGGTCTGGCGAGGGCGACTTTGCACGCCCAGGTCGCCTACGCTCAGGCGTTGCTGGCTGACGGCAGTGCCGAACCTGCTCTGGAAGTGGCAAAGGAGGCGTGGACAAAGGCAGCACGTTCACAACAGCGCGAATCCGAGTGGCGTGCCTGTCTGCTTGCCGGGGTTGCTGCGCGCCGGTTGACACGCTCGGATTTGATGGTTGAGACGGAATCGCGGGCCCGGATAGTGTTCGCGCAGCTCCGGCAGTCACTCAGCCCGCAGGACCATGCCAACTACTTCGCACGTCCCGACGTGCGGCAACTCGCAGCAGCGACGCGCGCCGGCGATAGTCAAGCTGGAAGTCACCATGCAGGAGAATAACCAGATGAAATCTCAGCTGCGGATGTACCTGTTCACGTTGACCCTCTTGTTTCTGTCAACCGTCGGCTTGCACGCTGGCAGTCGTCCGATCATTCTTTCAGACGGCTCGGTGTGCCTGGGCGACCAAGGCCAGCCGGTGCCCGAAACATCGGATCAAGAGTACCAACGCCCGTTCCGACTCTCCACAGTCTTTCTGGAGCGAGTAAACAACGCGTCTCCAGAAATGAAGGGATGCATGCCCCTTGTGGCGAAGTGCCAGGATTGCGAGGAATTCAAGGAGGGCGTCAGGAGTGTGGTCGTTCAGTTCAGGGACGGAAACCTTACGCGAAACGTCGCCCTGCATCTCGACGGCGCAATGGTTCGAGTCAACACTGTCGATTTGGGCTTCGGCGACTGGCAGCCTCACGGAAATGCGAATGACCGCAGGAAAGTCAAGCGTGACGGCAAGATCCAGTGGATCTTCGTGGACGGCCGACCCTTTGACTGCCGAAGGAGTTTCTGCCGAATAACCCTCCAGGACGAGGACTCGACCCAGGTCCCGTGACGACGTTCACCAGAGCTGATGGCATCATTCGATAGTTACGGGCGCCGTGTATAGAGGGCGTGTTTCCCACAGACTCGCGGCTGAGAAGACGACTCCCGTTTTGAACAAACATATGTGGAAGTGAGTTTTGCAGAGGAGACAACCTATGCAGAGAACTTTGATCTTGATTACTCTGTTGCTGCTTGCATCCGTACACGCATTGGCGCAGGACCCTGCGGAGGTGGCCGCGAAGCAATGCAAAGTCGTGCTTGAAAATGATTACGTACGCGTCTTGCAATGGACCGTCGGTCCCCACGAAAAGACCGCGATGCACAACCATCCCGCGCTGGTATCCATTTCGCTAACTGCCGGCGAATCGCGCTATACAGCTCCTGACGGCAAGACAAAAGACGTGACGAGCAAGGCCGGACAGGCAACCTGGAGCGATCCTCAGAAGCACTCCAGCGAGAATCTGGGTGACACGGCAGGCGACATCATCCAGGTAGAGCTGAAGAAGAAGCCAGACGCTGCCATGACGGCGATTCCGGCCTCCGAGGATTCCCTTACCGTGGACCCGAAGCACTACAAGGTGGAATTCCAGAATGACCGCGTCCGTGTCCTGCGGATCAAATACGGACCGGGTGAGAAGTCCGTGATGCATGCGCACCCGGCCAATCTCGCAGTCTATCTTGCCGACGGAGAAGCCAAAATGACTCTGCCCGACGGCAAGTCGAACGTGACCGGCATTAAAGCAGGGGCGGTGCAATGGAGCGGCAAGGATAAACACCTGCCTGAAAATGTGGGAGGCAAGCCTTTTGAGCTGGTTCTCGTTGAATTGAAATAGTCGGCATTTGAACATCCAGGCAGGCCCGCGGGGATAAGGCGACAA
>CAYQYP010000426.1:0-4334 GCA_964421755.1 uncultured Acidobacteriota bacterium
CAGCTCGCGATCGTTGGAAATCAGGCTGACCGTCACAACGATGATGCTGCCGACGTCCATGCCGAGTGCCTGGTCGAACTGGGCATCCAGCCGGCTCCGCTGCTGGCTGGGCATCTTTTCGTAGTTATTCTTGATCTGGAAGAGGCGGACGAAGGCCTGGCGGATTGGCAGCGCGGAAAACAGCCGCACGGTGTAGGAGTGAATGATGTCCTTTTCGCCGGCCCTCCCCATTCCTCGGTCCATGCCGCTGGTATTCTTCCAGAGAGTGCGATCGTCGCCGATTGTAAACCCCTTGTCGGTTCCCTCGACCCTGCTCCCCCGGTCACTGGCGGAGACAGGGCTGCCGAGCGCCATCTGCTTGGCCCATGCCGACTCAGTCAGGATCTGGGATGCGTGGGCCTCGTCCCATTTGTTGTAGGGCTCCTGGCATCCTTTCTGAGCCAGGCCAACGGACATTGCGAGCGCCAGGAAGGCGGGCAGAGTGATGATCAGCCGGAGCGATGTCATAAGGTTCTCCCCCGTGACCTTAGATGTCATGAGCCAGGTTACAGTTCAATGGCTACGCTCGCAACACCGGTTTGTTTCACGACTCACGGAGATGAACCAGCCGTTCGGGCGCCTTCCAAGATGGCGGCCAGCCGGAACCTTGCGGCCGGCGTCGCTAAACCAGCCTCCATACCCCTGTCGCCTCCTCGTGAAACAGCTGATACCGGCGGCCATCCGTGCAGCGGACGCCGAATCGACGCCCGGCAGGCTCGATGGACCGGGAGACGATTTCCTCCACTGCAAGCCTGCGTCCTTCGATGACAAGGGCTCTAGGCTCCTGCTCGCCTCGGTAACCCGCATAGCATTCGACTTGAATCTGGCTCATAGCTAGAAGCGGCTTTCCTGTTCGTCCCCTCGTTGCGGCCTCGAATTGCCGGCGCGCCGCACCTGTCAGTCTCAGGCCGGCGATCGGACAGGAGCACGGCATCACCGCCCAGGTGATCACCTAAGCGAGCTACGCCGGAACGACCCCCACGCGACGGACGAGATCGGCGAAGCGTGGATCCGAACGAAGGGGATCGAGTCCGGGAGCACCGGGCAGCCAGAACAGGTAGCCATCCCGGAGCCGGTAAGCCGTTTCGAGCCAATCGAACGCCGCGTCAAAATCGCCAAGTCCCGCGTGAATTACCGCGAACGCGATCGGTGGGGCCTGACCTTGTCTGCGGAGTTGCTTGAGTTCTCGGAAAAGATGCATGGCCTCGTCTGTCCGGCCAAGCCGGCCATAAACATGGCTAAGGTAGGAGAGTGACAAGGCTTCGCGCGAATGGCTGAGAGCCTTCTCCAGGGCGGCAACCGCGTCCTCCGGCCGGCCCTGATACCATGCAGACCACCCGAGTACAAAATAAGGCTGAAGGGAATCCGGGAATAGTTCGATCGTCCGCTTAGCTTGCGCCTCTGCCCGGCCATGCTGGCCGATATGGAAGAACATCCAGGCGGCATACTGGTTTGGGAGGAGCGGCGCGGGATTGAGCTTCAACGCGTACTGAACCTCTCTTATCGCCTCAGACTTGTGGCCGACAAAGCACAGTAGCGTCGAATAGAACGAGTGAGCATCCGTGTCACTTGGGCCCAGTTCAATGGCGCGCCGAACCTCCTGCATGGCGCCGTGCAAGTCCCAGTCGAGAAGCAACTTCATCCAGGCGAGGACCAAATGGGCCGGGACGATGCTGTCATCGATGGCAAGAGCCTGCAACGCCAAATGCTTCGCGCTGGGGTACACCTCGCTAATTGGAGCATGTCCCCAATAACCCAGGGTAAACAAACAGGCGGCATGCCAGGCGAGGCCCAGCGCGAAATCGGGCGCCTCAAGGGTCATCTCCCTGAAGTACCGGAGGGCTTTTCCGATTCCTTCCGCGCTCATCTTCTCGAACTCGGAACGAGCGTTCAAATAAGCCTCAGCTATCTCCGGCGGCACCGGCCGCGCCGCACCCTGAGGCGGAATCACCGCACTGGCGGGTCTCAAGGTCGACGCGACACATCCGGCAATCGCCCCTGCTACCTCGCGCTGCGTGGTCAAGACGGTGGACATGTCGCAGTCGTAACTTTGCGCCCATGCGTGGCGCTCTGGCTCCATCAGGATCAACTGCGCGGTCAGGCGAGCACGATCGCCCTCGTGCAACACGGCTCCTTCCACAACGCCATCCACGCTGAGGTCACCGGCTATCTCTTCGAGCCTCCGCCTGCTCTCTTTGAGATGGAGCACGGATTGGCGCGAGATCACTCGCACAGCCGGGATCCGGGCGAGTTCGGTAATGAGTGCATCGGTGAGGCCGTCGGCGAAATAATCTTTGGCGGGATCGCGGTTCAGATTGGCAAAAGGCAGCACCGCTATCGTGGGCTCTGCGAATGATCTCTCGCGCTTAACGGACGCAATGAAGCGGTATCCCCGGCCGGGAAGCGTCTCAACATAACGCGGAGCCTGTGCTCTGTCGCCAAGAACGGAGCGGATGCGGTACACGCAATAGTCCATCCCCACGTCATAATCCACGAACGTCGACTCGTCCCACAAAAGCCGTCGGATCTCCTTGCGATCGACCAGTTTGCCTGCCTGACTCACCAGCAGGCACAGAACGCGCATGGGCTGTGGCCGCAGCTTCAGGACCCTACCGGACTTGCACAATGTGCCGCTCTTCAGGTCAAGCTCGAACGCCCCGAAAGTAACCCGACCGGAAATCGCTGTCATGTTGGCGGAATTCCTGCAAGTTCAATCGTTTTATGAAGTTGGGCGCAAAGGAAAAATCCAGCTAGTTTCCAGGCGCTGTCGATGGCCAGGACAACAGTTGCCGTCTACTGTGAAGACATCAATGGAGGACCAAATTGGGGCCCTCCAAGACAAAAACCGAGAGGAGAAAAGTCCATGAAACACTTACTTTCCATCAGTATTCTCGCGGCTGGCCTGCTGTTGCTCGCACCGATTGTCCAGGCGCAGGACTGCGGCACTCGGAGCCTTTGGGCGCTGCGGGGGACTTACGCCTTGACCGGCACTGCGTGGCAAGACCTGTCCGAGATCAACCCGGCGCTTCCAAAAGGGTACGCGCCCGTGTCGATTGTAGGCGCTTTCAGCATCAACGGCAACGGTGAGGTGACTGGATGGGCGGTCGTCAACGCGGGCGGGTTGCACATGACCGCCGAGTTCGTCAACTCACAGTTCGGCGCCCCCAAGGCCGACTGCAGCGTTCCGATCAGCCTGTCGATGAAAATCAAAGAATACGGAGGAGCTGTAACCGGGCCATACTCGTACGTGGGGGTCATCACCTCCACACCCGCGACGTATCTCGGGGGGGACGTCTCCGCACTGGAGATTGCCTTTATGATGCTTGGAACGGGACCCGGATCACATTTGGAATTCAACCATGCGAAGCGGATCTCGATGAAGTTCAACTAGCCATCCGTGCGTGGTCGTGATCACGACGAAGGGTGACATTGAATTGAAAATGACCGGTGTCAGCTGATCTGGTCAGCTGGCACGCGCGCTGGTGGAACACCTCGGGTCCCCTGCCATTCCCACTGGGTTGCTCGCGCATCCCACTGAACAACCCTCGCCTGCAAGGCGAGGGGTTCTCGGGACTGTCGACTGAAGGAGGACAACGTCAGGACCGGATATTTCGAGCGGGTGGAATTCGAAGCGGTCCGGGCTGTTACTGGAGAAGTCTGAATTGCAAGCGTTGATTACCTTCGCGTATATTACGGGCTGGAAGGGCCTTTCTCCAAAAGCGGACTGCCCTGCGCGAAAAGTCTGATCAAGCACGCGCCTGTAGCTCAGTTGGATAGAGCAACGGACTTCTAATCCCGCTTCTTAGACCCGCAGACCAGAGGTTTTTCAACATTCTCAAAGGTTTGCGGGTTTCTTATTTTGGCTGGAGTCGGGAAAAATCGGCTAAATCTTGAGCGAGCTGGGCAAAGTCACGGGCAAAGTCGCGGGGTGGAAAACTGCCCGGTTTTCCGAGCGGTTATCGGCCTTTCTGTCCAGTTCAGACACTCATGGCACAGATCATGGGACTTTATTCGAACTCTCCACCACTTCGCAATCGCGTTCCCTATTTTCTTTGCCCTGTTCCACACATCAAGTTGTACTTCTCTGGCACATGCACCTTTGCACCTTCTTCCTCTTCTTCCTTCTTAACTGATTAGAAATAAAAAGAGAAAAGGAAAGGGATAGCAGGGTGCATGATAGGTGCAAGTCGGGTGCATCCTGTAATTCTTGTGACCTCGACACTTGCAAGGGCTGTCAGACGAAGACTCCCGCCATTATTGGGTTTCCCCCAGTCGCCCTAGGTGCAACCGTTTTC
>CAYQYP010000427.1:0-14511 GCA_964421755.1 uncultured Acidobacteriota bacterium
GCCCGCTGCCGTCTGCCCGCTGCCCGCTGCCTGCTGCCCGGCGCTCCACGTAAAATTGCTGTAAACCCGATTTTGCACACCCTTTACCGCACTCCCCGCTCGTTCTCTGTCTATATAGCTGGACAAACAAATGCGCCTGCAAACGGCGCGAAGACAGACAGGAGATAAACCATGTCACCAAGGAAGTTCGTTTTGTCCGTCGTTGTAGTCGCTTCTCTTCTGAGCATCGCACTAGCCGCGCCTCAGCGTCCGCGAGGACAGGCCGGGCGGCCGCCGGGTGGACCGGGTCAGGGTGACGCCGTGACTATTCTCAAACAGGCGCTCCAGGAGGCCGGTGGCGCGGCCCTCTCATCAGCCCAGGAAGAGCAACTCAACCAGCTAATTGCCTCGGTCGCCGAGAACCAGGTGCCATTCGGCGGTGATGAACAACTGCTGGCGGCACGGGAGACCTACCAGCAGGCGGTGCTGTCGGGTGACCTGGCGGGTGCCAAATCGGCGGCAAAAGCACTAGCCGAGCTTCAGCTCGGGATCGTGCAGAAACGCATGGAGGACCAGGCAGCGGTGATGATCCAGGCACTGGCTATCCTGACCGAAGACCAGGTCAACAAGCTCGCAACTCAATTCGAACCCGGGGGTCTGTTCATGCTGCTCCAGAGACTGGTCGGGCCACCTATGGGTTGGCGGGGGCCGGGCGCGGCATTTGGTCCTCCGTCTCCTCCCTCGATGTAAGGAAAGCAGCTTTATGAACAAACGAATGCCGGACAGCAGGCGGCTATTCGCGCTGGCGAGCCTGGTTGCCGCCTTGGGGATCGCCAGCGCAGGGAGTGCCGCAGGCCAGGACTGGGAGAGCTACGCAAAAGTGATCGAGGCGGCCGAAGCGGGCACTCCGGTGCAGTTTCAGGGGGGCGTCTCGTTGCGTGCCGGCGCCGATTCAGTCGTCGGTGCTTTAATGCTGGTGCCTGCAACCGCGAGCAGCGGATACACACAGGGTTCGCCGGCTGATCCTGCCGAGATCGGCAGAGATAGCGATGAGACTCCATTCACCCAGGTGCTGACCCGTCCGTTGGTCGTCATGGCGACCGAGGTGACCCGCCGGATGTGGAGTCACCTCCAATCACAGCAGCCTGCATTGGGACCGGACCCGACCGATGTCTGGCACAGCTCGAGCCTGGACGACCCGGTTCAGTCGGTTGACTGGTACGGCGCGGTCCTTTTCGGGAACCTGCTGTCCATCCAACAGGGTCTTGAGCCGTGTTACTACGCGGACTCGGCGTTCACGACGCCGGTCTTGACCAGGGCGGATGTCACGGACTCCATCTACTGCAAGTGGACTGCCTCCGGATACCGTATTCCCACTGAAAGCGAGTGGGAATGGCTCGCGCGCGCCGAGACCGCCGGACCCTTCTCTGTGGTCGAGCCGTTTTACGATGCGGCGACGGCGTTCTCTCCCGGGCAAGGGGTTCTTGTCGAGCTGGAGCGGATCGCCTGGTTTTGTGCCACGGCGAGCGGCGGCACCCGGCCGGCCGGACAGCTGGACGCGAACCCCTGGGGGCTAAAGGATGTCCATGGAAACGTGTGGGAGTGGTGCTGGGACTGGTATGGGACCTACCCCTCCACGAGCCAGACAGACTATACGGGTCCGACTTCCGGCTCCGAGAGGGTTTACCGCGGTGGCGGTTGGTTCAACGAACCGCGAGTGCTGCGTTCGGCCAATCGGCTTTTCGGAACCCCATCTACCGGTTACTACAACATAGGTTTTCGCCTTGTCCGGCTGGCGAATTAGGTGCCGTCAACCCTTCACCGGGAACCAGAGATGAATTACAGAATCTTCAGCAAAGCTTTGCCAGCTCTCGCGACCCTGGTCTTGCAGTGCCTCTGCCTCATGGGACAGAGCTACCAGTGGGATTTCGGAGACGGAATCGCAGGCTGGACCGAAAAGAGCCCTATCCACACGTATGAGAAAGCGGGCGTCTATCGGTGGACCCTGAGAGTCACCCACACCAACGGGGAAGTGCAGCAGCGAGAGGGGTCAATTACCGTCTATCCGATTGCGCCAACATCACTGGCCGCAACTGTCACCGCGTTTGCCGTGAGCTCCTCCGAGGTGAGCCTGACCTGGTCGTATTCAGGAACCACCATCGACGGCTTCCGCGTCCAGCGCAAGAAGGCTGGAGACAACCAGTGGAGCGACCTCGGTGACCTGCCCGCGTCCACCCTGTCCTTCGAGGAGCAGGGGCTCGACGCGGGTAGCGTCTATTCCTATCGTGTGCTCGCGTACTCGGGTGATCTCTTCTCAAGGCCGTCGGATGAGTTTTCCCTCACGACCTTCGCTCCGTACTACGCCCCGGTCATAGTCTCGCAACCGGTCTCGACTACCGTTACGGCAGGCCAGCGAGCGCCGCTGCGAGTGACAGGCGCGGGTTCCGAGCTCACGTACCAGTGGTACAGGCTGAACGGGGAAGGCAACTGGGAAGCGATCGAGGACGCGACCTTCGGTACGTATGACACTCCTCCGATGACTGCCCCGCAGTCCTATCTGGTTCGACTGACGAACGCTCTGGCCAACGTGGAGAGCGAAACCGTGCGTGTGGGAGTGACTGAAACAGCCGCCGAGCAACCGCACAAGTTCTACTTGCCGTTTGCCCGGCTGGGTCCGGCTGACGCGGATCTGTTCAATGGCATCGCGGTCTGCCAACCGGACGTGGGCCTGAGAGATACTGGAGTGACTTTCAAGATCTACCAGTCAACCGGCGCTCTCGCTGGGGTTCCGTATAACCCGGTCGGTTACAACCTGGCAGGGCCACAGCAACTGGCCCGCCTGACAACCGAGCTCACCGGGACTCCGCCCGCTACCGAATCATACGGCTGGGCCGAGGTGACGAGCTCCAGCCCGATCGCATCATTCTGGCAGCTGGGTCGTTCTGCGGCACTCGATGGCGCTCAGCCGGTCAAGTCCGCGTCGCGCCGACTCTATTTCACGCGCGTGTATGAGGGCGGCGGCAGGTTCAGGGGCTACGCCGCGAGAACGCTGATCAGCATCGCTAACGTCAGTGACCGGCCTGTGGAGGTGAGGGTCAGGTTGTTGGACGAGTCCGGTCATGAGGTGACAAGCAAACTCGGTCAGGATACCGTCCTGGCGGAGAGCAACTTGACCATCCCGGCTCGCGGCTCTTTCGCCGGCCCGATTCCGCGTCTTTTCGGTGTGCCGGCGAAGCCTGGCCGTGGTTACATCGTTGCCGAAACGTTCCAAGAAGAAGACAGCCTGATCGGCGCGAGCATCGTTGAGGTCCCGGACGCCGAGACCCTGATCGTCTTGAATGCCGTCAGCTCTCAGGAGTCAACTAAGCTCCATTCAGCTCAGCTTGCCCGCACATCGGGCTTGTTTACGAGTCTCAAATTCCTAAACACGAGCGGCGAGACCCGCCGCATAACGCTTCGGGCAACAGACGAGCAGGGAGCATTGCTGTTCGATGAACAGACACTCGAACTGGGACCGGGGTGTGTCGTCGAGAAGGACGCGGATGTTCTCTTTGACGAAAGCGATGACGATGAGGACGAGGATGACGACGCTGCTGAGTTTATCGGTTCTCTGACCGCAACTGTTGACGGTCCAGGAGTGATTGGCGATGTTCTTTTCGGGGATTCGACGGCCCTTCAGTCCGCCGCCGCTTTGCCACTCCAGTCGAAGGTGTTTACCCAGGCGGTTTTTGGTCACGTGGCAAACGGCCTGGGATTGTTTACCGGCCTGGCCCTCTTCAACCCCGGATCCGTCGAGGCGTTTGTGACGGTCGAGGTGCACGCGGCGGACGGGGGAAACGTCGGTACAGCCAAGCTGACGCTTGCCTCGGGCCACCGGCTGGCCCGCACTCTTCCCGAGCTCATACCAGCGTCCGACGGTCTGGTCGGCGGGTACGTCGTCCTGAAATCCGACCAGCCCATCGTCGCACAGCAGATGTTTGGGAGCGAGACGATGCTGTCAGCGGTGCCGGCGGAGCCCGTGGAGGCCAGCGGGGCTATGAGCGGCGCGGAAAACGCGGAACGGTGGTGACTCAGCCGCACACGGACTTCCAACAACCGCTTTACCAACCTTTGAGAGAAAACCGCCCGTGGATGGCATCGAATTGGGCGACAAGGAGATCAACGGTGATGGGCAAACTGAAATTTTTTGTCTTTCTGGCACTGACAGCGATCATTTTCTTCGCTCTCGTGGAATTGATCGCCGGACAGACGCCGGAGGGCGCATCCAAGCGCAAACCGAGCCAATCCCTTTCAGGAACCGTGAAGGATGCCGACGGGTTACCCCTCCCGGGCGTCACCTTGGTATTTAAGGGTACCCTCATTCAGACGGAGACGGACGACGAGGGAAACTTCGTGTTCCCAGACCTTCCTTCAGGTGCTTGGATCGTCGTTGCCTCGTTGCCTTCATTTCAGACCAGGGACACCGCGGTCACGCTGGAGCCCGGACAGAGTCTTAGAATCGAAGTCAAGCTTGACCTGGCGCCACTGGAGTACCAGGTGACCGTTCGCGACGATGTTCCGGAATTGATGGAAGCCTCTGAGAGCATTGGCGTGGTCTCTGTCTCGCCGGCCCAGATTGCTACACTGCCAAGCCTCGGCGAAAAGGACATCTTCCGATCCATACAACTGATGCCCGGGATCAGCGCCAGCAACGAGGCTTCGGCGGGCCTCTACGTACGTGGCGGAACGCCTGACCAGAATCTGGTCCTTTTCGATGGATTCACCGTTTACAACGTGGACCACTTCTACGGCATTTTCAGCGCCTTCAACGCGCAGGCCGTTGACAACATCACGATGCACAAGGGCGGCTTCGAGGCGAAGTACGGCGGCAGGATCTCGAGTGTCGTCGAACTGGACGGACGCAGCGGCAATCGAGAAGAGGTGGCCTTCGGCGGAGGAGCTAGCCTGCTCAGCTACAACGGCTACACCGAAGTCCCGATCGGCCGGACCGCATCGTTCCTTGTCACCGGACGCCGCTCTTTCCAAAGCCCTCTAAGTGACCGGATTCGCGACAGCTACACGACGACCGAGCAGCCCGGCGGCGGAGGACCGGGCGGACCGGGTGGCAGAGGGAACTTTGCCATCCAGCCCGACTCGACCTTCTACGACGCCAATGCACGCTTTACATACGATCCCGGCCGTCGCGACCATTTTGTTCTCAGTTTCTACAACGGACAGGACAACCTCGACAGCTCCCGTGACATGAGTCTGCCGAGCGGATTCGGAAACCAGACGGGCGCGATCAGCGGCGAGATCACCAACCTGACCAAGTGGGGAAACACCGGCGCCGGTCTGACCTGGCTTCGCCAGTGGAGCGACAGCTTTTCCTCGGCTTTCATCCTGGCTCACTCACGCTACTTCAAAGACCGGGACAGGCGATCAACAATGACGATCACGGACCCCGACACGGACGAAGAGACGACAACCGAACGCGGTTCGGCTGAGGGGAATCGCCTGGAGGATTCGACGATTTCCCTCAACAACGCGCTGACTCTCGGTTACGGGCACCTGATCGAGTTCGGAGCACAGGCAACCCGCAACGACATCAGATACCTGTTCAGCATGAGCGAGGCGGATGCAAGCCTGAATCGCGACCAGAGAGGAACACAGTACTCGCTGTACCTGCAGGATCGCTGGAGCCCGTTTGTTCGTTTCTCTGTAACACCCGGAGTCCGGGCAACGTACTTCGACCGGACGAAGCGCACCTACCTGGAGCCCCGGCTTTCCTTCATGCTGAACGTGACCGATCGGCTTCGGCTGAAAGCCGCCGGCGGCCTGTACCATCAGTTCGCTAAAAACCTGGTCCGTGAGGATGTCTTGCAGGGGGATCAAGACTTCTGGAACCTGGCCGACGACGAGACGCTTCCCGTCAGCAAGGCGGTGCATTCGATCGCCGGGCTGAGCTATGAGACGCCTTCCTACCTGTTCGACGTCGAGGCTTACCGGAAAGATCTCAGAGGGCTGGCGGAGTTCGGCGCCATGCGATTGGGACGAGGAGGCTGGGGTCCACCACCCGGAGGGCCGGGCGAGCCGCCTCCCGAGAGCCCGGGCCCGATTAACTTCACCAGCCTATTCTTCATCGGCAAAGGACAGGCTGAGGGTATCGAATTCCTGTTGCAGAAGAAGTTCGGCGAACACACCGGCTGGTTGACCTACAGCGCCAGCCGCGTGCGACACCTCTTCCCAGACCTGGAAAGCGACTGGTACCCGGCATCACATGATTCCACGCACGAAGTGAAAATCGTCGACAGCTGGCGGTACAGGAAGTTCACGATTTCCGGGGTATGGGTGTTCGCAACCGGGAAACCGTTTACGGCACCGACCGGAGTCGAAGACATTACTTTGCCGAACGACCGAGTGATCTCCATACCGGAATTCGGCGTGAAAAACGCCGGGCGGCTCCCCGATTACCACCGCCTGGACGCTTCGGTCACCCGCGATCTCTACGTCGGGGAGACGAACAAGGTAACGGCCGGAGTCTCGATCTTCAACGCCTACAACCGGCAGAACGTCTGGCGGCGGGAATATGACGCGATAGAGGACGAGCTGATTCCGACCGACGTCAATTTCCTCAGCTGGACGCTCAGCGCCTTTCTGAACTTTGACATAGTGATGCCTTCGGACGGCAGAAGGGCCGGGCCCGCTTGGAAGGAGTCGACAGGCAAGGATTCGACGGCCGCCGAAACCAGTGGAGGCAGCACCGCGAAAAAACGCAAGACGGCGGAGCGCCTGGCACGCGTGTATGACTTCCGGGGCACCGTGGAGTCAATATCGAAAACCTCCCTCACCATCGCGTCGAAATGGGGCAAACGTTCGTTCCTGCTCGATGAGGCGACGATTACCGGCCAACAGGTTTTCGAGCCGGGCACACCGGTTCGGGTTTACTACAAGAAACAGGGAAACGAGTACCTGGTGACGATGGTCTTCAGGACGATCAGTTAGGCAGGTGACCGGCTGACCGGCTGACCAGCTGACAGGCTGACCAGCTTGAGCCGAGGCGGGTGACACAGAGGCATAAGTTTATGAGCACGAAGACTGGAATGCTGCTTCTCGCACCGTTCATCCTATTGCTCCTGTCGGCGGCGCTACTGGCCGGCGATTCCTGGCGGGATAAAACACCCGACCAATGGGATGAAGATGAAATCAACCAGGTGCTGACAGATTCCCCCTGGGCCAGAAAAGCCAAACTGGAGACTTCCGAGGGCCTCCCCGGTCCTCTCCCCACCGGCGGGACGCGTCGTGGCGCGCCCACGGTCGGGCCACGTGAGGCGCCCCGAAACGGAGGGCCGGGGCGCCCACCGAAACCGGTCGAAGCATGGCTCCATCCAGTCATTCGCTGGCAGGGCGCCGAAGCTGTCCGTTCGGCGTATGCCAAAGCCGGCGCCAAGGCCCCCGGGTCAGAGTCGATCCGTGACTATTATGTCATCGCGGCGGTCGGGCTGCCGGTTCCCGGGGAGTCGACCGGCGGGGCTTCTGGCGAGAATCAGGAGGACACTCAGCAGACGCTGAAGAGGAATACCCGACTGCACCTGGGTAAGGAACAGAGCTTGTCTCCGGACCGCGTGGAGATTGTTGACCCCGACGGTGATTTCACAGTTCTTTTTTTCTTCGCAAGAACCGAGGTCAGCCCCAAGGACAAACTGACGTTCATCTCTCAGCTCGGCCCGCTTATCGTCAAGGCCGAGTTCAACCCGAAAGACATGCAATTCGGTGGTGCGCTGGATCTGTAGAAGGCTTCGGCACCCAATCGGGCTACCGACTAGAACAGAACCGCAAACGGAGCGTTTTTCGCGAAGTGCGCGGATTGTCCCGGGAAGCAAGCAGCTCCCGGGCCAGGCGTCGCTTACGGCCACAATCCGCGCACTACGCGAAAGACGCTCCGTTTGCGGTTCTGTACCGCTCGATGGTCCGACAGCGATCGCTCAGGGGGCTGTGTCGTCTGTTTCGGGCTCGGTTCCGGCTTCGGGAAGCGCTTCCAACGGAGAAGTGGCCGAACTCACGGCTTGGCGCGCTCGATTGACGATTGAACCGATCCCGAGGGACACATTGAAAATCCTGCCGAGCGGTATTCCGGTCACTTTGGCTGTGCCAACGGCCTCAAGAGCTGCCGTGGCGACGCATCCGCAGTTCGTGCAATCGGGGGTGCCGCCGAATTGACAGGGCAGGACCCTGCTTTTGAGGTCGGAAGACACACAATGGGTCACTCGCGAGAAAATGCAGTGCTCCGGGCTGGAGGGCGGCGTAAGGTAGGCATCGTACATGCGCGAGGTAAGCCGGAGCTTGGGGTATTGCCCGTGCAGGCGGCGCAACTCGTCTACCACGTTGCGACGCTCTTCAGGGCTGAGCACTTCTTCCCTGACTTCGCCGACTTGTGGTGTGAAGAGGCTTATCCTGATGTTGTGTACCTCCGGGCGGCGGCTCCAGAAGTCGACGAACTCCTGCATGTAGCCCGGCTTGCGCGTCATCTGTCCGGTCACCGTGCAATGTACGATGATCCGCCTGCCCTCGATGTGCGTGAGGATTCGCTCATACGTGGCTGGTTTCCGGCGCGCGTCATGTTCGGGCTGCAGCCCGTCGATTGAAACCACGATCGTCAGGTTGTCCAGCTGACTCCAGTCTGCCGGAATCGGCCTCACTGCACTTGTGACGACTTCCACCTTCACCCTGCGTGATCGGAGGAGCGGGAGAAGAATCGAAAGCTCTCGATAGCGAACCAGTGGTTCCCCGCCGACGATATAAACCAGCAGAGGGCGGTGCTTGGCGACGAGCCTGAGGACACCTTCGACCAGATCCTGACCAGTGCTCTCGCCGATTTGCTCAAGGGCGACGCCTCCCACGTGGTTCGGCTGATAGGCGTAACAGCCGGGGCACGAGAGAGGACAACGATTGGTGATCTCCACGGAGAGTACCGGCTGGTAACCCAGGAGAATGCGGCCCCACGCTTTCACCACGTAGCTATGTTCCATGCCTGTTTTGCAGCCCCTGTCCCGACTGCCCCGGTCAATAGCGAGATTCGACTTGTTGGAGTGTCGTGTTTTCCAGTCTACCGCAAAACCGGCGGTCGAGAAGTCAGTGCGCGCCCCGAGGCCGACTCACTTGCCGGAATAATATCGTGCAACTTCCAGACGGATCAGGTATCCTAGGAAGTGTCTGACCTCTTCCTCGATCATTGTTTGATCGGTCCACACCTTGAAGCCTGGCAGCGACGGTTGGGATGGTTGAAGGGCAGCAAAACAATCTGAAGCCGCGTTAGGAATAGTTTCGCTGCCACGGATTCCGTAAGACTCTTCTAATCTCAGCTTCTAAGGGAAAAGGAAAACCCAAACAATGTCAACCAAACTTTATGTAGGCAACCTGTCATTCCAGACTTCAAGCGCAGACCTCGAACAATTGTTCGTCGAGGCGGGTACGGTCGAGTCGGTCAATGTGATCACCGATCGCGATACCGGCCGCTCACGCGGTTTTGCATTCGTTGAGATGTCGTCTTCGGCGGAAGCCCAAGAGGCGATCAATCTAATGAACGGCAAGGAAGTCGATGGCCGAAGCCTCACCGTCAACCAGGCGAAGCCCCGCGAAGACTCTGGCAGGGGCGGCGACCGGCACGGTAATGGTCGCGGTGGATTCAGCAAGCGCTGGTAAGCTGGCGGCACTTTGTTTCGAAGCCTCGTCAAGTTCAACTTGGCGGGGCTTTTTTTTTGCTCTCAGTGCGTAGATCTTACTTCGAGGCGGTCCCAATTTTTGACTTGGAAGTCGCCGGATACGATTCGCCCGTTTTGTTCGATTTGCGCGATTTGCCTCGGCCGTCCGGGATCCTTAACTGAAGCAATACTCCTGCAGGCTGACTTTTTCGGCATCGATCTGGGGCATGACCGCGGCGAGCAGCTCGTCCTCATCTTCCGGCAGCTCATCCGCGTCCCGGCTGAGACGATCCAGCCAGCGTTGCTCCGTCGCGGGCAGTTTGAAATGCCCACCCCCATGGGCCAGTCGCAGTTCCTCCAGCGTAGCTTGCGCCGCCCGGCGTGTCCGCCGGTACGGTGTTGTTTCGGTGATGATTTCGGCTGCCAGACGTAAGACGACATCCGGACGGAGCACCCAGGCCTGGGGATCCAGGCCGGCGTCTGATTCGGTGACCCAGTCCCGCAGTTGCCGGGCTGATTCCGGACCATAGCCTGCGGCAGTATTCATGAGGCGGGTGGCATAGACCAGCTGCTCCAGCGAAACGGTTGGAGCCATTCCACCAAGCAGCTTTACGTTGTTGACGGACTCATTGCTCCAGAGGTCGGCGACCGCCTTGGCGATATTGCCGATCGGAGAGGGATGGGCGCAGGCGGCTTCGGCGCCTTCGAGCGAAATCGGACAGCCGGTGATGGCCTTCAGATAAGGCCCTTCGTAGGCACAGTCCTTGCTCGGGCCCCTGGCGCCGCACTCGAACGCCACCAGGCTTCGCGGCACCGTCATCACCCGCAGTAAGGCCGCCCAGACCCTCGGCACGTATCTCTGCCCGGCCAGCACCATCGCCGTGTTTCCGAAACCGCAAGCGGAGTCACCAGCCGGTATGCAATCGTGTCTGATAGCGATGTCAACAATCCGCTCCCATAAGAAACCCATGTCTCGACTCCCGAGGACGCCGATCGCGAAAGCCGCTGTCTGCAGATCGCCGTTCAGAATCGCATCGTCGTGCAGCTCCTTGCCGCCCGTTGACTCGACCGACAGCATGTCGGCGCCTGCGGCGGCGCAGAGCTCGAAACTCCGAAACATCTTGTCCACGTAAGGCCCGCACCGCTGCTCAGGAGGGCGGGTGAACTCGCGGACGTCGTTGGGAGTAACCCGCAGCGCGGTTACGAGACCGTGCTCGCCTTGCGCTTGATCGAGCGCTTCCCGCAAAAGGCGGGTAATGTCCGCTCCCCATTCCGGGTTTAACGTGAGATCCGGCAAAAGCTCGAACTCGACAACCAGCGCCGGGGCCTCCAGTTCGACGGCGCGCCGGCAGGCGTCATGGATCATCTGGCTGTACTGCTCCCGCACCTCGCCAAAAGTCTCCTGACTGATCGTCATGTCGGGGAGGGTAAAATTCAACTCGGGGTAGACCGTTCCGGCTCCAAAGACCAGTCCGTTCTTCAGTCGGAGGGGGCAGGGAGACGATCCGAAAACGAAATCATCCAGGTGGTTGATAGCGAGTGATGAGTACGTGCGCATGGGGAAGTCTGTGCCGCGTATGACAACGTTGTCAAGAGAATTTGACTGCGCACTGGGGCGCTGACAACTGACCACTGACGACTGACCGAGAAAGGGTCGCCAACCGGGCCGAAAAGCGCCGGATTCTGAACTGCGAATCCGCCCTACGACTAACCGCGTTCGCATGCCGAGCGGGCGTAGGGCGGATTCGCAGTGCAGAATCCGCCGCTTTTCGGCCCGGTTGGCTGGCTCGCGCCAGCAGGCAGTGGGCAGTGGGCAGTGCGCAGCAGGCAGTGGGTAGTGCGCAGCAGGCAGTGGGTAGTGCGCAGTAGGCAGTGCGAAGTGGGCAGTGCGCAGTCAGTCGTCAGCCTGTCTCGTGTGATATCGTTGTCAACGCCATGGGTGCGACCATCAAAGATGTTGCCAGGCTGGCGCGGTGCTCGATCAAAACGGTCTCCCGGGTCATCAACGAGGAACCCTATGTCAGCGACGAACTGAGGAGCCGGGTCCAGGCAGCGGTCCGATCGTCCGGCTACGCCCCGAACGTTCTCGCCCGTCGACTGGTGCAGCGACGATCGAACATGGTCTGCATCCTGATGTACCCCGGGTTTTACCAACCGGCCTCTGCCGTCTTCTCGACGATCATGGATATTGGTTACGACGAGGACTACGATATCCTCGTCCAGCCGTACTTTCCCTCGAACTCCCGTTCTCGAAACAGGCTGGTGGATTTGAGCGCTGAGCACAGAATCGACGGATTTGTAACGACTCCTCCGTGTGACGCCGATGATTTCGTGGCCGACCTGCTCACGACCTACAAGGTCCCGCTTGTCCAGATCAACCCCTTCAACCGGATCGACACGGTGCCCTTTGTGGCGGGAGACGATTACCAGGGGGCCTACGCCCTCACCGAGTACCTGATCTCTCTCGGCCATCGCCGAATCGGATTCCTGACCGGACCGCGCAACATGCGGTCGAGCGGGGATCGTCTGTACGGGTACCGCGTGGCCCTGGACCGCCACCAGATTCCGTTCACCGATGCGCTGGTTGCCCCGTCCGAGTTCACCTTTGACGGCGGCTGCACGGCAGCGCGACTGCTCCTCGGCCAGGACCCGCCCCCGACGGCCATCTTCGCAGGCAACGACGAGGCGGCCTTCGGGGCGCTTTTCACGGCTCAGGAACAGGGGCTCCGAGTCCCCGATGAGCTTTCGATCTGCGGTTACGATGACCTGGCTTTTTCCCGGAACATCTGGCCGGGTCTGACCACCATGCATCAGCCGGTCGAGGAGATTGTGGAAACAGCAACCCGGCTGCTGATCGCGATTCTGAAGGGAAAGGAACCGGAACGGCGACAGGTTATCGTCTCTGCCCGTCTGGTGGTCAGGGGTTCAAGTGGCCCGCCTGGCGGACGGTAGAAGGATTTCGCCTGAAATCCGTGGAAACCGGCGACTCCATGGCTTACGATTCGCTCATGAGAAGGACCCGACGAGAATTCCTCCAAGCAGGGGCGGGACTGGCTGCGCTTCCCATCCTCCAAATCCCGGAAGACCGTCCCAACATCGTTTTTCTTCTATCGGACGACCAGCGGTGGGACTCGCTTGGTTGCATGGGCAACCCGATCGTCAGAACTCCTCACATCGATAGCCTGAGCGAGCAGGGGGTCCTTTTTCGCAATCATTTCGTCACCACTTCGATTTGCATGACGAGCAGAGCGAGTATCCTGACCGGGCTGTATGCCAGCGCGCATCGAGTCAACGACTTCTCCACCGCATTGACGCCGGCGCAGCAGGCCCTGACCTATCCGGAGCTGATGAGGAGTGCCGGATACCAGGTCGGCTTCATCGGGAAATACGGCGTTGGCGACAAAATGCCGTCGGATCGATTCGATTATTGGAACGGTTTCCCGGGCCAGGGACGATATTTCCCAAAAGGGGAAGACGGACCGCATTTGACCGCAATGATGGGAGATCAGGCGGTTGAGTTTTTTGACCGCGCCCCAGGAAACAGGCCTTTTTGCCTTTCGGTCAGCTTCAAGGCACCTCACGTCCAGGATGAAGCGCCGCTTCAGTTTCTCCACTCGCGTGAAACGGCCGGGCTGTATCGAGACGTGGAGATCCCGGTTCCCGAGACGGCGGACCCGCGCTACATCTCGATGCTACCCATCGAGGTGCAGCGCTCGGAAGGCCGGCGCCGCTGGGCGGTTCGTTTCGGGACGCCGGCTCTGTATCAGGAGTCAGTCCGCGCATACTACCGGCTGATCACCGAAGTCGATGCGGTGGTCGGCAGAATCATGCAGCATCTGAAAAGGACCGGCCGGGATCGGAACACGGTTATTGTCTATTCGTCGGACAACGGATTCTACCTGGCGGAACACGGACTGGCGGGCAAGTGGATGATGCATGAGGAATCCATCCGGACGCCCATGATCGTGTGCGATCCAAGGCTCTCCAACTCCTCCAAAGGGCGGGCTGTTACCGAGATGACGCTGAATATCGATATTGCTCCCACACTTCTGGGACTCGCCGGGGTCAAAACTCCCCCTTCCGTACAGGGCCGGGATGTCGGCGCCCTAATGGAAGGAACGCCCGCCGACTGGCGTCGGGAGTGGTTCTATGAACATCATTTCAGCAATGGCGGCTGGATACCTCAAACCGAAGGGTTGAGAACGGAAAAGTGGAAATACACTCGGTACATCGACACCCGACCGGAATGGGAGGAGCTTTTCGATCTGGCTAACGATCCGAAAGAGAAAGCGAATCTCGCTGCTTCTTCGGACCATCACCCGCAGCTCCAAACCATGAGACGACGCTACAAGGTCTGGTGCGACGCGCTGGCCAAGTGGGACCCGAAAAGGCCGTGGAGCGAACCGGCCTGACAGATGGCAGCGGGCAGATGGCAGCGGGCAGATGGCAGCGGGCAGAAGACAGCGGGCAGAAGGCAGCGGGCAGAAGACAGCGGGCAGAAGGCAGCGGGCAGAGGGCAGACATTAGCAGGTGGCAAACGGGCAATGGGCAAACTGCCCGCTGCCCTCTGCCGTCTGCCTTCTGCCCGCTGCCATCTGCCTGCTGGCATTACAGAAGATTGACAACACGATCCGCCAGACCCTTCTCGCCGAGGACCACGTTTAGCTTGGAGCTGACCGCGATCTTCTCCAGGGCCTCCAGCTCGCGCAGGCGCATCAAGGCCGGGTTGTTCTCCAGGAGCCTTGCGGTATTCGCCTGAGAACGCATGGCGGCGGTCTCTTCACGCCGGGTGATCAAGTTGGCCTCGGCCGCCTTCCTGGCTTCGGTGACCTTGTTCATCAGCTCTTTCATCTCG
>CAYQYP010000428.1:0-8215 GCA_964421755.1 uncultured Acidobacteriota bacterium
GTTTTGGGCGACGGGCCTTCCCGGTTGGCTGCGTTTCGGTGCGCAGCCCGGTCAAGTCAGTACAGACGAGCCGGCGAATGTTGAAAAGGAGATGTTGGCCCGCCAGATGGACGCGCTGCAGCGCGAGTTGGATTTTGTCAAGCAGCGCCTGGATCAGCTGACGAGTGAAAAAACCACGCAGCAGTAGTCCCTGAAATGGCGTTCAGACGCTGGAGGTTGTCACTTTATGAAGGTCGTTGTTACAGCACGCGGCTCAAGCCTCGATTCGCCCATGGATCCCAGGTTTGGCCGAGCCGAAAGATTCATTCTCGTGGATGACGCGTCCGAAGGATTTCACGTTATCGAAAACTCGCAGAATCTGAACGCGGCACAGGGCGCCGGCCTCCAGGCGGCCGAGATCGTATCACGCGCCGGGGCAAACTGCGTCCTGACCGGACACTGCGGACCCAAAGCGTTCAAGGCTCTCAGTGCTGCCGGAATCCGGATCTACACCGGGGTCGGGGGGACAGTCGGGGACGCGCTCGATCGGCTCCGCAGCGGGCAATTGAAGCAGGCGGAATCCCCAGACACGGAAGGTCACGCGTTTTAGATCATGCAAATCGCGATTGCCAGTGGAAAAGGCGGGACCGGAAAAACCACTCTCGCCGTCAGTCTCGCCTTGGCGATTCCTAAGGCCGTGACCCTCCTGGATTGCGATGTCGAAGAACCGAACTGCCATATCTTCCTGGCCCCAACGGTCGAAAGGAGCGAGGCGATAGGCGTCTTGGTCCCGGTCGTCGACCTGGATCGTTGCCTTGGTTGCGGTTCCTGTTCGCGCTTCTGCCAGTACCATGCGATTGCCGGGCTGGATACCGGCCCGCTGATTTTTCCGGAGCTCTGCCACTCCTGTGGAGGCTGTGTCCGTGTCTGCCCGACTGGCGCCCTGACCGAGAAAACGCGGGAAATCGGTCTGGTGGAAGATGGCTGGGCGGGCCGCACTCGTTTGATCCAGGGCCGTTTGCGGATTGGGGAAGCCTCTTCACCACCGCTCATCCGTGCCGTCAGGAGGAGGGCTCCTGAGAATGGCGTGGTGCTGATCGACTGCCCTCCGGGCACGTCGTGCCCGGTAATTGCCGCCTTACGAGGTGTCGATTTCGTGATCCTGGTGACCGAACCGACTCCCTTCGGTCTCCACGACCTGCGCCTTGCTGTGGACATGGTGCGTGCCCTGAGCATCCCCTTGGGAGTTGTTGTCAATCGCAGTACCGAAGGGAACCGCACGGTTCGTGACTACTGCGAAGACGAAGGGGTTTCGCTGCTGCTCGAGATTCCGGACAGCCGGGAAGTCGCGGAGGCCTATTCCCGGGGACAATTGGCCGTCGGGGCTCTTCCCGGTCTGCGTCGTGACCTGCACCGGCTATATCGCCGCATTGAGACACGAGTGAAATCCACAACGGCGACGGGTCGGCGCGAATGCACGGTACCGATACGAGAGGCTGAACCGGCGGACCGGCCGGTCCGCGAAACCGGCGGGAACGAGACGGAGCGAAAAGGCTTCTTTTAAATGCGACAACTGACCGTTATCAGCGGCAAAGGGGGAACGGGAAAGACCAGCGTCGTCGCATCTTTTGCCGCCCTGGCCCGGGACGCTGTTTTTGTGGACTGCGATGTGGACGCGGCGGATCTGCACCTGGTCCTTGCCCCGACGGTCCTCGAAAGGCGGGAGTTCCGGTCCGGCCATACTGCCAGGATTCGCGCGGACGATTGCTCTTTCTGCGGGGAGTGCATGGCGTCTTGCCGGTTCGACGCGATTCATCAAACGGGTGACGGTCGGTACGAGGTGGATCCCATTGCCTGCGAAGGTTGTCGCGTCTGCGTAGAATTCTGCCCCTGCCAGGCGATCGATTTCGAAGAAAGGGTTTGCGGCGAGTGGTATATCTCCGAGACCAGACACGGTCCGATGGTTCACGCTCGCCTGGGAGTCGCGGCGGAGAATTCCGGAAAGCTGGTCACAAGCGTCAGGCTAGCGGCTCAAGACATCGCCGAAAAGCAGGCCAAATCGGTATTGTTGATTGACGGCCCGCCTGGGATTGGCTGTCCGGTCATCGCTTCAATCACCGGAAGCGATTTCGTCCTGGTCGTTACCGAGCCGACTCTATCGGCTCTACACGATTTTGACCGGGTCGTCTCCTTAACCGCGCACTTCCGGATTCCGACCGCCGTCTGTGTGAACAAGTGGGATCTGAATTCCGAAATCACAAGCCGAGTCGAGCGAGCGGCGCGAGCACGAGGCGTCTGGGTTGCAGGGCGGGTCCGTTACGATTCGGCGGTGACCCGCGCCCAGGTCCAAGGGTTATCAACCGTAGAATACGGCGGTCCTGCGGCACACGATATTCGCAAGGTCTGGAAGTCCGTTCGCCTGCACTTCAACGGCCTTGTCCAAGTAAACGAATGCTGATGGTTAGAGATAATCTGCCGGCCTTAGCGGCACAAACGAACCGCCGAGAGGAGAAAACAACATGCGTATCGCAGTCCCTGTTGCAGACGGCAAGTTGGCTCAACACTTTGGCCACTGTCCGGAATTTGCTTTGTTCGACGTCGATCCGGAGTCAAAGACGGTGCTCAAAACCGAGGTGGTCGCGGCGCCCGAGCACCAACCCGGGCTTTTGCCGCCCTGGCTGGCTTCCCAAGGCGTGAAGTTGATCATCGCCGGGGGGATGGGGGGACGCGCCCTGGCGCTTTTTGGTTCGCACGACATTGATGTCCTGCTCGGCGCTTTGCCGGAGCCTGCTCAGTGTCTAGTTGAATCGTTTCTGACCGGTAATCTGAGGACCGGCCGGAACATCTGTGATCATTGAGGAAACAACTGACATCGCCCAGCGGGCCTTGCCTCTTATTGTTATGGGCTGATGTCCCGCGGAGGGCGAGATCTGCCCCGGGGGCGAGTGCAAGCTTCTCGCCCCTCAAAGCCAAAGGGCAGACATCCCTGATAGTAGGCTCGAGATTCCCCATGGACCATACCAGCGAACCGGTATATTGGGGCCGCAAAAGGCACCAGTCTCAGATGATGCGAACACTTGCCCTGCCTTGAACCATTTACCGTGTTTGTTCAGGTCTGGCTTTCTCGGAAGGCTCGATTTCCGAAGGGCAGTTTTTCCAGAGATGCATCAGGTACGGCTTTCGGAGCTCGAAGACCTGAGCCTGCTCCTCCACGACCGTTTCAGCCTCCGCATTTGAGAGATTTCGGGTTCGATTGATAAAGGAAGCAACACGGGCGAAATAGAGCGGAGACAGCACTTCTACGATCTGGTTCCGCATTGTCTTCCGGCAATGAAAAGCAGCCGCGAACTCGAACAGGATTTTCGCCCAGAGGTCGGTCGTGAGATGAAAGGCGGCTGGTCCGCTGGCGACGCGAGATTCGAGCTCCACATATGTATCAGGAGACAAGATCGTTTCCCAGGCGCCTTTCAGGGTCCGCCACGAGAGGAAGAAGTTCTCAACAAGCGCCTGGTAGTTGATCGGGAAGCTTTCGGGCTCCTCACCCGACGGATCTCCCCAGACGTCGGCCGGCTGGCTCCTGCTCATCTTCATCCAGGCTGACTCTGTCTGTTCCATGCAGGTAAAAAGCGTTCTCACCACCTGTCGGAACATCGGTTCGAGGTTAGCTGCGGGGTCTTTGGCGTCGTGGATTTTTACTCCCAGACGCGCTTGGCATACCTTCGCATTCTTCACCAGGGCGTTGCAGGTCATCCAGATGTCGATGCCGAAACGAGCGATGTCCGTGTCCCACACAGGTTCCTGTGCCAGCGAGCCGGCCAAGGCAGCCGAGAGGCCGAAATCTCCTCCAATCGGTTGCCGGATTCTTTGTCCATAAAGGCACCGGGTCATGTTGTAGGCGACGTTATTGGTAATCGTACCGTCGTACTTGTAGCGGACGTAAAGAGGCGCCACGAAGTCGTACCCGCCCTCAAGAACCGGTCCCAAAAGTCGTTCAATCCAGTGGGGTGCGATCGATCGCAGGTCGGCGTCAAGCAAAGCGACCGCCTTCGCCTGGACCTCAGCAGCGGCGGCAAAGATCCAACGTACCGCGGATCCCTTCCCGGGCAGGCCTCGATAGATGCCAACCACCCCGTGCGCGCCACTGGCTTTCACCGCCGCGAGCGCGTTTTCCCGGGTATCGTCCATCGTCGAACCGCCGTCAGCGACAACGATGCACGCGGACCGATCCGGGAAGTACTCCGCCAGTCCCTTCGCCGCTGTTTCCGCGACCTTTCCGATGGTGTTGCCGTTGTTGAAGCAAGGTATTCCCACTACCAAGTCGGCCGGGGCGACACGGCTCAAAAGTTCCTTGGTTATTTCTCTAAGCGGGGTTGCGTTGTTCATGTTCGGTTTTTCCGTCCAGCAGCAAAGCGAGGGCAGCCGCCCAGCCTCGGCCGTGAGGATAGGGGGCAACAGTAGCCCTCGGGAAATGTTCCATCAGCAAGGGGTGGGGCCCCTGTTCCGAAGGGATCACGATCTTCATGTCGGCCACAGCCAGCATCGGGATATCGTTTGGGCTGTCACCGCAAGCGACAACTGAGCCGGCTGGATGTGCCACAGCCGTCAGCAGGCGACTTACTGCTGTTCCTTTGTCGTGACTGCCCTGCAGGTGCAGGAAACGATTTCCGCGAACCACCGTCAGCGCCCTCTCGGTAGGCAGCGCCCCGGTGATCGCGTGGTCCCAGGCCTCTTCTATCAGCAGGGGAGCTGTTGCCAGGCGCTGACGAACGGCCGGTAGATACGAAACTGGAAGCCCAGTCAAAAGATGGAGCTCCGCGTCTGTCAGCTCCCACAGAGTGCGGAGAGGCGCCTGCGTCTTGTCTCGGACAGTCGTGGCAATCTGCTTAAGCACCCAAGCGGGAACAGCTCTATCACAAAGTTGTGCGGAGCCCCCCGGGAATAGAATCCCCGCCCCGTTCTCGAAGGTAGCCGGCGAGGAAAGCCCCAGTCTGCCAAGAAGAGGCCCCAGCTCAGCAATCGTCTTGCTGGTCACAGGGCAGACGGGCACCGCCAAGTCCCCGAGACGAGCCAAGGCTGTCCGCGCCTCCGGACAGATTCGACCGTCTAGCTCAAGCAGGGTTCCGTCGAGATCCGTGAAGACGATACTGATGCGCATGGTTCCAAGAGACCGTCCAAGTCGCGGACTGCTCGTACAAAGCGTTCCCCTATTTCGGGCGCGGCTGATTGGACGCGTGCCCAGTTCGGTAAGGCGGGAGTTCCCAGTGGATCGGACACAAACTGCTCACAGCCCTCGCCGAGCGCGCGGCCGAAAGTCTCAACAGCCCGTTCCTCTTCATGACGGTCATAGGACAGCCCATTGAATACGGACAGGGCATACGAATCGGCCACAGCATCTTCCGCATAGCGCTGGTAGGCGACGCGCATGCTCTTGAACGTGCCGACCGGCAACACCGCTCCGGCTGCCGCCAAGGTTCGAAGCAAGTGCTTAACGATATCAATCGCCATTCGGTGCAGTCCCCGAGTGGGATCGTCCGGCGACAACTCCTGGTGTTTGTGTTCGAACCGGTCGGCCACGTCGACCTGGCAGATACGTCGCGACGAGCGATGGCGGATCAGCTCAAAGAGGACACCCATTTCCAGCCCCCAGTCCCCGGGGACTCTGATCCACCTTAGCAGATCCGCGTCGAGGGCCAGTTCTCCCGCGAGCGGGTAACGGAAAGCCGCAAGGTAACTGAGATAGGGGTTCCGCCCAACCACGTCGCTCATAGCCTGCAGCAGCGGACGCATCAGCAATCGGGTGACGCGGCCGTGGAGCCTGTCGGAGAACCTCGCATAGTAGGCCTTACAGAAGCTGAAATCGAGACTCGGGTGGAGGATCGGGAAAAGGAGATTATCCAGAAGAGTCCGCTCGTATCCCAAAAGATCAGCGTCGTGCAGGGCAACACATCCCACTCGTCCTTCGCCGAGAAGATAGCCGAAGGCCATCCAGACCGCTTTGCCCTTGCCTCTCGGGCCCAGACTCACTGTCTGGTCTTCGATCTCGCGAGCCAGGGTTTGAATGGCGGGAGCGTCGTTCCAGATTACGACCGCTCGCTGACCCAGTTGACTGCAAAAGGAAAGAGCACGTTGGTAATCGGACTCGCAGGCGGCGTCGAGCGATACCACGATTGTGTCCAGGTACGGGACACGGGCGAGTTCGCAGATGATCTCCTGAAGGGCCGGCCGATCCATCTCACTCGCCAGGCACGGAATCACGAGGGCTGCCGGCGCCCTCGACGAAAACTGCATCAGCTCCGCTTCCCGCTCGGCCTGATCTACACGAACAAGGCGCGGCAGTGTAGTAATCGTCCCTCGCTGCTGAAAATCGCCCATGGTAAAGCAAGGTAGCGCGTGATCTCGTGTGAAGGGAATACCGGTTCCCGGGTATATGCGCAAGGAA
Source organism: uncultured Acidobacteriota bacterium (assembly GCA_964421755.1). Classification (GTDB taxonomy): domain Bacteria; phylum Acidobacteriota; class UBA6911; order RPQK01; family RPQK01; genus CAVUUN01. Next base: position 6,419 of record CAYQYP010000428.1, read on the forward strand.
ACAATCAGTAGCGCGCCGGGGGTTGTAGCTTGCAGGTGCGCGAGCCTCCTTGAGAGAAGAGAACGCGTCACTGCCTCTATCGGGAGAAAAACGTCCTCCAACAACGGGTCTACCAGGATTTCGTGCTGCAGAATCCCATACCCGGGCGATTCAGGGCCGTTTGCCATCTGAGCTAGAGTACAGACGGCAATAGGCGCCGAACGCGTATCAGAGGCGGCCGTGGCAAACCTGTCGGTTGTGCGACCACGCAGGCGCTTTCCGGGGACAAGGAGTGTCCGAGATGAACGAAGTGGCTTGCCCGGGCTGTGGGCAGGAGAGATTTTCTGCCGTCGCCGGTTCAGAATGCTACTGCTCGTGCGGGACAGCATTCAGAATCGGAGAGGACGGGACGCCGATTCCGGTTCCCCGTGGATTGCCGGCGGAGAGAATCGCGACTGCTGGAATGGTGCGAAGGCTTCTCGGCGCCGGCCCCAAAAGGACCCGCCCGGCCTGACAAAACGACGTGACGACACCTCCTGAGGGGCCGGGTAGCACTCTTGCCATGGTCATGGGACAATCAAATTCCAGGATGGGAGCGTCATTGCGGGCGTGGCCTGTACTCTTGTTTCTGGGTGTGACCCGTGAAAAAACAGAGAGTCTTGCTGGCTGATGATCATGCGGTGGTGAGAAAAGGACTGCGCTTTGTACTCGGCCGGGAGCCCGCTGTCGACGTTGTGGGAGAAGCGGCAGACGGCCATGAAGCGGTCAAGATGGCAGCCGAGCTCAAACCGGACATTGTGCTACTCGACATTGCGATGCCAAACCTCAACGGGATCGAGGCGACGGAACGAATCGTCAAAGAGAACTCCAGGGTGAGTGTGGTTGTCCTGAGCGTCCATGCTGACGAGAGCTATGTCCTTCGAACCCTTACGGCGGGAGCGAAAGGCTATCTTCTGAAGGAATCAGCCGAAGACGACATTCTCTTGGCGGTGAGGACAGTCGCCGAAGGGCGGCCGTTTTTCAGCCCCAGCATCGCCGCCACCCTTCTGGAGGACTACATGCGGCAACTCAAGCAGAGAGGACTCCAGGACTCGTACGAGCTGCTCACAAGTCGCGAAAGGGAAATCCTCCAGATGCTTGCGGAGGGCAAGACCAACAAAGACATCGCCAGCCTCCTTAACCTCAGTACGTACACCGTCGAAACTCATCGCTCGAATCTCATGCAGAAACTCGACCTGCACAACACGGCAGAGCTCGTGCTGTACGCGGTCCGAAAACGAATAATCAGCTAGGCTACCCACTCTCGGCGACTCCATATACCCTCCTCAGCCGATTGGCAGCCAGCAGCCGATAGGCTATCTTTCTCGATACCCGTATTTCTTCCAGACCACAATCAAGGAGCTGTCTCAATGATCGGAACGATATTGCTGGCGTTAGCGCTAAGTGTTGTCACCCTGCTGAGCGTCACTTACGTCGTCGTTCAGAGAAGACTTCGAACGTTGGACGAAGAGGCTTTCACGGCTTGGTTTATGGAAGCCTTTCTCGGCATGAGACCAGGCGAAAGCAAAATGCAGGAGTCGAAACAGAGGGAATTAAGAGCGCCCGGCAGGAAAGATGGCGCGAAGCAAAAACCGAGAACTGCGCCAGCCAGAGCTGAACCGCGCAATCAAACCGAGGCGAGGCCCACTTCATAGGACGACCTGGTACCGGTGAGCCTGCAGAAATACCGGCCAGCGGGTATTGTGCGGACGCTCCTGGCATTCGATACTGCTTGTCGGACAACGGTCTTCAGGTAGGAATCCTCGGGAGCGTGGGGGC
>CAYQYP010000429.1:0-1569 GCA_964421755.1 uncultured Acidobacteriota bacterium
CTTTCGGAGACTTCGATGAAACCGTTCACCTTCTCAACGGGAACTTCCTCGTTCAGCTACCGATTGGCGGGTTTGTGCCTTTTGCCACTTTTGGGGTGGGAGGGATATCGGGTCAGGAGGGAACCAATTTCAGCATACGGAATGCTTGGACCTGGAACGTGGGTGGCGGGCTGAAACTTCGTAATATCGCCGGGCCGGTTGGCCTCCGTTTTGATGCCCGGTTTTATCACGTCCCGGATGGGATCGAACTGGTTGTTCCTCCCCCCGAGATCAACCGGACCAACTTCAGCCTGCTCGAGCTGAGCGGCGGCCTGCTGCTGTCATTCTAGGAAAATCGGACGTCCAGTCTGCTCTTTCAAGCCTCATTCGTGGAGGAGCCCGGCTTTTCGCATTTCTTTGCCCGCGGCATTGACGAGATCTTTGATGAACTTCTGGATGTCCTTCGGGTTAGTTGTCTCGCTGATGCCTCCCCAGATCAACTTGTCCTGTTCGATCGAATAGACTAGAGTCTCAACCGAAAAGACCTTGTGCAACTTCACCTCAGTCGTGTAGGCCACACTCCAGCTGTAACCCCAGTAATTCCAAAATGAGGAATAACGGGGAGCCGCGTACATGGGCGCGCCTGGCCCATAAGCTTCCTCACGCTCGTCTTCTCCGAGCACGCGCATGATGATTACGGCCGTGATTCCCCCTTTTGCCAGGAATTCCTTCGCTTTCGGCTGGTCCTTGGCCAGTTCTCCGGGAAGAACGGTGTAGCCGGCGACACAATCCAGTCCCCGTGTTCGCATCAAGTCAGCCAGACTCTCTTCCGGGCCAAGACGCATCGACTCCTCCGCAGTGATAACAAACGTCGCCGCTTTCTGGCCTGGCTTGGCCAGGGGTCCTGCAAGCGGGTTTCTCCAGGTTGACACGAACTCCGTAGATCCCGCCGCAGCGAGAGTCACCATGAAAACGCTGGTGCCAATTACTCCCAAGCCTGTCCTGAATCTCATGTCCTTCCTCGCTCCGATTTATAGTCATGTTTACCGTCTGTTCATGGCAGTCCGCGAATCCCCTTCCGCAACTATCGACCTCGCCATTTTTGAATGGGCTCCCTGAAAGGCAACTCGGATTATCTTCGAAACGGTCCGATGGCTCTCACTGGCAATTTTGACAGTAGGTTATCCTCGGCGCATCGTTCCAAACTGAGCCGTCCTGCGGGACCCGGATACGTTGCTGACCGACATGCGCAAAAGCGTTCAGGCTCGGCCATCACAGTGCCGTCTGCACCCCAGTTCCAATCGAGCGCAAACGAGAACAACCGTTCTGAATAGCAATGGATCATTGGTTCCGGTGTCAGATCCGTTCAAGGAGAACAAAATGGCAACACGCGTAATATCAGAAGGGGACGCGACGACATCGCAAGCAGTCGCAAGGGGAAATGAAAACAACTGGACCAAGCCACAGGCCCTCGCGATTCCGAAAGAGGGATATTTCGAGTTCCAACCGGGAAACTACGGCCCCGTCCTCCCCAAGACTCCCGCCTGCTATGGGTTTTCAGTCGTAGCCAAGGTCTTGCCTGGCAGGGAA
>CAYQYP010000430.1:0-6333 GCA_964421755.1 uncultured Acidobacteriota bacterium
GGCACCTAGAAGAGAGTGCCACTTCCGCAGCAGCTCCTTGCGGCGCTGGAGCCAATCGTGCGCGCTTTGCACCCGGCGGCCGTCCTCGAATAGAAGCACCGGACGGTAGTTCCCAAGGTCACCCGCGAGGTCGGCCGGCGGTGCAAAAAAAACACCGATTTTTTCCCAGGCCTTTTTTAAAGCACTACCGGAAGCACCGCAGGACGCACTCCAGGAAGCACTCGAGGCGAAGGACTTTGCGATGGCAGCGGCGGATGCTCCTGCCACAAGCAGAAAAGAGCGGCGCGCGATGCGATTCCGGAAGATGGTAGTCATTTCAACCGCGTTTCATCAGTCTACTTTACGGGCTCTTCACTCGGCTCTGCGTGCCATGCGAAAGATGTGACGAAAGCCCCGAAGATTTCTCCGGGGCTCGATCGGCTGGGCTAACGCACGCTGCTTCTCTCCGGGCTCCCGACTGGAACACTTGCTGCCGCGACTCCGTCTACCGTTTGTAGAACAGTCGAAGCCACGGGGCAGTCTCCCTGAATGATGAGACTCCCTGCAATAATCTTCCCCGCGACATTCGGGAATAGTTCGTGGACGAACTGAGCTCGATGCTCGCCGGGTTTCAGTACGAGGGAGCCGCGCTCAAAGACTCCTCCCGCTTGGCTTTCCCCAATGAGCAGAACATCCACAGAGGTGAAATCCTCGGCGGAAGAGTTTACCAAAGCTACAGCCGTGCTTTTCGACTCTTCCGGTTTGGCAGTGACGGCACCCGCGGTTGTCAAAAAAGCAGGGGTGGATGATATGCCCACTTCTTGGACAAGGTTCGCACTATCGCGAGTGCTGAAGACGACGCTCGCCTCGACTGGTGTACTTGATCGAAGGCGAGCATATCCGGCCAAGAGAGAGCCCGGGGAGGCGTCGGCAGGAGGGCCCAGGTTGAATGTCTTTGAACCAAAAGCCAGAAGCTCAAATGACAAGCTAGACACCCGAGAACCATCCACGGCGAGCGCCAACGGCTGTCCCTCACTGTCGAGAATTGTCACCGTCCCCATCGCTGTTGTGTTCGAGAGATTAAGGATCGAGATGGCCGTCGTAATGCCGACATCCCCACCACTACTTGCCGCCAGATGCGGAACGTATGTGGTAAACAGTCTCGGTACAACATAGTCGAGCATCAGGCCAGCGATTGTTTCGGGGGATTCAGTCCGGGAAACCACAAGCACTTTGGCGATTCCTGCTTCAGCATCAGTTTCAATCCCAAGGTCAGTCCCATTGTCGAGCTTTTCAACCGACCCGAGCAGGCTTCCGTCCGGCCCATAGGCAGTAAGAACCACGTGCCCTGTTCCATAAGGGCGCAAATTGAAAACAGAATATTGCATCTATCAGCGAGTTCACTGCCCCAGTCCGGATTTCTTATTCTCGCTCGACAAAACGGTAACTTGCGTGGCAATCGTAATCTATTCCGTGTTTGGCCTTCAGTTCTTGAATATGTCTGAGGGTGCTCCTGGTGTGCGGGCTCGCGACACCGTCGCCGAGGGGCTCGCAAGTGTGCAGCAGAATTTCCTCCAGACAACTGGCCAGGCTCATGCGCTTGTGCTCAGCCAGGTCGTGGAGCAGCGCGGCTAGCCGTTTCTCCAGACGAACCGGGACATCTACCCGCTCAATCTCCACTGGAGGTCCAACATTGTAGACGTAGTGTCCAAAGTGGAGGATGTGTCCATAAAGATCCCGGACGGTGTAGTCGCGCAGTCCATAGGGTCTGTCGCCTGGCTCTGTGACAAGCTCCACCCCACCGGCGCGATGGAACTCGTAAAGCTCATCCGCCTCGCCAACGACGAAATAAAGAGCGCCGCTCGCGGGGTCGGGCGTGCCCTGCTCCAGGAATATCTGCACATCGCCGAGGTTCACGCCCGCCATCGTGGGCGGATCTCCCCAAGTAAAACCGGGGCGGAAGCCGAGCTTATCCGTGTAGAAATCGGCGGCAGCGATAACGTCCCTCACATACAGAGTCGTGTGGTAGCGTTCGCAGTCAACTTGCGGCTTAGGCGAGCTCATAGCATTCTCTCTCCTGATCGTCTACTCTCGTCTGGCGTACTCGGATTCTTAGTCAATTGTACGTTAGACACGGCCCCGGTTATGCCGATGCCGCTTCGAGGGGCGAAGCCCAAACGAGCTCTGTCAGGCCGGAGCAAACATGATCGATAACGGGGCGTCTTCGGTCGACCCCGTTTTGCTCGGACCCGGATAGCCTTAATCATCGCTGTGTCTGATGTCCGTCAAACGAGCACACCTCCTCGGTTGCCAGCCGGGTATGTGACTTTGTCGATATCGCGTCATACTGGACCTGTATTACGCCCGGGCCAAGCCGCTTCAGGTAAAGGCTATCGTTTTCCCGCATTAAAGCGGATCGGGCCCGTATCTAAGAGGCGTCGATGCGCTCCCAGAATCGTCTTCTGAGGACGATCGCCACGACAAGCAACACTGCAATGGCACTGATTATGGGTGTCGCGATCCTAAGCGCACGGCCAAGTTTCAGCTCTTTCAGCATCGCCGCGGCATGCCCGTTTGTAGCATCGAGCTTGACCGCTGTTTTGTAGCTATAGATGGCGAGCTCCCTCTCGCCGTTGACTCGATAAGCCTCACCCAAACTGTCGAACGCGTTAGAAGATGTCGGGTGCTCGGTTGTATTCAGCTTAAAAATGGCGATCGCGTCACTTACTCTCTTATCTCCGTAAAGCAACTGATATCCGAGCGTATTCAACTCGGACTCCCCCAGGTCGTGTCCATTCCCATCCTTCAAGGCGTAGTACATGTTAAGGGCGGCCTGGATTCCCGAATCGTGGATAGCTTTGTACAGTTTCTCGGCACCAGACTGCTTGGGCAGAAGATACGCCTTATCGGTAAGGATGTTCTGGATAGCGGCATTTATGTCCAGGCGCTTACTGTTTCCCTTGTTCGTGAGGATAATCACGGTGACTCTCTCGTTAAGCCGTCGTTCAATAAATGCTCTGAAACCCGCGTAATTGCCCGTATGCCAAGCACGTCTTTCGTTGCCCTCTTGCCCCACATTCCATCCAAAACCATACGTTGACGTGCCTTCCTCAACTCTGGCGGGCGTAAAGGCTTCGGCCAACGTGGACTGACGGACCAGCTTGTCTGTGTATAGCGCTTGATCCCACCTGAACAAATCATCGACTGTCGAATAGATGCCGCCATCACCGGGGATCGCAGTCGGGCCACCGTCGTCCACTTGTCCAAATTGACCGTATCCAACGGCTGTCCGGCCGCTCCTCTTCGCCGGACTGGCATAGACGAAGGTGTTGCTCATGCCAACGGGTTTGAAGATCTGTTCCTCCAGAAAGTCACCAAACCGCTTGCCGGAGACTTTTTCGACCAAGATTGCCAAGAGCGCGTACCCAGGGTTGCTGTATCGGTATTTGAGACCGGGCTTGGTAAGGCGATCTTCCTTTTCCAGGAGTGCCGTGATCAGTCCTTTTTGGTCGAGACCGGAGTCGTCGATTCCTAAATCGCCATAGTCCGGAAGTCCAGAAGTGTGGGTCAACAACTGTCTCCCAGTTACTTTGCGGAAATGTGCTGAACGGGAAAACTCCGGAACATGTTTTGAAACGGGATCGTCATAGCTTAGCCTGTTTCGCTCAGCGAGAAGCATGACCGACATGGCGGTAAATTGTTTCGTAACCGAGCCGATGTTGGAGGGGGTTTCAGGAGTGAAATCTCTACCTGCCTGGAAGTCCGCCTTGCCAAACGCCTTTCGGTAAATGATCTCTCCTTGCCTGGCAACGAGGATGGCACCATTGAACTGGCCACGCTCGTACAGCGTCGACATCAGCTTGTCGATCTCCTCAGTGTGCTCGGCTGACACCGCATGGACGTCTGCACGGCACATCAATAGCGCAGTTAAGAGAAAGCTTGCCGTTCGCAGTGAGTTCTTCAGCGAAACTGGAGCCGCCCGATTGCTCATAGTCTTAGCTACGTGCGGGATAAGCCGTTTGTTCGACACAATGTCTGCTCCAAACAGAGAAAAGGGGACAGTCCCCTTTTCGCCTCCCTTTTCGCCTTCAGTCAGTCTTCAAACCCCGGGCATTTGATCTTGCCCAGCCCGGTCTTTCCTCCCGAGGCCACTGAGCTGGGCGAGCAACGCACGTCCTCGGCCCCGTTACCGTTAACCAGGTTCCCCGGTCCGAAGTCTACGGTTGACACCGTTGAAACGATGATCCCGGGCCCTGTGTTACCCGTCTCTCAGGGGCCGTGTCTAAGATATTTAGTTTTTCAAACCACTGAAAATTAAATACTTTAGACACGGCCCTGGATACGGATACAAAGCCCTGACCCGGTATCTGAAGGACGGTCGTTTCGAGATCGACAACAATTTGATTGAAAACGCTATCCGGCCCACCGCGGTGGGTCGCAAACGGTGGCTCTTCATCGAACATCCGGACGCCGCCTGGCGCAGCGCCGTCATCTACTCGATCCTGGTCAGCTGCCGCCGCCGGCGCATCAATCCTCAGGACTACCTCACGGATGTCCTCAGCCGTTTGCCGGCGATAAACATTACCGAGATTGACAGCCTGCTTCCCGCCAACTGGAAGCCCCCGGGCAACCGCACGGGCTGAAACGCCCTTACCCCTCGACAATCCGGGGCTCCCGGTCCTGACTCAGCTGGGGATGTAGCTCGCTTGACGCTTACGGATTGTTTTTGCTTCCTCACGGTTCACCTCGCGTCCATTGCGCTTCGCTCAACTTCCTCAAGAAAAGACTTTTCATCCCACCCGTCGAAAGGAAGTTTCCCGTCAGGTTCCGTACGGTAGCTATCGGTTGGAATCACCTTCCCGTCGCTAATCTCGTACTGAGTGAGGATAGAAAAGTCCTGCTCTAGGGCATTGCATTTGAGGAAGAAAACGTACCTTTTCCCTTCTTCGGCAGGCGGTTTCTGCGTGACTTTGAACGAAAACTCCCTTCCGCTCGGCAGACGAATGGAACCTCCTTCTCGTACAGCCAATATCTCCACCGGCTGAGTATTAGGAATCCTGTCCGCCTTGAAGACTTGTTCAACCCTGATCTTAAATTCTGTATAAATGCCTGCCTGATTAGCAGATAGATACGGTTGCTGTTCATTAACAACACCCGCAATTACTAGATTGCTATCCTTGGCAGGCAAAGCCGGAGGCGCCATTTCTCTGAAGTAATAAATATCTTCATCGTCGGGATTGACCCCTTCTGGATAGTTCGAGAAAGGGGGGCCGCCCTTATCGAATCGCCTTCCCTTCAACCTCCTCAGCTCTCTCTCGTTAGGATCCGTGGGTTCCGGAAGCGCGTCTTTCGCCTTCACCTCCTTCAGCTGTAGCTGGTTCGAACTTGGTCTATTGGTCCCTTGCGATCCCGCTCTTAAATCAACCAGGCTCGGCAACGCCAGCGTCAGAGCCGCTGTCAAAACTAGGACTGTCGTTGATAATCGTTTCATCCCAAAACCTCCTTTCTCGGTTCGACTCTCGACAAAAGGTAGCAAGTCGAGACAGCTCTGATGGAACCCATAGTACTCGAAATGTATGCGCACGCCCGCCGGCGTTTTTATGAGGCGCTGCGGCAGAATCTGCCCGAGGCGGTCTGGTTCATCGCCCAGATCCGGGAACTGTATCGGATCGAGACCCAGGTCCGGGGTCTGCCCCCGTCCGAGCGACGCCAGGCCCGTTTGGAAAGCGCTCCGCAGATCTGGAAGGGCATGAAGGCCAAGGCGCGGGAGCTTCAACCCAAGGTCCTGCCGAAAAGCACTTTGGGCGTCGCCCTGAATTACTTTCTCAGCGAATACAAAGCCCAGCCTGCTTCCCGCCAACTGGAAGCCCCCGGGCAACCGCACGGGCTGAAACGCCCTTACCCCTCGACAATCCGGGGCTCCCGGTCCTGACTCAGCTGAGGATGTAGCTCGCTTGACGCTTACGCTGCACCAACTGGCAGCCGAAGTCGTTCTGGCGCCGGCGGTCGGACTTGTAACCCGCTCCATCCTCCGGGTAGTAGAAGACGTCGATAACGGCGGACGGACCCGGGCCTTCGGGCGAACCCGAACGTTCGGGCGTAAGCAGGTAAACCGTGGTCTTGCGGCCCGGAGCGATCTCCAGTTCAATGCGCCTGCGCACGAACTGCCAGGTTTCCTCCCGAAACTGCTCCTGCCCATACGGCTTCTCTAGAAGTGGCGGCCAGGCACCTAGAAGAGAGTGCCACTTCCGCAGCAGCTCCTTGCGGCGCTGGAGCCAATCGTGCGCGCTTTGCACCCGGCGGCCGTCCTCGAATAGAAGCACCGGACGGTAGTTCCCAAGGTCACCCGCGAGG
>CAYQYP010000431.1:0-3771 GCA_964421755.1 uncultured Acidobacteriota bacterium
CGAAGGTCGCCTCGGTCTTCGATGATCGTGCCATCGCGATCGAGAAAGACTGCAGCCGTTTTGGCGACAGGACGACGAGGCACTTCGTCAAGACTTGCAGGTCTCATTCTTTCTCCAAAGGAACGCTGGCCCGATGGTACGTGTGCGCCTGGCACATGGGTGAACTCCGCGATTCCTTTTCAGTCACTGTTACTCCCCTGCTCGCGGGCCTCCTCTCGGGCTATCGATGAGTCTCCGCAGCAGCTCGCGAGCCAAAAAAAAGCGCGACGGAATTGTGTACACTGTCATGACATTTACACCGTTTGGGTCACTTGTTCGCGAAGTCTCCTGTTCAACGGTTCGTACTCCCCGAGCCAGCCGCGCCGCCCCATGTACTTAACCAGCTCGAGCACCGGGGAAATTGTCAGGGAGAGGCCGACAACGATCAGCCAGTCCACCAGGGACAAGGCGTATGTGCCGAATGGTTTTTGGAGGAAGGGTGTATAGACGATGAGTGTCAACAGCCCCAGCTCCCAGAGAATCGCGCAGTTTAGCCACTTGTTGGCAAACGGCCGTCGGAGCACCGAATGCAAGTCCGACCGGAAGTTGTAGGCTTTGAAGAATTGAATCAAGACCAGCGAGACAAACGTCATCGTCATCGCCTCGGCGGTACTTCTGCCGGACTGCAGAGCCCAAGCGAATAGTCCAAGATTGACAACGCCCGACCAGAGGCCACCGGCGGTGATCAGAGTGACAACCGGTCGGGTGAAAATGCCGATTCGCGGGTTTCTGGGTTTGCGCTGCATCAGGTCGGACTCTGGGGGATCGACGGCCAGCGCCAGTGCAGGCAGACCGTCCGTTGCCAGGTTGACGTAGAGGATCTGAACCGCTGCGAGGGGAAGCGGCATGCCCAGGAGCGTGGCCCCGGCCATCAGGGCGATTTCTCCGACGTTGGATGACAACAAGTACATCAGGTACTTCTTGATATTCCCGAAAATCCCTCGGCCCTCTTCAATGGCGGCGACGATGGAGGCGAAATTGTCGTCGGTCAGGGTCATGCCCGCCGCCTCCTTGGTCACGTCCGTTCCGGTGATACCCATGGCAATGCCGATGTCCGCCTTCTTCAAGGCCGGAGCGTCGTTTACGCCGTCGCCGGTCATGGCGACGACATGCCCTTTCTGTTGAAGGGCAGTGACCACGCGTAACTTGTGAACAGGCGAAACGCGAGCGTACACGGCGATCTCTTCGACTTGGCGGTCGAACTCGGTTTCGCTCATCGCCTCCAGCTCGGCGCCTGTAATGACACGGCCTGTCTTCAACAGACCGAGCTCCCGAGCGACGGCTTCTGCGGTGACCGGGTGATCGCCGGTAATCATGACGGGTCTTATGCCGGCATTCTCGCATCTCCGCACCGCGAATTTTGCCTCGGGCCGGGGCGGATCAATCATCCCCACCAAACCGAGAAATGTCATGTCTCGCTCTGCAGACTCGCGAGTGGCGTTCTCGCGTACGGCTACCGCGAGCACGCGGAGGGCTTCACCCGCCATCTGACGAGCGGTTTCCAGGATCACCTTTCGGCTGGCTTCATCGAGCCCGACGTCGCCGTTTGCAAGCGCCTGCCAGGCGCACGAGTCGAGGATGATCTCAGGTGCGCCTTTGGCATAAGCAACCACACCGTTCCCGACGGTATGTAAGGTCGTCATTCGTTTTGTCTCGGACGTAAACGGGATCTCGTCCACTCGTGGGAACTTCTCCTCGAGATACTTCTTGTTCACATCGGCCTTGGCGGCAGCCGCCAGCAACGCAGCTTCGGTCGGATCGCCCTTCGCTTCCCAGGCGCCCGAGCTCGTCCGCACGAGGCGTGCGTCAGACGCGAGGACGGCGGCGCAGAGCAGTCTCTCTAGTGGCTCGAAAGTTTCGACCCGTTCGCCGCCTCGGGTAAACTTACCGCTTGGTTCGTAACCGACTCCGGAGACCTCGAGAAGCTCTCCCGCTGTGTAGACCTTGCGAACGGTCATTTCGTCCTTCGTCAGAGTTCCGGTTTTGTCAGAGCAGATGACCGAAGTGCTGCCAAGCGTCTCGACCGCGGGGAGGTGACGTATTAGCGCGTTGCGTCTCACCAGCCGTTGAACCCCGATCGCCAAGGAAATGGTGACTACAGCGGGCAACGCTTCCGGGACCACGGCGACGGCCAAGGCGATCCCGAAGATGAACATTTCGATGAGCGGTTGTCCCCGAAGGAGACCAAGGGCGACGATAAGAGCAACAATGACGAAGGCCGCCTTTGCCAATATTCCGCCCAGTTTGTCGAGGTTAACCTGCAGCGGTGTCTTCGGAGTGCTGACGGTCTGGAGCAATTGGGCGATCTTGCCGAATTCGGTCTCCATGCCCGTTGCAACAACCAACCCTCGGCCCCGCCCGTAGGTCGCCGCGGTGCCGGCATAGCCCATGTTGCGCCGATCGCCGACTGGTAAATCCGGCTTGTCGAGCGGCGCCGACTGCTTGCTCACCGGTACGGATTCACCGGTGAGCGCCGCCTCCTCGATTTGGAGGTTGATCGATTCCACCAGTCGCACATCCGCGGGTATCCTGCTGCCCGCTTTGAGGAGAACAACATCTCCGGGTACGAGCTCCCGGGCGGCAATTTCCCGTTCCTGTCCGTCACGCAGCACGGTCGCGGTCGGAGCGGCCATCTTGCGCAGAGCCTGAATCGCGCACTCAGCTCGGTACTCCTGGACAAACCCCAAGCCAACGGCAAACAGCACGATTACCGTGATCGCGAGGGCCTCCAGCCCGTGTCCCAGGAAGGCCGACAGCCCGGTCGCGAGCAGGAGAATGATGATCAGAACGTTTTTGAATTGATCGAGGAGAACCGTCCAGGCCGAGACGGGCCGCGGGGGTAGCAACTCATTCGGCCCGTACTCGGTTAGGCGGCGGGTGGCCTCTGCCTGGGTTAACCCGCCGGGGGGAGAGTCGAATCTGTCCTGGGCGATGTCGACAGGCAGGATGTGCCAGGCGATCAGATCGTTTGCCGTTGTTTTCATAAAGTCTTAGTCAACTCCTCAGCCAAGTGCTCTCGGTCCGTTGGGAATAAAACGGCGAGGCTCTTTTTTCCAGAACGGGCCCTCCCACGTCTGCTCGGGACTTCCAAAATCTCACTTTGTCCGGTTGCCCGTGGCACCCTGGCGTCCAGTCTTAGCGCCGCGTGAGACGACCGGCTGGAAGCTGCCGTCTTTGGACAAGAAGATGCGAAAAGCGGTTCCACAGGCGCAATAGCATTCGGCGCCGGGAATGGCGAGGAACGGTCTGCTGCAGCCGGGACAAGGAACCTTGCTGGCAGTGCCTGGCATTCGAACGGCTTTCATCACTAACTCCTTTCATTGGCGTTCGCATCGGCGGCCATAACGTAAGTAGCGGCAAGAAAGACCCCGGCCCCTGTGCCCCGCGCTATCGGCTGTTCCAGTATTCTCCCGGACGAGACCGCGTTCCCCAAACTTGCCCTGAGGTGCGTCAGGTGGTTGAAAACACTCCTTACAGGCTGCTCTACCGTTGCTCGTCAGCCGGCCTGTAAAGATTGTCCCTCGCAACCAGTAAATAGGTCCAATAGATAAATAATATGATGAGAGACGGAAAAATCTATATGATGCCGCTATGCAGTGGTTGAACTATCACCACCTTTTCTATTTTTGGGTCGTGGTTCGCGAAGGCGGAGTCACTCGTGCTTGTTCGAAGCTTCGCCTTGCCCAGCCGACCGTCAGCGCACAGCTTCGAAGTCTGGAGGAGCAGATGGGC
>CAYQYP010000432.1:0-20777 GCA_964421755.1 uncultured Acidobacteriota bacterium
AAGGACAAGGGAATCATCATGATTCTGGACACGTTGAAGAACCTGGGTATCTATCGCAGGGTGAATCCGCTTTTCAAAGTCGCCTCCGAATACTTGGAAGGAATCGACCGCAACCAGCTGGAGCCCGGTCGCTACGAGGTACGGGGCAAAGAGGTGTATGCCCTGGTCCAGGAATACACGACCCGGCCACGCGACCAGGGGCGATGGGAAGCGCACCGCAAGTACACGGACCTCCACTTCCTGCTGCGTGGGGAAGAGCTCATGGGTTTCGCGAACATCGCCTCCCTCCGAAGTCTCGGCGACTACGACTCAGCCAAAGATGTTGAGCATCTGGAAGGAGACGGCATCTTTCTCACGGTCCCCGAAGGGTACTTCGTCGTTTTCGGACCCGAAGATGCCCATATGCCATGTCTGGAACCGGGTCGCTCGAGCACGGTCAAGAAAGTCGTGCTGAAAATCCGAGCCAAGTGAGGAAGACAGATGAAAAGAACCCTCATGGTGGCCCTTGGCTGCGGTTCTCTGGTCTTTCTCCTCACCGCTCTGGCGGACGATGCCCGCAACGGCGGTTAAGCGAGCTTTTCCAACAGGTCTTTCGTGTGCAGGTAGTGGTGACTGAGGATCTGCCCATTCAGGAGTACGGTAAAGACGCCGGATGGCGAGGGTGCCCGCTCCTGGATTTCCCGCGCGCTCGTGAACTCGACCACGTTAACGCTGGTTTTCTTTCCCCGGGCGGCCTCGACAGCGAGCTTGACCGCATCGTCGAGGTAGGGGCATTGATCTGTACGGATGATAGTCAGCCCTTCGCCGAATCGCTTTGCTCTTATCTCCCAGTCGGTCGGAAACGATGGAGAAGTTCCTCGGTCGAACTTCTTGACCATAAGGTGGAACGAAGGAGGCACTTGATCAACCGGCTCAAACCCGTGACCCACCAAGAGTTTCTTGCTGAGCAGCCAGTTGCCCTCGCTCGTGACCATGGCGACGCCTTTGAGGCCCTCTTTTCTCGCGTCTGCGAGGCATTCCTCGAGAAGCATTCCTGCGTATCCCTTGCCTTTGCTCGAGCCGACCACCCACAGGCAGTGAATGATCATATATCCGTCGGCTCGTACCGCCCGCCAGGCGTGTTCACCAGGGATGTACTCGATGAACCCCCTCCCGCCTTCCGAGAGATCCAGCATCTTGATCTTGAGGCCTTCTGAGAAACGCGCCCGAAGCCAGCTCAGCTTGCGCTGGTAGCCATCCGTCTTCTTCCGGCTCATCCTGCAGAAGAAACCGGTCTCGGTCACGTTCTGCTCATTGACGTCGATGATCTTCATGAGCCGTGCCTTAGTTCCTTACCGCTTCTTGTGGATCCACTCGCGGCCCGACTGGGTCACCACGAAGAAGGCCGGCACCAGGACAATCGCGAGCACGGTCGCCGCGATCATCCCGCCGAAGACCGTGGTCCCCAGGGAGCGGCGGGCAATGGAGCCGGCACCGGTGGCCCAAACCAGCGGTGCGACACCGAGGATGAACGCCAACGCCGTCATCATTACTGCCCGAAACCGGAGCCGCGCTGCCTCTACCGCTGCGTCGAGAATCGATTGCCCGCGCTCCTCCCTGAGCACCCGTGCGAACTCCACGATCAGAATGGCGTTTTTCGCCGAGAGTCCAACCAGGAGCACAAGACCGATCTGTGCGTAGAGATCAAGGCTCAGCTTGGCAATAAGCAGGCCCACCAGGGCGCCCAGGATCGCCACCGGGACGGAGAGCATGACGGCCGCCGGAATGCTCCAGCTTTCGTACTGGGCCACGAGGAACAGGTAAGAGAAGAGCAGGGCCAGCAGAAAAAGAATTGGACCCTGGGCGCCACTCTCCTGTTCGAAGTAGGACATTCCCGACCACTCGAACTGCATGCCCTTCGGGAGCACGCGCGCGGCAATCTCCCTGACGGCGTTCATTGCGTCACCGGAGCTGACGCCCGGTTCAGGTTCTCCATTGATCCGGATGCACCGATACATGTTGAACCGATTGATCGATTCCGGTCCGACCTTGGACTGGAGGGAGACAAGCGTATTCAGTGGGACCATCGATCCAGAGGCGCTCTTGACGTATAGGCGGCCGATGTCCTCCTGGTTGCTCCGGTAGGGCGTCTCAGCCTGCACGATCACCCGGAAAACCCGGCCGAACTTGTTGAAGTCGTTGACGTAGAGGGACCCGAGGTGTGTCTGGAGGGTCCGAAAGACGTCGGCCACCGGGACTCCCAGTGCCTGGGCCTGCTTGCGGTCGACTTCGAGCCGAAGCTGAGGGACGTTCGTCTGGTAAGTGCTGAACATGTTCTGCACCCGGGGGTCCTGGTTGACGGCCACGACGAGCGCCCGCATCGCTTCCGCCATTGTGCGTGGGTCCCCGCTGCCCAGGTCCTGGAGCTGCATCTCGAAACCCGCCGTCTGACCCAGTCCGCGAATCGGCGGTACCTGGTAAGCGAACAGCATGCCGCCTTCAACCCGGGCAACCTTGCGGCGAATCTGGGTCAGGATGGAGTCGATACCCAGGTCAGGGGTCAGACGCTCGTCCCAGTCGTCCAGTCCGATGATGACCAGTGCGGAGTTCGGCCCTCCGGATCCACCGATCGTGTTGATGGCCTTCACACCGGGTATCGTGTGGACGATCTCTTCCATCTGCCTGGTTACGCTTCCCGTGCGCGCCAGTGAAGAGCCGTCCGGAAGAAGGAAGTTCGAAAAGACGACTCCCTGATCTTCGGTCGCAATGAAGGATTTCGGCATCATGCCAAAGACGAAATATACGGCGACCCCCACGCTCGCGAGAATCAGGAACATGACCACCAGGTGGCGGGCCACGCGACGCACGCCCCACCTGTAACCCCCCGTTGCCCCGAGAAACGCCGTGTTGAACCACCGCAGGAAGAAGATGGGCCGGGGCGGTTCCTTGCGCAGCAGGTGTGCGCACAACGCCGGGCTCAGCGTGAGGGCCACAAAAGCAGAAATGGCGAACGAAATGGCAATAGTGACGGCAAACTGACGGTACAGCTCGCCGGTGATTCCCGGGGTAAAAGCAACCGGGACGAAAACGGCGCCGAGCACCAATGCCGAGGCGATGATCGGCCCGGTCACCTCGCTCATCGCCACCTCGGCGGCCTCTTTGGGCGCCATCCCGTGTTCAATGTGGCGCTGAACGTTTTCGATGACGACGATTGCATCATCGACGACCAATCCGATCGCGAGCACCAGGCCAAACAGGGTCAGCGAGTTGATCGAGAACCCGAACATGCGCAGGAACACGAAGGTTCCGATCAGCGAAACGGGGATAGCTGCCGCGGGTATCAGGCTGGCCCGCCAGTCCTGGAGGAATATGAAGACGACGAAGATCACCAGGCCGAGCGCTATCAGCAGTGTCTCGACCAACTCCGACAGAGACTTCTTGATGAACAAGGTCTCGTCGCGGATAACCGAGTATTCCATGTCGTCCGGGAATTGTGCGGCGAGCTTCTGGAGGACTTCGTTCACCCCGTCCGCAACGTCGAGGGCGTTGGCTTCCGGCAGCTGAAAAATGCCCATGACGACGGCCGGTTTCCCGTTCAGGCGCCCGAATGAGTTGTAGCTTTGGGCGCCCAGTTCCACGCGTGCGATATCCGACATCCTGACGAGGGAACCGTTCTGGTTTGCCCGGACGATGATGTCCTTGAACTCGGACTCTTCTGTGAGCCGGCCGGTCGAGAGGATCGAGTACTGGAACTGTTGATCCGGGGTGGATGGAGCGCCGCCTATCTGCCCTGCGGCAGCCTGGATGTTTTGATCGCGGATCGCACGGTTTACCTCATCGACTCCGATGCCAAGGCTGGTCATGCGGTCCGGATCCAGCCAGATGCGCATGCCGTAGTCGCGGGCCGTGAAGACGTTGACATCACCGACGCCCGGAACTCGCGCCAGGGCGTCCTTCATGTAGATTCCCGCATAGTTGCCCAGGAAGACGTCGTCGTACGTCCCGTTCGGCGAAGTGAGGTTCAGGACCATCAGCATCGAGGTGGAGCTCTTGCGCACCGACACCCCGCGCTGCACAACCTCCGAAGGGAGCTGAGGCGTGGCCAGCGCCACCCGGTTCTGCACGTTGACCGCGGCGATATCGGGGTCCGTCCCCACCTTGAACGTCACGGTCAGGTTGTAGCTGCCGCTGTTCGAGCTGGCGGATGACATGTAGATCATGTCCTCGACGCCGTTGACCTGCTGCTCGATCGGTGCGGCCACGGTCGCCTCGACGACTTCGGCGCTTGCCCCAGCGTAGGTCGCAAAAATCTGGACCTGCGGAGGCGAAATCTCCGGGTACATGGAGATCGGCAGTTGCGTGATCGTGATCGACCCCGCCAGTACGATAACCAGCGAGATCACTATTGCGAATTTGGGCCTGGAGATGAAGAACTTGCTAAGCACCGGGCTTTCCCTCCTCGGCCGGGGCTGCCCCCTGAGGCACCGGATTCACTTGTCCACCGGGAGTCACTTTCTGAACGCCGCTTGTGATCACCGATTCACCCTCGGACAATCCTTCGTTCACGATCCAGTCGGTTCCCACTTCCTCCCCGAGCTTCACTCGTCTGACCAGAGCCTTCTTCGCGGCGTCAACGGTCAGCACGAAGGCTCCGACCTGGTCGCGCTGCACGGCGGACTGGGGAACGAGCAGTCGCTGGCGACTGCTGCGCTCGGTTGAGACGACGGTGACAAACTGCCCTGGGCGCAGGAGCAGCTCCGGGTTCGGAAACGTAGCCCGGAGCATGAGTGTTCCCGTGGCTCGCTCTACCCGGTTGTCCTGGAAGTCAATGCGTCCTTTGTGCGGGAACAACGAGCCGTCAACCAGCCGGATGGTCGGGATCAGTTGCGGGATGGATTGCCCTCCGTGGCGCCCCGTTGCCGTCTTCTGCTGGAGCTCCAGGTATTCGCGTTCGTTGATCGGGAACGATACCCACATGGGGTTGAGCTGGATGATCGTTGCGAGCACCCCACTCTCTGGTCCCACCATGTTCCCGACGTGGATGGCCGTTCGGCCGATCCGGCCGCTGATCGGAGCGCGGATTTCCGTGTAACCGAGGTTTAGTTTGGCCTGCCTGAGCCGCGCCTGGCGTTCCTTGAGCAAGGCCCGATTTTCGAGGACGGTCCGTTCGGCGGCGTCGAAAGTCACTTTCGATGTTCCGCCGGTGTCCTTTACGGTGTTGAGGCGCTCCAGGTACTTTTCGGCATTCTGAAGGGTCGCTTCCGTCTGGGCGATGGATGCCTCGGCGACGTCCACGGCCGCCTGGTAGGGCTCCTGTTCGATGACGTAAAGCAGGTCGCCCTCCTTCACGTCGCTTCCCTCCTCGAAGTTGCGGCGGGTCAGAAAACCGCTGATACGGGCGCGCAGGTCCACGTAGGAGACCGATTCGGTACGGCCCACGTACTCGGTGCTGTCCGATATCGGCGCCTGCCGGACGGCGGTGACGATGACCGAGGGAGGAGGCGGAGCGGCAGGTCCTGCGGCTTGCTGCGGTCTCGTGCAGCCCCCCGGGAGAAGCGCGGCTGCCAGCAAGAGAGGAAAGAGCCAGGTGAGGACCCGGCGTTGGGATTCGGCGGAAACTCGTTTAGCAATCATGGATTAGAGCCTGTCTTGTCTGGAGGTTGGGGGACGGTTTGGGGCGCCAATGGCGTCCACCCGCCTCCCAGGGCTTTATAGAGACGGATCAAGTCGGACGTCACCGTGGCGTCGCTCTGGGCCAGTTGGTCCTGGAAGGAAAGCAGCGAGCGCTGCGACTCGAGAACCGGCAGGAAATCGACCAGGCCCGCCCCGTAACTATCACGGACGACCTGAACGGCGCGAGCGGCTGCTTCGGAGGCTTCCACCAGCGAACGGCGTCTCACTTGCTCATCGGCGTAAGCGATCAGACCGTTCTCGACTTCTTCGAGTGCGAGCAGGATTGACGTCTCGTAGTCGGCCAGCGCTTGCTCCTGCAGGGCATTTTGCACCTCGATCCCCTGGCGGATTCGTCCCGCGTCGAAAACCGTATAGAACGCGCTCGCGGCAATCGACCCGATCAGGTTCCCGAGGGACAGGGGATTCCCTTTCGTGATCATCTCGTAGCCGATGCTTCCGGGGAGGAAGAACTGCGGGTACCGGGCTGCGGTAGCCACGCCCACGGCAGCCGTTCTGGCCGCCAGCACGCGCTCCGCGCGCCGGATATCGGGCCTCCGCCGCAGCGTGTCGGCTGGGACCCCGACGGCGATCTCCGGAGGACCGACGGGTATTCTTCCGGTTCCGCTCAGCTCTGCCGACAGCTCTCCGGGTCTGGCGCCCAGGAGGACGGCCAACCGGTTCTTCGCCTGCTCGAGGTTGGTCTCAAGTGTCGGGATCCGAGCTCGCGAACCGGCCAGGGAGTATTCCGCCTGATCAACGTCCAGCCGTGTGGTCAGCCCGGCCTCGTAAAGTTCCCGAGCCAGTCGCAGCGTGTCTTCCTGGATCCTCAGATTACTCTCGGCGATCACTAGTTGTGCCTGGTACTGCCGTACCTCGACGTAGTTGATGGCTACCTCGGCGAGAAGGCTGACCAAGATGTCCCGCAGAAGCTCCTGGCTGGCCTCCAGGTTCGCATCGGCAACCTCGATTGACCGCCGGACCCGTCCAAAGACGTCGTATTCCCAGCCCGCATCGAAACCTGTGCTGAAGAAGCCGGCATTCGCAGCCGTGCCCATCCGGTTCGATCCGCGGGTGAACCCGACCAGTCCCGAGGCGCTAACAGTCGGAAATCGGTCGGTGTTCGCGATTCCGCGGCGTGCTCGCGCCTCTCGGAGGGCGGCTTCTGCTCGGCGCAGGTCGAGATTGCCTTTCATTGCCCGCTCTATGAGGCCGTTGAGAATCGGGTCCTGCAGCGTGGTCCACCACTGGGCCAGAGACTCATCCGGCCGAGTCGTGGACGTGAGCCCTTCGGACATCCCGGTATTCCAGCTGGGTGGGGTCACCGTGACCGGTTTCTTGTAGTCGGGTCCGACAGCCCGGTGCCTGCATGACGAGGCGGCAAGCATCGCAGCGAAAAGTAGCAGGGCACACCACCGCCTGGATTGAGTCTTTCTCACATTGTCTCCAACTTCCCAACCATACGAGTCAGTCCGGCCCGCGTTTCATTTCCGGCCGCAGCCTGAGCCCAAAAGACGCTTATCATAACGCGGAAAGAGCAGGGAATAAGGGGATTTCTGCTGAGCCGCCGGGCGCAGGCTATACGGAGCCAAACTGCCTGACTCCCGAGAGTGCTGACCTCAGTCTTTCGTCTCTTGCCAATCCGGAATGGGGAAATGGAGTTGGATGGTTTTTCACTGTGCGTTCGACAATCCGGGAGTATCATTCGCCGCATGACTGGGCGCGAGCGGCTGATGACGGCGATAAGGCTCGGGCAAACGGACTGCGTGCCGGTCTGCCCGGATATCTCAAACATGGTTCCCTGCCGGCTGACCGGACGCCCCTTCTGGGATATCTATCTACACGAGAAGCCGACGCTTTACGAGGCTTACCGGGACGCGGTCGACTACTTCGGATTCGACGGATGGTGGACCGACTACTTCTCGACAATCCAGCCGATAACCCGCGAGCCTTTCCGCTGGGAACACTTCCCCGTGCGTGAGGAGGATGGCCGAAAGATCCGCCGGTCGCTTTTCAGGACTCCGGAAGGCGATCTCGAACGCGAGACTACCTACTACCCAGCCGATAGCCCAACCGAGACTGAAAAGCCGCTGAAGGATTTGAAAGCATCGAGACACCTCTGGAAATACCTCTTTCCCGAGGTGAGCGGAATCCGGGCCGACGACTTCCTGGCATTGCGCAAAGACTGGGGCGAGCGCGGCATCCTCGGTATCTGGATACCCGCCCCCGGCTTTAACGTCTGGCTGGACTGGCTTCAAGACGGCGTGATGCAGTGCTCCGTCCTGTACTACGAAGAAAAGGAAGTGCTCGACGAGTTTAACGAGGTATACACGCGTCACTTCATGCGCCTTCTGGATCTAATCCTGCCGCTCCAGCCGGACTTCATCCTGACCGGCGGATCAGGTGGCTTCGCCCTTCAGTCGCCTACGATCTGGCGTGAATACGCACTTCCGGCGTTGCGGGAAATAACGCGCCGGGCTAAAGAGGCGGGCGTTCTCACGATGGTCCATTCATGCGGACGCCAGGCTCAGATGGTCAAGTGGTGTGCCGAGGAAACGGATCTGAATTGTATCAATCCGTTGGAACCGCCTCCCATGGGCGATTGCAGCCTTGCGGACCTCAAGCGGGAGTTCGGTAGCAAGATTTGCCTGATGGGCAACCTGCACACGACCGATGTCATGCTCAGGGGAAGCGTCCGGGAGGTCGAGAAAGCCGCGACCGAAGCTATCGATGCCGCCGGAGGGGGTGGTGGGTTCATCCTCTCGACCGGCGATCAGTGCGGCCGTGACACGCCGTATGAGAATATCTTCCGACTCATTGACGTTGCTCGAAGCTACGGACAATACCGGTGAGTTGCAGCTACACCCGAAGGACCTCAAGGCCCTCAAGGACCACAAGAACATTCTGAAATGGCCTTTCCTTGTTGTCCTTGAGGCCCTTGAGGTCCTTCGGGTCGTCGCAATCTCTCCCCGCATCTTCATGATATGTGCTCGATCTCAACGTCGCCCCACTTTTCCCTGAGGTATTCGGCGACGAGGCGGCGGTGACAGTGCTCGGGCTTCTCTTCGCTGCACAGCAGGCAACTTCCGTCCATCAGCTCACGAGACACTTTTTTGTCGACTTGGCGAGAGCGCATCAGTTCGAGGAACCGTTTTTCCCATTCGCTCCACTCGATCTGCTGCTTTCTGACAGCATCAATAATCTCCTGAGTCGGAGCCAGTTCTGCGAGATGTATATAATCGATCCCGCAGATCGCCTTGGTGAAGTAACGCAGATCGTCTTTCTTCGTGAAGCCCGCGAGCTGCGATACGTTGTTAAGACGGATATCGACCAGTCGCTTGACACCGCTTTTTTTCAGCCGCGTAAAGAACACTTCCGCAGATTTCTTCGTGAAACCGATCGTGAAGATCTTCACCGTTTGCCCCTCCTCTGGGTGACGCGCGGCACTTTTCAACTGTTCGACTTCCAAGTCGGGGCTCGGTCCTTGGTACTGAAAACCAGATGAACATACAGTTGTGCCAATGACTGTGACATGGTCCGTCGCTCCGTGCAGGCATCTTACGCCCTTTCAGGGCTCCGCTCTATGACCCGTCTGAAGCCCGGGGCTACGCAAAAAACGCTCGCCCCGGGCTATTATGTCTCGGCCTTTCAGGCCGAAGAATGTAAAATCTCGAGGGTCTGGTTGGAAACCGGACCTGCAACCTTGGCGCCTTTTGTCCCCCCGGAAATGTAAAAACTCCAGGGTCCGACTTCCAAGTCGGACACTTCACACCGCCGGCAACACCGAGCCAGCTGGCCGCATGCCGAATGTCCGACTTGGAAGTCGGACCGAGAGATTCGCAAAGGCGCTCATCTCCGCCCGTCATTCCCCTTGCTATTTGTCGACCACCGGCCGAAAATCGGCTGCGAATAACGGCACTCCGCGCTGTCGGGGGCTTGGCGGCATCGAGCACGGGTGCTCTGCTAGCCGCGCGCCGGCCTTAGACTGGAGTCGGTTGACCGCCGAGATAGAAATGCGCTGCAGATGAGGTGAGAATCATGAAAAGATGGATCCCCTTACTTTATTTGCTTTTTGCCTTTCCAGTTTCGGCACAAAACCAACCAGCCGTTTCAGTTGGGCATCAGCAGCTTCCAATCACATATGAAGCTTGCTTGACTCGGGCCAGACAAGCACTGGAATTGGAAGGGTTCGCCGCGGCAAGAGGCGGGGGGAATTTCTACTGGGGAGGAAAGGGAATTCACCACGCCACCATCGTTTGCGACCCGGGGGCGGATAATCGAATCGATGTTCACGTTTTCGTCGCCAGCACGTCCGGCGACGGTAACGTCCCGGGAGCCGAGCGCGTCAGACTGCTGCAACGGATGGAAAACCCGCAGACCGGCGGAAGCGGACCCAAGGCCTGCGCTCCATTTGAAGGAACCTGGAGTTCCCAAAGTGGCGGCTGGAATGGTCCAATCACTTTCCGGCGCAGTGGAAATCAGGTCACCGGCACCTACGAGTTGCAGGGAAGCGCTTGCAGCATCAGCGGCATTCTTTCCGGAGACGTGCTCGAGGGAGAATATTCCCAGCCGTCTTATGCTGACCCCAGATACCGGCGAGGCCGGATCCGGTTCGTACTTTCGGGCGACCGTCAAAGCTATGCCGGGCAGTGGTGGGATGCCAACGGAGCGGCGGGTGGCACATGGAACGGTCAGTGCCAGAGCCCTTCCAGCGGCAGTGGAAGCGGCGGAGTTGTCAGCGGAACAAGCGGAGGCGCAACAAACGACTGTGCTCCGTTTGAAGGAGCCTGGGCCTCGCAGAGTGGCGCGTGGAGTGGTCCAATCATCTTCCGGCGCAGTGGCAATCAGGTTACGGGCTCGTACGAGCTCCAAGGAAGCGCTTGTACCGTCAGCGGCATCCTTTCCGGAGATGTCCTGGAGGGAGAGTATTCCCAGCCTTCTTATCCTAACCCCAGATACCTGCGAGGGCGAATTCGGTTCGTGCTTGCGGGCGACCGTCGGAGTTTCACTGGGCAGTGGTGGGACGCCAACGGAGCGCCGGGTGGCACATGGAACGGCCAGTGTCAGAGTCCTTCAACCCGTGGTGAAGCCGGCCGGGCTACCAGCTCGACAAACGCAATCTGCGATAATCCGCAAACGATTTCGATGATGGATGAATGGCTCCGAGGCGCCAACCCGGTCGAGAATCAGTCTCCTGGATACAATCTTCGCTATGAGCCTTGGGGGAGATTGATCGGAACCTCTCCCTCCGCCAACTTAACCGCTCCCAATCCGCCGGATACGGATTTGACCCGCTGCGAATGGCTTTGGAAACAGGCAGCGAACCTTCGCTCGACTAATCTCGGAACCCTTAAAGAGTATATCGAGCGACGACTCAGATAGCGCGATCCGGTTGGACCGGTCCTCGTCCGCTCAGGTCACCCGTCCATTGACTCGCTTCCCCGGATGTCATATATTTCGCAGGTTTAAGAGAGAAGCGGATTTGCGGCAGTGCGCATGGGTTGCCCCGAAAGCCCCGCCGACTCTGCAGCCTTAAGCGAACACACCACAAAGGGAGATATCTATGATTGTTTCGACGGTTCAACTCTTCAAGCACGCCTACGGGAAGTACGCCATTGGAGCCTATAACATCAACAACGCCGAGCAGACGATGGGTCTTTTCAAGGGAAACCTTGAAAGCAAGGCCCCTTTCATCGTTCAGATTTCCAAGGGCGCACGGTCATATACCGACAAGCGCATGCTCGAAGCGATGATCCGGGCTGCCGACGACATCTTCCCGGAATCCGTCTTTGCCGTCCACCTGGATCATGGCGACGAAGCGGCCTGCATGGACTGTATCAAGAGCGGTTTCTACAGCTCGGTCATGATCGATGCCAGCGCGGAGACTTTTGACAAGAACATCGAGATCACCAAGCGTGTCGTAGATGCGGCCCACGCCAAGGGGATCGCGGTCGAGGCGGAATTGGGGCAGCTCGGCGGAGTCGAAGAACACGTGTCGGTCTCCGAAGACCAGGCTCACTTGACCGATCCGGCCCAGGCAAGGGAATTCATCGAGCGTAGCGGCTGTGACAGCCTCGCATGCGCGATCGGGACCAGCCACGGCGCCTACAAGTTTTCGGGCACCCAGGGTCTTCATTTTGAAGTCATCGAGGAAATCCAGCGCACGTGCCCGGGATTCCCTCTCGTCATGCACGGATCCAGCTCAGTTCCCCAGGATGAAGTGGCTCGCATCAACGCGGCCGGCGGGGCATTGAAAGGCGCCAAGGGCGTTGACGCAACTCAGTTCGCTCGCGCAGCGAAGGGCGGCGTGACCAAGATCAACATCGACACCGACGGTCGCCTGGTCTGGTGCCGCGTTCACCGCGAGCATTTCCGGGATCACCCCGAGAATTTCGACCTGCGTCCGCCAGGTAAAGTCTTCATGGCTGAATATGCCAAGTACGTGGCCGACAAAAACCGCGTACTCGGCAGCGCCGGACAGCTCGATGCCGTTCGAGCGTTTTTGGACTAAGCTAAGCATCGCAGCGAATCCGCCCTGCGACTACCCGCCGTACGAAAGCGATCGGTCGTAGGGCGGATTCGCTTTTCAGAATCCGCCGCTTTTCGGCCAGCCCTTGCACCTTCGCGCCTTCGCGCTCGCGCTCGTAATCGTAATCGTAATCGGCTTTTGGCCTTATCCCTCTGCCCCTCTGCCCCTTAGTCTTGACGTGCGCTTGTGGTCTCCGTTAACCTAGTATCTTGATAAGATTAGTTTAGATTGCCAAAACCCAATGACAGGCTAAAGGAGAGTCGGAACCATGGCGCGCATTTACGAAGACATTACGCAGACAATCGGCCGAACCCCCCTCGTTAAGATTAACCGTCTGAACGGCCATGAAGCGACCGTCCTGGCCAAGCTCGAGAGCTTCAACCCGTGCTCGAGCGTCAAAGACCGGATAGGCCTCGCCATGATTGAAGCGGCCGAGCGCGACGGATGCCTGAAACCCGGAGGCACGATTATCGAGCCGACAAGCGGAAACACTGGAATCGCGCTCGCTTTTGTGTGTGCCGCAAAGGGCTACCGTTTGATCCTCACGATGCCCGAGACGATGAGCGTGGAACGCCGGCATCTGCTTCGGATCCTCGGAGCCGAGGTCGTTCTGACCGAGGGAGCCAAAGGGATGAAGGGCGCCATTGCGAAGGCCGAAGAGTTGCTGCAGCAACACCCGACGGCACTGATTCCACAGCAGTTCTCCAATCCGGCGAACCCGGAGATCCACCGCAAGACGACGGCCGAGGAAGTGTGGAATGACACGGACGGAAAAGTGGATGTTTTTGTGTCAGGCGTCGGGACTGGAGGCACGGTGACCGGCGTCGGTGAAATCCTGAAAAATCGAAGACCAGACGTTAAAATCATCGCCGTGGAGCCAACGGATTCCCCGGTGCTCTCCGGCGGGCAGCCCGGCCCGCACAAGATCCAGGGAATCGGGGCCGGTTTTGTGCCCCAGATTCTAAACATGGCGGTCGTTGACGAGGTCCTGCAGGTTTCCCACGAAGATGCCGGAATTATCGCTAGACGGATGGCGAAAGAAGAGGGTATTCTGGCAGGAATTTCGGGTGGCGCGGCCATGTGGAGCGCTCTTCAGGTGGCTGCCAGGCCGGAGAGCCGCGGGAAAACGATCGTCGTCGTGATCCCGGATACAGGCGAACGATATCTCTCGACCTGGCTGTTCCAGGAGTGAGGAGCGACTTGACGCCGAGCCCTGCGACGGGAGCCGTGTGAGCACGAGGATCCAGCAGACGGGAGTCGGATCGACCAAGACCGAGTACTTTACATTCGCTCACCCGCCCAACGAAATGGTGCTCGAGTCAGGCGAGAAGCTCGGGCCAATTACCCTCGCTTACGAGACTTACGGGCTCCTGAACAAAAACAAGAGCAACGCCGTCCTGCTGCTTCACCCCTCGACAGCTGACGCCCATGCGGCGGGATTCCACGAGGGAAGCACCGAGCCCGGCTGGTGGGACACCATGGTCGGGCCAGGTAAGGCCTTTGACACCCGGCACTACTTCGTCGTCTGCTCCAATGTCCTTGGAGGCTGCTCGGGGAGCACCGGGCCGTCATCGATCAACCCGGGGACCGGCAAGCCGTTCGGCATGGATTTCCCCGTCATCTCGATAGCCGACATGGTCAATGCCCAGCGGCATCTGATCGACTTTCTCGGTATCGAGAAGCTGATGTGCATTTCGGGCGGCCAGATGGGCGGGATGCAAGTTCTGCAATGGGTCGCCTCGTACTCCAAACGCGTGCGCAGCGCAATCCCTATGGCATCCACCCTGCGCCACTCGCCGCAGCAGATCGCCTTTCAGGAGATCGCACGCCAGGCGATCACGGCCGACCCCGATTGGCGAAAGGGCCTCTACTACACTCTCCCACGTCCCGAAACCGGCCTGGCTGTCGCCCGCATGATCTCCAGCATTACCTTCATGAGCGACACGGAGATGGACACGAATTTCTCGCGACGTCTCAAGGAGCCGTCGGAGCGGGCGCGATTCACCGATGATTTCGATATCGGGAGCTACACGCGCTTCAAGAACGACAGCTTCGTGAAGCGGTTTGACGCGAACTCTTTCCTGTACTTAACGAAAGCCATGGACCAGTTCGACCTGTCGCGCGGAAAACTGTTCGCCGGCGGGAAAGCGATTTCGACCAGGTTCATGGTCGTTGGCTTTCTCTCGGATTGGCTTTACCCCCCTTACCAGTCGCTTGAAATCGTGCGCGAGCTGAAGGCGCGCAAGGGCGACGCCACTTATTGCGAGATCAATTCCAAGTACGGCCACAACGCCTTCATCCTTGGGGCCGACGAAATGACCCACCTGATCCGCCACTTCGTCGAGACCGACATCTTCTGGTAGGAACTTCCCCTCCAGGAGTATGGCGACAGCCAACCGGGCAGAAAAGCGGCGGATTCTGGAAAGCGAATCCGCCCTACGACTAATTGCTCCCGCACACCGAGCGGTCGTAGGGCGGATCCGCTTTCCAGGATCCGCCGCTTTTCTGCCCGGTTGGCGCCTGACGCCCTCGGGTTTCCGTGGAGAGTTTCGGGCGAGTTTCGGGGACACAAAACTTAATTCCTCTGCTCACGGGAAGAGCGCGATAACGGTTTGGGAATTAAGTATTATGTCCCCGAAACTCGCCCCGTCGGTCGCTTCACGCGCCGCGCTTCGTGCGGTACTCACGAAAATCCACCTTGCAGTCGTGGTGGCTGAGGAAGCCCAGGAACCGTTTGTATTCCGCCTGGGAAATCTGGAAGTAATCGACCAGTTTGCGGTAGCTGCCTCCGGCCATGCGCAGACCGACCTCCACGATCTGCCGGACCTCCTCGCGCGACAGGTCACGATTGAGAAACGGCTCGCGAACCGATGACCAGAAGTCGGCTTTGCCGGCGGACATGTTGCTCACGATCAGATCGATACGCGCAGGAGCAGGCAATGAGCCACCGTTCTTCAGGCGGCCGAGGATGCTCTCGGACCTGATGATCGTACCCTCGGTCAGGTGATACGCGTTTTCGAGGATATTCCGCAGTTCCCTCACATTACCCGGGAAGTGATAGGACATCATGGCACGGACGGCGTCGACCGAAAGTGACTTGCGCAGCCCGTTGGCTTCATTGAGCAGGGCGAGGAAATGCGTCGCAAGGACCTCGACATCGCTACCCCGATCCCGCAAAGGCGGCAATTCGATGCAATGGACATTCAGCCGATGATAGAGGTCGGTGCGCAACTGTCGCGCCGCGACCAGTTCATCGGGCGATCGGTTGGTTGCCGCAACCACGCGGACGTCCGCGAATCGCTCGCGCGTCTCGCCCAGTCGTCGAAAGTGTCTGTCCTGGAGGAATCGCAGCAGGCGTGCCTGGGCCGGAAGCGGCATGCCGGCGATTTCATCGAGGAAGAGAGTTCCGCCCGCGGCTGCTTCGAGAAGGCCCTGCTTGAAGGCCAACGCTCCGGTGAAGCTGCCCCTGGTGTGACCGAACAGTTCATTCTCAATTAAGTCTTCGGGCAGGGTGGAACAATCCACCGGGACGAAGGGGGCATTTCGCCGCCTGCTCAAGTGATGAATGGCCTTGGCAACGAGCTCTTTTCCGGTCCCACTTTCCCCAACCAGGAGCACATTAGCTTCGGTCGGTGCCACACGATGCACGTCCTCGATCATCTGGGCTATGCTCGGATGCCTGCCGACGATGGCCACTTCTCCGAAGCGGTGGGGGGTGTCGGGCTTCGGCTTCGAGCCGGTCAGCGCGCACACTTCGAGGTGCTTGCCGAGGATTGCAGTCACACAAGTGAGGAAATCGAGCCTGTCTTCAGACAGCCGGTGACCGGACTGTTCGAGAGTCACAAAGGCGGCACAATGCCCGTTCACAACAACAGGAATTCGAACTGCCCGGTTACCGCACTCGGCGCCTGTGGAACTGCCATGAACGCCTTTCTCCGTCGACGGTTCGGGCGAGCCGGTTTCGGCCGTCTGAAAGACCATCCGGGGTGCGTATTCGTGCAATGTCTTGTCGAGTAACCGAAGGACAAGTGCGTACGCCTCGCGGGCATCCGTCGCCGGCGCAAGAGCCCCCGACAGTTCTCGAAGGTCCACGAGGAAGTCCCGCCCGTTGCTGGCGGCTGGCTGGGAGGATGGCACCGACCGACGCAGTTGCGGCCATCGTCGCATGACCGACTCCTGAATGTCCGGGGACAGACGCGAGATCACCCCTGCCACGAGCAGCCGGCAGTCTGACCGGTAGTGCGTTCGCCTGTCGGCACCGATTGCCTCGAGTAGGTTATAGGCATCGAGCTCGAGTACCGGGCTTTCGGTGTGCTTCAGGATCTGAAGCGCCCGCAACACCTGCACCCGGGCTCCGGATCGATCGCCCTGATGTCCTAAGATGCGGCCACGCAACAGATGGGTCTTGGCAGCCAATGGAGGGCAACGCCACAGGTCGGCTGGAGGACGATTGACTGTCACGACAGTGCGATCCGTGTCCCCTTGCTCCAAAAGGATCTCAGCCTGGAGGATTCGGTTCTGCCACCGAGAGTGGCTCATGTAGCCGGGGATCGACTGACTAGCCAGAATACTGTCCTCGAAAGCCGCTTCCAGGCGGCCGGCACCGAGATTGGCCCGCGCGCGAAGCGAAAGCAGTGGGAAGCGGCTACCGTTTGCGTCGACCAAGGGTATATTCGCTAGTAAGTTCAGGGCTCCTTGGGACTTGCCAAGGATTAGAAAGGTAGCGGCTCTCACGAGCTTCTCCGACAGGCTGCAGGAAATCAATTCGCCTTCTTCTATTTGCCTCCTGGCCAGATCCAGGCAATCCAGTGCTTGCATCGGGCGCAGCAGGGAATCGAGGTTGCGCGCCAGTTCGAGGTTGAGTTCGACAACCGCCTTCGCCTCCCTGACTCGGCCATCCGCTTCAGCGAGCACCTGCTCTAAATCGGCCACGGCCTGGCGGTGAAGTCCCAGCTTGCGGCGGATGGCCGCCTGGCTGACCCTCGCTTCAAGCAGGATGTCCTGATTCCCAATGTGCGCGGCGCCTCCGACCACCGAGTCCGCGAGCTTCGCAGCTCGCCCAAGATCGCCGGCGTTTACGAAGTGATCCTGCAGATTCAACACGGCGCGCAGGTAAGAATCGTACTTTCGCTTCTCCAAGGCCGACTCGATAGACTTGAGCAGCCAAGAGACCGCTTTTGCGGGACGGCTGTGAAAATGCGAGTAGTACAGGTATAAGGCCCGGGGGAGGTTTGCCGCTTGTTCGACTCCCGCACCCAATTGCTTGACCCTTCGGGCTAGCCTTTCAGCCAGCTTATCCGCCGATTCTCGATTTCCTTTGCGGACCAGACAACAAAGCAGGTCCGCTTCCAGATCGGTCAAGAATCCGCACTCGGACGACCTGCAAAGCGACAGTGCTTCCTCGCACAGCCGGATCGCCTCGCCGACCTGTCCACGCGCGAGCCAGACACGAGCAAGAGAGGAAAGCACGAAAGCTCGGTTCTCGGCGCTCATGTTGTTCTTGGCGAGCAGATCCCGGCAAAGGACCAGGCACTCGGACATCGCCCCGGAGAGTAGCAGTATCTCGATGACCCTCCGGTTAACTCCCTCCTGCTCGGCCGGAAGAGCACCGACTGCGCTGGCGCTCTTGATGACCGTGCAGGCGCGCCGGAATTCCCCTCGTTTTTCGAGGACTTCCAGGCAAGCGAGCAGGTACCGCGCGACTTTGGACGCGTCCTTGCCCTCGGCGAAGTGCCGGATCATTTCAGGCAACCGGCTGGGGTCGGTATCCACCTCGTACTTTGACTCCAGGCTTCGAGCCAGTCTCAGATTCAGTTCGGCCAGGCGCGTCTGGCCGATCCGTGACTGGATGAGCGAGCAGAGCCATCGGTGCACCAGGCACACCTGAGGCTCGGCGAGGCTCCCTGAAGTGGCGACCAGTCCTGCTTTCTCCAAATCACGAATCAACGAGGCAACCGCGTCACTGTCCTGTTCGAGGAGGCCTTCGAGGAGTCCTCGTTCGGCAGGTCCATCGAGCAGGGCCAGGTAAGCGAGCACAAGAAGGGGCCGCCACTGAAGCCGGTCGATCATCTGCTGTCCGGCGCTCTCGATTGAAGGCGGCAGGGCCGACAAGTCAAAACAACTGCTATTCCAATGCCATCGACCGTTTTGGAACACCAGGCGTCGAGTCCCCCGAAGCCAATCCAGGTGTTCGATGGCGAGCGCTGGTAATCCACCGGACACTTCCATCATCTTTTCGACAATTCCCTCGCCAACCGATTCAGCCAGACTCGTTTCCAGCAGCTGCTTGAGGTCCCGTTTCTCCAGGGCTCTCAGCGGGACTTCGACCAGGGCCTGGCGCGAGCATAGTCTACGACGCAGGCGGGCCCAAACGGAGGAATCGTGAGAGGGGTTCGAGGCGGCCAAGACCAGAACACCGTCCGAGGAAGTCAATGTTTCGACCAGACTGCAGGCGTCCAGATTCAGGTTCTGAAGGTCGTCGGCAATCACGATAAGCGGACGCTCGGTAATGGCGCGCAGATCCTCCAGTTGTCCCGCCGTGCACCGACCTGCCGAGCCGGAAGGGAGCACAAAGCAGCGTTTTCGCCAGACTCCGCACCCAATGCGCAGCAGGTCGAGGAGCGCCGTCTTGCCGCATCCGCTCCGTCCTTGGAGGACCGCCACCAACGAAGGCGACTCCGGTTCGAGCTTTTCGATGATCCTCAGGACCTGAGCCAATTCGTCTTGGCGACCGACCAGCCGTTGAGTCAGCGCCGGTGTCCGCCTCCAGCGCCTTGGCAGGTTTTCCTCAAGCCTGGCCGAAATTGCGGCTACCGAGCCTGGTCGGTTGGCCGGCTCCTTGTCGACCAGCTCGAATATCAAACTGTCCAGCCAGGCGGGCGAAGACGGGTGGGCTTGAGACGGCGGTATCGGATAGGCCAGACGCTGTTTTCGGCGCAGGCTTTCAGGATTGTGGTCGAGGAACGGCTCCTGCCCGGTAAAGATCCAATACATCAGCATCCCAAGCGCGTAAATGTCCGAGCGTTCCTCTGGTTCCTCACCATCCAGCACTTCCGGCGCGGTGTACCGAACGGATGCTGGTGGGAGTTCAGCCGGGAGCGGCTCCGGCAAGAGCAGATTCGCGAGGATTCGCTGGTCATCGACGAAGAACCGGGCGGGTTTCAGACATCCGTAAAACAGCCGGTTCGTGTGCGCGGCAACCAGGGACTCGGTCAGCCGCAAAGCGAGGACGCATCGCTCCTCGAACGTTTGGCAGCGCTCAACTACTTCGGCCAGTCGGTCGCCGGTCACGCGCTCAGTGACGAGTCCAAGCCGACCCGCTCGCCAGGCAACGTCCAGGATCGGAATCAGACCGCCTGCCAGGTTCTTTCGGCGCTCGATCGTCCGAAAGGTACCGCGGCGGTTAGCCGCCTCCGAGTAACTTGGATGTAGAAGTCTGAGCACCAGTCGACGCTGGAGGACGGTGTCCTCGACGAGATACACGCGTACGTCGGGTCCATCTTCTAGCGGATGGAGCGGCCTGTAGCGTCGTTCCATTTCAGCGGCCAAAACGGTACGGACACCGGGCGCGGCACTGCCCCAAAACGCCGAACGTTCGCCAGCGCGTATGCGCACTTCAACTTTGGGAATTCTCGAACAAGACCGGGCACAACCAGCTGCCCCTACGAGCCCCGGGCGTGAGTTATGCCAGAGCACAACAGGGCTGTCAAAGGTTTTTGCAATAGCCAAAAGGTCCGGCCTGTGGACTACCGGAGCAACTGCGGCTGGCCAGCTGCCGGGCTGAACGCTCGTTTCGAGAATCAAACTGTTCTCCGCGGCGGGGTATACTGAACCGGACAATCCCCATGCACGACCTACAATTTCTCAGAGACCTCGTAATCGTTTTCGGAGTCGCAGCCCCGGTCGTTTACCTGTTCCACCGCCTGAACCAGTCA
Organism: uncultured Acidobacteriota bacterium; assembly: GCA_964421755.1. Taxonomy (GTDB): domain Bacteria; phylum Acidobacteriota; class UBA6911; order RPQK01; family RPQK01; genus CAVUUN01. The sequence goes on from CAYQYP010000432.1 coordinate 20,113, forward strand.
CCGATCGTCGGGTTCCTCGTCAGCGGGGTCTTGATCGGGCCCTTCGGCCTGAGCCTTATCCACGACATGGACAGCGTCCAGACTCTAGCCACGGTCGGCGTCATGATCCTGCTGTTCTCCCTGGGTCTCGAGTTCTCGCTGAAGACCCTGATGGAGACCCGGGTCGCCGTCTTTGTGGCCGGGCCTCTGCAGGCCGTGGGAACTGCCGGGCTGGTCATGCTGATCGCCTGGCTCTTCGGTGCCTCGGTGGCTTCCAGCCTGGTCTACGGCGTGCTGATCGCAATCAGCAGCACGGCGGTTTTCATGAAGCTCCTGGTCGAGCGCGGGGAAGTGACATCGATGCATGGGCGGGTCGGCTTGGGAGTCGCCATCTTTCAGGATCTGTTCACGGTTCCCTTCATGATCCTCATCCCGTTTCTGGCCGCTGGGGGCCCGTCGGCACCAACTCTCGTGCTGGCCCTCGGCAAGTCGGTGGCCGTCATTTTTGGCGTCATAATCGGCGCCCGATACCTGTTCCCGATACTCTTGCACGGGATTGTTCAGACGAAGAACAAGGAATTGTTCCTGATCACCTGTGTCTTCATGTTTCTCGGGATAGCCTGGTTGACGGGGCAGGCCGGCATCTCGCTGGCTCTTGGATCATTCCTCGCCGGCCTGGTTCTTTC
>CAYQYP010000433.1:0-2101 GCA_964421755.1 uncultured Acidobacteriota bacterium
AGGGTCTTCTTCGAGGGTAGGGCAGGGGCCCGGATTCCGCGGACTCGGTCACCCCATTCCCGAGTGCGGTGGCCATGCCCTTCTGCCACCGCACTCCAAAAGGCGTCGTTCCGACCCATCTCCGGGCACGGCTCTGTAACGACGATCTAATGCACCATCGACTGGAGCTTCTCGATGTTTGCTTCTGCAGCCGAGGCCAGTTCCGGTGACGGATTCTGTTTGAGGACCTGCTTGAAATAGGCCAAAGCCTGCCTGTGCCGGCTCGTTCGTGCACAAATTTCGCCGAGTCGAAAGGCCACGACACCGACCGTCGGATCAAGGACCAAGCATCTTTCAAAGTTTTGTCTGGCTTCATTCAGCTGCCCGGTCTGGAAGTAAGCTTCTCCCAGGTAGGCGTGCGCGCGGGCGTCGGATTTATCAAGACTTGTTGCGGCTAAAAGAGGGCCGATGGCCGCAGCAGGCTCGTTTTGGAGAAGCATGACGAGGCCTAAGTTCCGGTGCGCCGCGGAGCTGTCCGGCTCAATCTCAACGGCCTTTGTCAATTCCTCACGAACCTCCTTCAGCCGCTTTGACCCGGTAGAGCCGATTCCAAGCGCGTTGTGTGCGTGATGGGAGCTTGGGTATTCCCCTTCGGAAACGTTCTCGAACGAGAAAGAGCCGGCCCCCGAGCTCATAGCGGTTTGGAGAGCTCCCTGGCCGCTCAGGGCTACCGTCATTCTATCGGGGAGCTGCGTCTCTCCACGTGCTGGGAATAAAGTCCCTCTAATGACCCGGTTGGCAGCTCCCAGGTTGAAACCAAAGACCACGGGAAGAGCCAGACATAGAAAAATCCCATATCGGGTAAACCGCATAGGTTAATTCCTTCATCGACAGCGCTTAGAACTGCAACTGAATGCGGCTCTGGAAAAAGTGCGTGTTGCCTTCGCGCTCAAAGCGGTCGAGGTGTCCGTATCCATAGGCCATCTCCAACCGCACATGGTCGGACAGGTACCAGTTGACCATCGGCGTGATTCTCCCGAACTGCCCGCCGCGCACAGGGCCGCTGTCCAGATCTATACGAGAGTATCGCAACACGACTTCCCAGCCTCCCGGGCCTCCTTGGAACACGGGCTTGGCGGGCGATAATGCCCGGAAATAACCTCCCACGGTGTTGTAAACGCGCGTTTCCCCGGTTATCGCCCAGATCACCGCCACGTCGCCTCCGTGGAACAGGGGATGGCTTTGCGACTGCGAATTAACACTGTTGAACCAGTATTCGCTGGCGAACAGTAACGAGCCCTTTCGGTAGTAAAACTCGTATCCCCCCATTCGCGTTGCGACAGCGTCGAACTTGCTGGTATCGACGAAGTATGGCGCGGGAAATGCTTCGGGCCGCGATCTCGATTGGAGTTTGTGGTCTTCGGGCGTGCCGTATCGCGCCATCACGCCCAGGTGAAGCAGGTCCTTGTCGTTACGGATAGGAAGCCACGCAAGGCGTGCGACGACCTGACTGGAATGTGAGGAAAACGATTGGCCGTGAGAAACGAAATCATTGAAGTAGCCAAGGTTCCAGAGAATGCCGTGCTTCTCAACGTAACCCATCCACCTGATGCCATCGGCGAGTATCGGGATGGTTGCATCGTTGATCGTGGCTCTCTCCATCGTCCAGCCGTCATAACCCACCATGATCTTGTTGAGAGAAAATCCCTCTTTTTGACGACCGATAAACACATGCCCCCGCAGCTCAGGGACCGCGATCATGATGCCGGTCTGCCGGACCAGCCATTGATCGTTCGGGGCGTCGTACATGATTCCGGCGCACCATGTGACCTTCCGCTTGAAGACGGGAAGTCTTCCGTTGAGGATGAAACGAAAATCACGGGTCTTGTGGTCGGGCTCGAGGGAAAACTGCTCTTTGCTTTCGTCGTCCTGAGAGTAGCCCGCGATCTCGTACAGAAAACCGCCGCCGAACTTGATGGTAAAGATCGGACCTTCATACTCGTTCCAGCTGATAAGTCTCCGCTTTGGTCCCGGCTCGGCCGCCTCGACGGAGTTCTCGAGCGTGGGTTCACCTGCGGCCTGCGCCACGGTGTCCCCTTGCTCGGAAGCCGGCTCGGCAGCG
>CAYQYP010000434.1:0-3072 GCA_964421755.1 uncultured Acidobacteriota bacterium
CTCCTTGTCTCCCAGTCTCCTTGTCTCCCACCTGTCTCCCCGTCTTGTCTTCCGGGCTGCTTTGTAATATACCGTTGCGCATGAAAAAGCTGTCGGCATATGCCTTTATCGTGCTTCTTCTTCCGGTATTCGTCAGAACGGTCGTGGCCGACGTCCGCCTCCCTGCTGTTTTTTCGGACAACATGGTGCTTCAACGCGGGATCGCCGTACCGATTTGGGGATGGGCCGATGAAGGCGAAGTCGTTACGGTCAAATTCCGAAACCAGGTGGTCAACACTACTCCGGTCGCGGGGAAGTGGATGGCGAGACTGAAGCCTCTGACAGTGGGCGGTCCGGACACCCTCACTGTCTCCGGCAAGAACAGCATCGAGCTGAAAAACGTGCTGGTCGGCGAAGTATGGGTTTGCAGCGGGCAGTCGAACATGGAGTGGCAACTGAAGCGGGCCTTTGAGCCCCAGGCGGCCATCGCCGCCGCCGGCAATCCAAAGATCCGGCTGCTTACGGTGGAAAAATCGAAATCTGACAAGCCACTCGAGGAACTTAGATCATTCGGGTGGCGAGAGTGTACAAGCGAGTCCGCTGCAGACTTTTCCGCGGTCGGGTACTACTTTGGCCGGGACCTTCAGAAGGCCCTGGGGGTCCCGGTGGGATTGATTCACACCTCGTGGGGCGGGTCCCCTGCGGAAGTCTGGATGAGTGCGGCTGTTCTCGAAAGCAACCCCGCTTACAAGCGGGACATCCTCGACGCTTCTGTCGAAACCATCAAGCGATACGAATCGGAAAAGGCGAAATTCGACCAGGACCAGAAAGACGGCAAATTGACCGCCGACAGCCGACCGCCTCGGGCTCCGTGGAAACCCACAGAGCTGTACAACAGTATGATCCACCCTTTGATCCCGTATGCTATCAAAGGCGCGATCTGGTATCAGGGAGAATCCAATGCGGGACGGGCACAGCAATACCGGACGCTCTTTCCTGACATGATTCGAAACTGGCGCAAAGACTGGGGCCAGGGCGATTTCACTTTTCTGCTGGTCCAGTTGGCCCCGTACGACAAATCGAAGAAGCGCAGTCTGGAACAGATCATGGAGAAATCGGTCGACAGCGACTGGGCGGAACTGCGCGAGGCGCAGTTGCTCAGCACGAGGGTGCTCCCCAAGGTCGGCATGGCGGTGATAACGGATCTCGGTGAAAAAGACGACATCCACCCGACCAGAAAGGAGCCTGTCGGCGCGCGGCTGGCTTTGGCGGCGCGGAAGATCGCTTACGGTCAGGGCATCATCAGTTCCGGGCCCACATTCATGAAGCTCGCCGTTAAAGGCAACCAGGCTGTTCTCAGCTTTGACAACGTCGACAAGGGTCTGGAAGCGCGAGACGGGGAACTCAAGGGTTTCGCCATCTGCGGCGAAGACAGGAACTTCGTCTGGGCCAAGGCCGAAATCCGGGGCAAAAAGGTGGTGGTGAGCAGCCCTCAGGTTGCGAAGCCGTTCGCGGTCAGGTACGGATGGGCGGATTTCCCCGTCGTCAACCTCTGGAACAAGGATGGTCTTCCAGCGACACCTTTCCGAACGGACACCTTTCCGGGTATCACAAAATAACAGGCACGAAAGGCGCAGAATTGGTCTGTGTCGCTTTTGGGGTCGCACTTGACGAATAATCTCCCGCGCAGTCGCGGAAAGTGAGTGGAGCCATGGCAGTCTATTGGTACTATCTTCGGAACGGGAACCAGGCGGGACCGATCAACGAGTCGACGATCCGCCAGATGTTGACGAGCGGGCAACTGGATTGGGGCGATTTCGTCTGGAACGAGACGATGCCGCAGTGGTCGGCGGCCGATCAGGTGCCCGAACTGGCGGTTTCCAAGCCGGTTGCGGCGCCCGTTGGTGCTCCTCCTCCGTTCGAGCCTGCTCGTCCGGTTACCAACCAGGCGAGCCCCTCGGCTCCCGTCCGGCCCGCCCCGTACAACTTCGAGCCAGGCCAGGCTGCAACCCCGGCTTCACCGGCGGCTTCGTGGGCGAATGGCCCGGCGGCTTTCGCTCCCCCGAATGCGCTCGCTCCAGCGAATGTCCCGACATTTTCGGCCGGCTCGGAAGTCTCGACCCGAACCGTCGAGCTCCTCACAAAGACGCGCACATGGGTGAGACTGCTCGCAATACTGGGTTACCTGTGCGCTGGATTTGCCCTGGTTGGCGGTCTGATGGCCCTTGTGACGACTGTGCGGGCAGGGATCGGGTTCGGAGTTGGTTCCGTGGCGCTGTTCTCCTACATCCTCGTTGCCGGGCTCGTCGCCGGCTTCGCGACGCTTCTCAACCGGTACTCCTCACGGATCACCGTGGTCCAGACTACACGGCAGGTCCAAGCTCTCGACCACGCGCTGGATGCTCAGAGGTTAATCTGGAAAGTGTTCGGCGTCCTGGCCTTGATCGGTGTGGTTATTAACGCGCTGGTTCTCATCGTTCTGTTCATCACGTTTGCGACAACCTGGGTGGGTCAGAGCTTTTGAACATGGCGGCTCGGAAGCGGCCGCCCGGCTGCGGCAGTTTGACTTCGTGGAACCGGCTTCTTACAATTGGCTCTAGACCCAGCATCCTTCTTGCACAGACATGAAGCATTGTTCTAAGTGTGGCAGTCTTTATGTGCGTGAACGCCGGATCGGTCTTGTCGAGAGCCGAATCTTGCCACTGGTCACGCTCAAGCACTTCGAGTGTTTGTCATGCTGCCGAAGTTTTTATGGGTTCGGTAATGGCAATCTACCGGTGAACCAGGGGCTTCAAGTTCCCGCTGCAAAGAGTCGTTCATTTTCATCCGACTCCGGAGATGATCGGAGTTTTGAAAGCCTGGTCAAGGAACTAAGAGCGGCGGAACAAAGGATGCGGCAAGGCTATTCATGAGACGTTGTCCAGCCTGTGGAAGAACGAAGTTTGCTCGTTCCCGAGCTAGGACCCGAGCCGAACGCTACCTCCTTCACTTGGTTCTCTTGGCTCCATTTCGTTGTTTGAAGTGCGGCCGGAGATTTTATGACTTGTTGTGGTCGCGTGCGGAGGCGGTCAAGTCAGTCAGACACGACGCTAA
>CAYQYP010000435.1:0-33517 GCA_964421755.1 uncultured Acidobacteriota bacterium
GGGATCGCGGACGTCCCGTCCGCGCGGCGGGCATCTTGCCCGCCGTTGACGTTGTTCGATCTGCTGCGATCTCCGAGAACGCCGGGCAAGATGCCCGGCGGGCGGGCAGGATGCCCGCGAACCCAGTGCGGACGGGACGTCGGCGCTCCAGAAGGCCGTCGCCGAAATACGTATCAAGTGCTTCCTTTGCCGCCGCACTCCATATCAGAACACCGGCTGCAGGCATATGCCGAGCGGGCTCCAGTTCAGGGCGGTGACCGCGACTGGCCAGGTCGAGCGGATTCGAACCGTCTTCACCTCGGGGCTGTCCGGCAGTAAGTCGGAAATGTAAAAGGCCCGCTGGCCCGAAGCAGGCAGCGTCACCGTGACCGCTTCCTTGATCTCCAGACCCTCCCCGATCCGCTCGATCACAACGTCCTGGTCCGCATTGTACGGGTTCACAATCGCGACACCGATCAAGTCTGTCGAGGATTCGCTGCTCCAGCCGGGCGTAGCGGGCAGGTAGACTTCCCGCAACGGGGTAGCGGGCGCAAGGTGGAGCTGCGAAAAGTGGCCGTCGAGATCGAGCGTCAGGCGCTCGGTAACCATCGTGTCTCCTCCCTGCACTGTGATCCTCGCCCAGCCTGCGAACCCGCTTACTCCGCTGGAAGACGCTGCGTGCGCGGCTCCGCTGGAAGCGGTGCGCGTTTCGCCCGGCGCGAGCGCGAGTTCCTCGCTCCCGGCCTCCCGCCCATCGGTATCAACGAGCGTGAGTCTGACGCGCGATTCATTCTCTGCGCGGTTCTGCAGAGTGATGCTCGACCGATACTGGATTCCGCTTTCGTCGATGTCGGGCGCCGCCGGGAGGATGTATGACCGATGGTTGTCCGGCATGACCTTCCAGATGCCCCCCGGTTCCTCGCCTTCGACCTCAGCTTCGAAGAAGACATGGCCCGATGGGGAAGCCCAGACCTTGCTGATGTAGTCGACCAGAGAAGATGGCTGATCCGGGGAGCTGTTGAGCGGTTGATAGGCGTCAAGAATCGTCTCGACTTCAGCGCCGCGCCAGACCAACAACTTCTCGCTGCCCCAACGCGGCTGGTAACCAAAAACCAGGGAGCCGTCATCGGTCCAGTCAAAGGCGCCAACGTGCTGTTCGCCATCCGCCAGAGCCTGCAGTGTAGGAAAAACCAAGGCGGGAGGGGCGGTGCTGTCGGTCGCCTCCAGCAAGACGGTCGAAAAATAGAAACTGCTGTTTCGAGCCTGTGCCTCCACGATTACACGGTCGCTTGCATTGATTTCGAATTGGTAGCCGGCAAAGAAGTCGATTGAGTAGCCGGGCAAGCTTGGGATCGTGCGCACCGATGAGTTCAGGACTGGCACGATCCTCCCTTCCTCGAATCTGAAAAGGCCGCGGTCCCACGTCTGGATTTCCGCGGAGAAGAAGACCTGTCCGTAAGAAGTCAGCTTGATATCGAAAAAACGCCGAAGCCGCCCCTCGGCTGTCCCGGTATCTGCCGGCATCCCAAGCTGCTCGCCCGAGTAACGCCACAGTTGGCTGTAGGCGCCATCGCCGACAACAAAAGCGACGTGTGGCGCCCGGCAGTCAAAGCCCTGAACGCTGGGGAGCGCCGGCCAGGCCGACGAACCAGGCACAGCAGCCAACCGATGCAGCTGCCCATCGTAGCGATAAAGAACCAGTTCTGATTTGTCCGGACCTTGTTCCGTACCCAGGAGAAAGAGCTCGTCCGTCGATACTCCTATGGCAAATGTCGTCCCTCGACTCCCCGGGTTGAAACTGGGCACGGGGAACTCCGCCACACGAAATCCACGGCCATCCGGAAGATCGTGCGGGATTCCCACAAGCCTGAGAAGCTGCCCGGGCTTCCATGAGAAGATGGCGGGCGAATTCGTGGACTCGGACGCGACGAGCAGCAGCTCGTCATCCTTCCAGAAGCCGATCAGGTGCACAGGAGAGCCGGGCTGGATCAATTCAGCTTCCTCCCCTTCGAGTGGGCGGTACACGTGCCCCCCTTTTAGAACGGCCAGCTTCTGCCCGGCCGCGACGCAGGCAAACGTTCCAACCGGGCTGAGGACGTTCTGCGTGACCGTCCCCGGGAACACACTTTCATATCCCCACCTGCGCAGCCGGTGTCCTGGATCATGAAAAGCCGGCAAGCTTGAAGATTCGACTCCGTGCAATCTAAGCGCAGCAACCAGGATGGGCGAGCTGGCGCTTACCCGGACCCTGCCCCTAAACGTTGCCGGCAGCGCTCCGAAGAAGTCCTCGAGCATGAAGTTCGACTGTCGGCGAGCCGCAAAGTCGATCGTCTCGGAGTCGAGAGACCGTCCCTCCGCATCGAGCAATTGAACCACCGCACGGACCAGGCCGCTGCCGCGGTTCGTGAGAGCAACCGCCGTCCTGCCTGAGCTTGCATCCACCGGGAGATCGGCCTGCCTTGCAGGCTGCGTGGCCCTGATGTTCACTCGTGAGATCGCCTGCGACCCGTCCCTCAGCTCGAGCGTCGCGTCGGCTGAGATCCGGGCGCCACCCTCGACGGTCAGCTTGAGGTACCCGGTTTGCATCGGCAGTCCGGAGGGAGAGGGGTTGAGCCGCGTCACTTGTCCCGGCAGCAGAGACAGAGACTCCGGATACCCGCTCCCGTGCAGCGGTTGGCCAGACCGGGAGAACCACTCCAGGGCCACGTCTCCCGGGAAAAGCGAGTGGTTCGTGAAGCTCAGCTGGGTATGGTAGGCGAGATTCTCTGCGTTGCCCCATGCCACAAGCGGGAGGAATGAAATCCTGGGAGCCGCCCCGGCAACGGAAACGAGAGCCGAGCCGCCTCCGCCGGAAAAGGAATCGCCGAGAAGCAGACGGGGACCGGTCGCAATTTGTAGGAAATTGAGGCGTGACAGCAGCTGGTCATCGATGCCCTCAATCGCCTGGTTCTTCAACGGAATCGGGATGAGCGAGCCGGCCGACCAAAGGAAGACTACCGTGCCCTCGTCTTCGGTTCCGACGATCTCGGCCTCGAAGGCGATATCCAGCTCTCGGTTCGCGAACTGCCCAAAGGGGAACCGGGCACCGGGTGCCTCGTAGTGGGTCCACGTCAAATCGAACACGCCGCCCAACGGGGTAGGGTCTCCTTCGCCAACAATCTTTTCGATTCCTTTGCCGTCGGACAAGTAAATGCCGCACCAGGCTGCGAATTCGGCTATGAAAGAGAACGCCCCGGAGTCGGACAGAGCCAGGTAGCTGAAATTTGGCGGACCGGGGTCGCCAGTGGGCATCCCGGGGAAAACCGTCGATTTGTCGACGACTGTCCGAAGTCCTTCAGAGGCGGACCAGCACAGAATCCGGTTCTCACGCACAGAGTCTTTCTGGAGGGTAACGGAGACCATCACGTCCCCGGTGCTGTTGACGTCTGCCTCCTTGATCGTCCTGATTTCGAAGTCGTCGCCGAAGGGGTCGCCCTCGAGCGCGACCGTTGAGAGCGTTCCGTTTTGCTGAATGAGAATGCAGTCAATACCCTCTCCGGTAACCGAGTCCAGGCCCAAGAGTCGGAACATGAGGACATCGTCAGCGACCTTGGCGTCATAGACCTCGAGCGAGCTCATCCGCCTGCCCCGCCCCGGAAGAACGTCGCCTTCCAGGAAGACGGGCGTCACGCCCGACCGGTCGGCGACGAAGAGACCGTCTGAACCATCCGAGAGCTTCGCCGAGAAACAAACGCGGTTGCCCCCAAGGATCAATGGCCTGGATGCGTAGTCGACGTCGCCGGCTACGGCGAGACTCTGAAAAGCAGCCAGCGTTAGCGAAGTCCCGGGGATGGCCATGCCTTTGCGAGCGACCCAACGAAGCGTCGTACCCTGGTGCAAGAGTACTCCGTCGTCCGGCAACAGGATCGACACAGCCCCGCTGTCGCTCAGATCAATGCGCACCCACCACTCAATATCTGCTTTCCCCGTCTGGTCGGGCAGATCTTCGCCGTCGATCAGCAACGGACGAACGACTCCGTCACGCTTGAGCAAGACGGCATGCGTCAAGAACGGGGGGCTGCCGGTCGACCCGCGGTACACCGAAGCAAGGATGACCAGGTCTCCGGCGGCATTGGTTTTGACATCTGACCACGTGGTCAGTACGCCGAGGCCGGGAATCTCCTGGTTGGTAACGAGCTCCGGGACGAGGTCATACGGGCCGTCTGCGAGCAAGCCCGCGGAGAAGCAAACCAGCAGAGAGAGAGCAGGGCAGGCGGTACGAAGCAAGGAGAAGCGCATGATAGTCTCCGAAGCCCGGGAAGCCCCCCGCCTCCCGGGACCCGGAGCGGATTATAGCGCCCGCCGCCCTAAGATGCTAGAAATTGCGCAGTCAATCGTGCCACGCTTCACCTGTCACGGAGTGCAGACGCTCGCCAACCGGGCCGTAAAGCGGCGGATTCTGAAAAACGAATCCTCCCTACAACTGAGTACTTCCGCACGCTGGGTGGTCGTAGGGCGGATTCGCGGTTCAGAATCCGCCGCTTTTCGGCCCGGTTGGCGGGCCCGCCTGGTAGGGCCTCATACTCCCCGGGGCGGCAGGCATTTCACCGCACAACTTCCCTCAGTAAGCTCTCGCGGCCGCCCGTCGCAACTGCTTTCGGATTGATGCCCGGAATCACCCGCATGGCATTCTTGTAGTAGACCTTCTGAAGCACTTCGTCCGGCAGGTCCAACCCGTACATCTGCCAAAACGCGTGGTACTTGCGAAAGTAATCGAAGTATTCGTCCGCAGTCTCGAGGACCCGGAAATAGGTTGGGTATTCCGACGGCGCCCACGCGTCCTTCCCGAACATGACCCGATCCTGATAACGGATCAGCCACTGGCGGGCGAAGCGTGGCTGGCGCCCCAGCTCATAGATGACCGCGGCGATTTCCGTCTGCACGTTCGGATACTTGTCGAGCAACCGGCCAAGCTCGGCCAGGTTGTTTCCGAGCCAGCCGAGGTGGGCGTTGATGAACGTCGTCTTCGGATGCCGCGCGAACAGACGATGCTGCTCCGCCATCAGGTTCTCCCAGGTGGGGAACTGATCGGGGGGCCGCGCCCTGTTCGGGTGCAGTTTCAGCTCCAGCCAACGCTCGTTGAAGCGGTCGAGGGGTTGAAAAAAAGACCAAGGCTCACCGGTATGGATCAACACCGGGATTCCCAGCCGCGCACAGGCCGCCCAAATTGGATCCAGCCGTGGGTCGTCGACCGGAACCCGCTTGCCGGACCCATCTCTGACATTCATTCCCAGGTTCTTGAAGATTTTCAGACCCCGGGCGCCGTTTCGCGCGTCTTCTTCGAGCTGGGCCGCGGCCCTTGTTCCAAAAGAGGGATCGTCGATGCCTGAAAAATCGACGCTGGCGAACACGACGAAGCGGTCCTTATGCCGAGCGTTGATGGCGGCCATGTTGCGCCTCAAAGCCTCGCCAGACCCGCCGCTCAGGTTGACCATGACGGCCATGTTCATCGCGTCCATGTCGCGGACCAGCTCATCGAGGTTCTCCGGGGTCATCGACCTGTGGTGGCTGTGGACATCAATAAACGGGTGCTTCGCCCGGGTGACGATGTGCTCCGGCACGACAAGCGTCGACTTCGGCTCGTACTCCTCGATCGACATCGTTTGACCGAGCGCCGGGAGGAACAGGAGAGTGCAAAAGGCACAGGACAGGAATTTCATAGAAACCTCAATCTTCCGAGTATAAACTGCTTCGGCCTGTTCTTGTTCCCGGCCCCGAATGTCCCCAGCCTCGGGCATAGGAGTTACATGCTGTTTGGCAGTTGGCGCAGCGAACGACACATGAGACGAGCGTGTTTATCCATCCTGGCTTTCAGTCTTCTCGTCGTTGCCTGCATGGCCGCTGATGAACCGGCAGGCGGACAAGTCGAGCTCGTAGCTCTCCCGGCGATAGACCGGGCTTTTCTGCGCCTCTACAACTTTGATTTTCCCGGAGCGCAAACAATCCTGGCCGATTACAGCAAGAAGCAGCCGGATGACCCCCTTGGCTACGCGGTCACCGCCGGAACGTTACTGTTCGCCGAAATGTACCGCCTGCAGATTCTCCAGACGGAATTTTTCACGGATGACAGACTGGCCGGGAAGCGCAAACTGAAACCGGACGCCGCCCTGAGAGTCAAGCTATTCGAGGCTCTGGAGCAGGCACGCAAACGCGCGGCCGTGCGACTGGCTGTGGATCCGGATGATACCAATGCGCTGTTCGCGATGTGCATGGCGGCAGGCGTGGAGACAGACTACACGGCCTTTGTAGAAGGCCGCCGCTGGCGCGGCCTCAAAATGGCGCGCCAGGCCAACAGTTACGCGCAGAAGTTGCTTGCGAAGAAGCCGCCCTTCTACGACGCACATCACACGGTTGGCACGATCGAGTACGTCGTCGGCAGCCTTCCTTTCTTCCTTCGGTGGTTCATTCGCTTCGACCAGGTGGAGGGAGACAAGCAGGCCGGAGTCGCAAAGCTGCGCGAAGTTGCCGAGAAGGGGCGCTACTTCGGCCCCTACGCAAAGATTCTCCTCGCCGTGATACACCTCCGCGAGAAAAGGACCAAAGAGGCGGCCACCCTGCTCGAGGAGCTTGCCCGCCAATTTCCCGAAAACCCGCTCATCAGGCAAGAGCTCGCCAAGCTCACCGTTCGATGAAGCGCCGCCCGGAGACTGGCCGTCACCAAGCTTTCGGCAGAAAGTTGCCGCTTGTTGCTTCTTCTGTCATGATTGACTAGAGATTCTCTTTTTGGGGCGCCGGAAAACCCTATCAGTAGAGCTTGCTTTACCGCTCGAACTTCTTGCACGGGAGGTGTGCATGATCGCTTTTCATCGGGTGGCTCTTGCTGTCTCTTTTCTGGCGGTTCTCCTCACTGCGGGTACGGCCAATGGACAGGAGTCGAGCATCTTCGGAGGTTACTCTTACCTCAGAGACATCGACGTCCAGGTCAACCGGCACGGTTGGAATGGCGCGTTGGCACTTGGCCTGGCTCCGAGGCTTCAGTTTCTGGTTGACTCCAGCGGACATTACAACTCCATTCCGAATCTGGATATCGGAGAATCTCTGCACGTCGTCCAGGTTGGCCCGCAGCTTATCCTGGTCCCCGGCGCTACACTTCAGCCGTTCTTCCGCGGAATGATCGGGGCGGGCCGTTTCTCGCGCGTACAGATCCACGACTGGGGAGTGACGTTCACGGTCGGCGGGGGCATTGACTGGCGTTTCAGCGACGGAGGAGCCATACGGGTTCTCCAAGCCGACTACCTGATTCTGCGCAAGCCAGGGGAATACACCGCGGATACCGTCCGGCTCTCCGCCGGCCTGGTTCTGCACTTCGGGGAATAACCGAATGCGGAATGCGGAGTAAAGCCCCACTCTGCATTCCGCCCCCCTCTCTTCGTTCTAAATTCCGCATTCCGCACTCCGCATTCCGCATTCATTCTTGACCTTGCCGGCTCTTCGTGGCTAAGTGATGCACAGCACGCCACAAGGCGAGAAGGGAGTCTGTCATGGCAAAGGATCTATCCCGTCGGCAGTTCTTGAAGGATACCGCCGCAACCGGCGCCGCGTGTCTGGTGGCACCGTATCTGGCTTTCGGCAAGGTGGGGGTCGTCAAGCCGATGACCCGGGTTCTCGGTCGGACAGGCTTTGAGGTGACCACCCTGGGGCTGGGCGGGCAGGCCTCGCTCCAGTGGACCCCCGATGGTATCGACCCGGTCGCGATCATCGTCAAAGCGGTCAACCGCGGAATTACGTACCTGGACACGTCTAACGTTTACGGACCGAGCCAAGAGAATTTCGGCAAGGCGTTCCGCGCTCTCAACCTGGTACCGGGACTGCCCAACTACAACGAGAAGCGGCGGCGGTCGATTCACCTCGCGAGCAAGACAATGGTGCGGCACGCCAAGGGGAGCACCACGGGAGTCCCCGACCGCTCCCAGGGGCCGGCTGGCTCGAAGGCGGTAGACGACCTCAGACGAACGCTTTCGCTGATTTTCGGCGACGGCCAGGGAAACTACCCGCAGGGCGCTTACCTCGACCTGTTCCAGATTCACAACCTCAACACCATGGCCGAAGTCGATGCGATTTACGCAGGACTCGACGGGCCCGACCCGAGCGCGGAACGCATCGGTGCGCTGGCGGCCCTGGTGGATTTTCGCGATGGGACGAACCTGACGGGTTTGAATGCGAAGCAGGAGAAGCTCATCCGGCATATCGGAATCACCGGTCACATCTCCTCGCCGGTCATGATGGAATGTCTGCAGAGAGACGAGCGTGGTGTCATCGACACCATGCTTATCGCGATCAACGCGAACGATCGCCGCTACCTGAGTCACCAGTACAACGCAATCCCGGTGGCCAAGGCGAAAAACGTCGGGATCATTGCAATGAAGGTCTTTGCCGACGGCGCCATGTACACAAAGGAACCGCACTGGACGCGCGGCCCTCAGGAAGTCGTGCAGACAGTGGGAACCCAGCAACTGCCGAGCCGGCCGCTCGTCGAGTACTCGCTTTCAACGCCAGGGATCGCCACAGCCATCATCGGAATCGGCCGTATCGATTCGACCGGAAATCTGTGCCAACTGGAGCAAAACCTGTCTGCGGCACAATTACGCGCCGAGTCGCTGTCTCAAGGCGATCGCAGGGAAGTCGAGACCCTCGCCCTTAAGGCGCGCGAAGGGAAGACCAACTGGTTCCAGCTCGAAAAGCAGCCGCTTGGGGCCCCGCGGGACGCCGCGGCGCAAGCGGAGAATCGGGGCGGAAATCGAATCGTGCGGCTGTCCTGGCAGACGGCCTACGCATCGGATGAACCGATCGTCCGCTACGAGATTCTGCGAGATAACAAGGTCCTCGCGAGCGTTGACCACAAACCGCAGACGACCAAGAAGCCCTTCGAATTCGAGGACCGAAAAACAAAAGGCGACCAGCACAATTATCAGGTTGTGACGGTCGACCGCACGGGGCGCAGAGCGCCAAGCGCAATGCTCGGGACGAAGCTGACCTGAAAGTGAACTTGCGAGCGCGTTGAAATCGTTCACTCTTCTATTAATAGGCAGTCAGACCGGCGAGTTCGCGGCGGAGGGCGAGATCGAATGGAGCCGCACACGAGAGCGAGAGAAGCGAGCGAGAGTAAGCGGACCACCTGACAAGCTCCACTGCTTCGTGTTTAAATGTCTCGACTTAGCGGATGATTGGTGGTCCGCTTACTCTCGCTCACTGCCGTTCGCTTTCGTGCGCGGCTCCATCCGATCTCGCCCTTCGCACGACATCAGCCCATAGCAAGTCCGTCAATACCTGTCGGTCGAACGCACTTTTCCGACCTTATTCAACAGCCGCGCTAGTGCGGGCTCTGAAGAGCTGCTCCCTCACCAGCGCGAGGCCGGCAACTCCTTGTCCGCATAGGCCCACGCGGTTTCAAACCGCTTCCGGGCCGCAGCCGACTCGGCTTCCCGCCCCTGTGCCTTCAGGCTTTGCCATACCCCGTACAGTGAGAAGGCATTCTCCGGAAATTGCTTCAGATCCTGCCAGTAGATCACTTCCGCCTCTTTAGGCAACCCGGCCTCGAGCAGGACCGCGCCGAGGCTGTGTCTGACCGGGTAATACCAGTCCGGCGGCTCGGTGTACATGAGGCCGTCCTGCATGCGGACTGCCTTCTCCAGGAGACTGATCGCCTTCGGATAATCTTTGGCGGCGGCGGCTTGCTCTCCCAGCAGGATTCTGTGAGCGATGCCGAGGATGGCCTCGGCATTCGAAAAACCGACCAGGTTCTTGGCCGTCTCGGGATCGGTCAGTATTTTCCGCAGGCCTGCCTCTTCACCTGCAAACGACTGTTGCTCGCCTTTTCTCAGAAAGGCAAGGCCCCGTGCGTAATGCGCGATTCCCTTGTGAAACCGCAAAGTGTCCGGCGGGACGGGCTCGGCGAGGATCCCGTCCCACTGCCCGAACCTCACCATCGAGTACAGCGGCATGCTGAGGAACGTCTGGTAAATCGCCCAAGCGTCCTCTTTGAAGTCCTTCGGTACGTTGGACGCCACTTTGCGTGACGCCTCCAAGGATGCCCGGCTGTCACCGAGCATCATGGCCGCCCAGGCCAGAAAGTGTACGTTGTGCGGGTAGTACGCGAGTGGATAGATCCCCTGCGCGCGGCATTGCGTGATATAGCCTTCGTCTGCCTGGGAGGCAAGAATGTTCACCTCCATGGCGTCCCGGTAGCGGCCGGTTTGGATGTAGATGTGCGAGGGCATGTGGACCAGGTGTCCCGCCCCGGGCGCGAGCCCGTTCAGGCGGTCGGCCGCCTGCTCGCCTCGTTTCGGATTGGCCGCCTCCACCGCATGGATGTAGTAGTGGAGGGCACCCTCGTGATCCGGATCCTTTTCGAGCACCTTTTCAAGAGTCGCGAGAATGACGGGGGTTCTCTCCTTCGGCCGGCCATCCTTCGTCCAGTAATCCCACGGCGAGAGATTCATAAGCGCGGCCGCGTAGAGAGTGGCCGCATCCAGATCGTCCGGATAGCGGGCGTGCAGATCACGCATCGCATCTGCGTACGCGAGATCGAGGGACGCTCGGTCCGGCTTGTTTCCCATGACGAACAGTTTGGCCACCGCCCGGATGTATCCGGCCTCCTGGTCGGACACCTTGTCGATCTTCGAAAGGGCCAATTGGGCCGCCTCGAATGCCTGGGCGGCCACCGACTCCTGCATGGGCAAATTCAGGTTCGGCGCCAAGGCCAAAGCCCATCCCCAATAGGCCATTGCGCAGTCAGGATCCAGCCGCGCGGCCTCTTTGAAGGCACGCAAGGCCTCCTGGTGGTTGAATCCGTAAGCGAGCTTCAGTCCCTGGTCGAAAAACAACTGGGCCCGGGGCGATTTCGTAGTGACCGGATGATGATGAGTTCCGAGCCCGGCCAGCAGAGGCGCAATTTGCGCCGAGGCATGGGCCGGGTTTTCCATCAGCGCACGTTCGTCATGCGAATCGTGAGATTTGTGGGCAGGTATCGGCTGCTGCGCCGGAAGCGGGACAATCACCAGCAAGGGGATCAGCAAAACGACAAACGGGCAGGCGAGCGCCTGGCGACAAACGGTTCTCAAAGTGGACCTCCTCGTCTAGCAAACCGAGCGAGCAGACAGGACGCCTGCTGTTAACGGAGTCGTAAATATAACTATTGTTGTAACACGCCCGGCACGCTTGAACAAGGGGGCGACAGGCGGCGACAGGCGGTCAATCGTGTTTAAATAGAGGGATGGCCACGAGAACCGTCACAATTCCCAATATCAGCTGCCAGCACTGCGCAAACACGATTAAGCGAGAGCTGGCCGATGTCGATGGGGTCATCCGCGTGGATGTCGACATCGCCACGAAGAAGGTCACCGTCGAGTGGCAGGACCCGCAGACGCGCTGGCAGGACATCCAGAAGACGCTGGAGGAAATCAACTACCCGCCGCATGGCAACCACTGAGATCACTGTCCCCATTACCGGAATCAGTTGCGCAAATTGCGTCAACACGATCGAACGGGACTTGCGCCGCCTCGAGGGGATCTCGGAAGTGGCCGTCAATCTCGCGACCGAGCGGGCGAAGATCGCTTTCGATAAGTCCAAGGTGAACGAGCGGACCATCGTCGAGCAGATTCGCACATCGGGCTATGAGGTCCCGATCGCCCGCCTCGAATTACCCGTTACCGGTATGACGTGCGCCAATTGTGCGGCGACGATTGAACGAAACCTGAATCGCCGGGTCCCCGGAGTCGTTGCAGCGACGGTGAATCTTGCGACCGAACGGGCGACGGTCGAGTACATCCCCGGGACCGCCGGCCGAGCCGCGATCGTCCAGGCGATCGAAGATGCCGGCTATGGCGTGTTGGAAATCGAGCGCGGGGAGCTCGAGGACGTCGAACGTGCGGCCCGGGAACGGGAAGCTGCCCGACAGAAGCGCAAGTTCCTCGTCGGCGTCGCCTTTACGCTTCCCCTGTTCGCCCTGAGCATGGCTCGGGACTTCGGGCTTCTCGGGCACTGGGCGCATGCCCTCTGGATGAACTGGCTGTTTCTGCTCTTGGCCACCCCGGTTCAGTTCTATGTCGGCTGGGACTACTACGTCGGTGCTTTCAAAGCCCTCCGCAACGGCTCGGCGAACATGGACGTGCTGATCGCCATGGGATCCTCGGCCGCTTACTTCTATAGCTTGCCGGTCACCGTTGCCCTTACCCTCGGATCGGCACGCCTCGGTGAGCACCTGTACTTCGAGACCGCGGCATTGATCATCACGCTGATCAAGCTCGGGAAGCTGCTTGAGGCAAGTGCGAAGCTTCGGACGAGCTCCGCGATCAAGCAACTTATGGGCATGCAGCCCCGATCCGCCCTGGTGGTGAAGGACGGGGTCGAGAAGGAGCTGCCAATCGATGACGTCATGCCGGGTGACGTGGTTGTCGTTCGCCCTGGTGAGCGAATTCCGGTCGACGGGATCGTCCAGGAGGGCTCGTCCTCGGTCGACGAAAGCATGCTGACGGGCGAAAGCATGCCCGTTGACAAAAAGGCAGGGAGCAGCATCACGGCTGGGACGATAAACAGGCAGGGAGTACTTTATTTCGAGGCGACCCGCGTCGGCGCGGAGACCGCCCTGGCCCAGATCATTCGACTCGTTCAGGACGCACAGGGGAGCAAGGCCCCCATCCAGCGGATTGCTGATCGGGTTGCCTCGATCTTCGTGCCGGTGGTTATCTTGATCGCCGCGGTGACATTTGGCTTCTGGTGGTTGGTCATGGACAGCGGCTTCACCCCGGCCTTGATCCGACTGGTCGCCGTCCTGGTGATTGCCTGCCCGTGCGCGCTCGGGCTCGCGACCCCGACAGCCGTCATGGTGGGGACCGGAAGGGGCGCCGAGAAGGGCATCCTCTTCAAAAACAGCGAGGCGCTGGAGCTGGCGCACCAAACAAAAATCGTTGTCCTCGACAAGACGGGGACGATTACAACAGGCCACCCAGCCGTCACCGATGTTGTCCACGCCCTTTCGCCGGCGATCGCTCAAGCTTTCAGTATCGACTCCGCAAGCGCGGAGGACATTGTCCTCCGATTGGCTGCTTCAGCTGAGCGCGGTAGCGAGCACCCTCTTGGGCAGGCGATTGTCAGAGCTGCCGAAGAGCGCCGCCTCCCCCTTCTGAGGCCCGAGAGCTTCCGTGCCATTTCCGGCGGCGGTATCACGGCGACGGTCGCTGAACACCGGGTGGTCATTGGAACAGCCCGCTTGCTCGAGGAGCAGGGTGTCGAGCCTGACGGGCTCGCGCGGGAGGCTGAAAAACTCCAGGGCCAGGCAAAAACGGTTGTCTGGGTTGGAGTCGACCAGGGGGCGATTGGTTTGCTGGCCATAGCCGACACCGTAAAGCCGGGTGCCAAGGAGGCCATTGCGCGCCTGAAAGCCCAAGGCCTCGAGGTGGCCATGATCACCGGGGACAACCGGGCAACAGCCCAGGCGATCGCCCGCGAGGTGGGTATCCGCAGCGTTCTCGCCGAAGTCCTTCCTGCGGATAAGGCGGCGGAGATCAGCCGGCTGCAGTCGGAGCAGCAGGGGCTGGTGGCGATGGTAGGAGACGGAATCAACGACGCGCCCGCGCTAGTCCAGGCCGACGTCGGGATAGCAATGGGCACCGGAACGGACATCGCGATGGAGAGCGCCGACGTTACCCTGATGCGAGGTGACCTGCGATCGGTTCCGGAGGCGATCGAGCTCAGCCGAGCGACGCTGCGAACGATCAAGCAGAACCTTTTCTGGGCATTTTTCTACAATGTGGTCCTGATCCCCGTAGCGGCCGGAGCCCTCTATCCGCTTGACTGGGTGCCCAGCATCTTTCGAGCTCTGCACCCGGCGCTGGCCGCGCTCGCCATGGCGTTCAGCAGCGTGACGGTCGTCCTCAATAGCCTGCTGCTGCGCAGGAGGTTGTGACCGGCAAGGTGCCCGCGGCACAGCGCTGCGAGGGTGTTGCATAAGGTCGGAGAAGTGCGTTCGGCCCACAGGTATTGACGGACTCGTTATGGGCTGATGTCGTGCGGAGGGCGAGATCGAATGGAGCCGCGCACGAAAGCGAACGGCAGTGAGCTCGGGGAGCGTGCTACTCCGCCACCCAGACGATTCCCCAGGCGCGGATCAGGATGTCGTTCTTCTTCGGGCGGACCAGGATCTCCTGGAGCATCTCGGTCTGCGGATCGAGCCCGCCGCTGATCGACTGGAGGTTGGCCTGCATCTCATCCTCGAGTATCCGTCTCTTCTGTCGCACGTCCTCCAAACGCGATTCAGCGCGACCGATGTCCTGACGCTCTCTGGACATCCGCCCCGCTCCGCGTGCCGCCGTCGTAGCGCGGCCGATGGTTCCGCCTCGCCTCGATCCGAAGAGTGCACCGAGGACCGAGCTCCCAACCGAGATATACGTCTGCATCTTCTGTTGCTCGTACTGCTGAGACTGGCGCTCCAGGTCCGCGAGCGCCTGGGCTTCCTGGCGAGCTAATGTATCCAGTCGCCCGCTGTATTTCCGACGCATCTGATCGAGCTCGAAGTCCCTCCGTTCACGAAAGAGCTGAGTGAGGCGAATTCGAAAGTCACGCTCCGACTCTCCCGGCTGGGAGGTCATCTTCAAGACGTTACTCTTCCAGACCCGGATTTCTGACGCGCGAAACAGAAAGTCACGATAAGTGCGTTCCACATCGGCCGGCCGAAGGCGGGAGAGCAGATCAAGCGGCACCGGTGCAAAAGCGACTCCCGGGAGTGGCAGCGGCGCAAGCTCGTCAAGATTCACGCCCAGGGCGGGCGCCTGATCCCATATCAACGAGAGGTTATTCTCTTCCACGCGCAGTCCGTGGGCCAGGTCCTGCGCCTGGCCGATCCCGGTGCGCGAATCAATGATGTGCACCCGAGCGGCTGCGAAGAGATAAGGCTGATAGGAGACCTCCGGACCGCCCACGCATTTGACCGGGGCAAAGAACTCCTGCCACTGCGACGGGACAGTAGGTCGCGCTGAAGATGCCTGCATCCTCGACGCGCCGTAGCCCGGGGTTTGAACCGCTGGCGTGATCTCGAGCGGGGCACGCGCGTCCTTCCTCGGATCCATGAGTTGCTTGATCTGCGACCGCGTCATCGGCCCACGCAGATACGATAGCGTCCAGCGAGTCTGGAACAGCGAGGGCTGGGCGCGATGAACGTTATGCATCAGGAACACTCGTTTGGCGAGCCGCGACAGCAGGTCCGCATAGCGTGCCGAGTCAACGCCGCTGCCTGAGCTCGCGGCCGCGGTGGTCAGACCGGCCAGAAGGCGGTCTTTGTCCTGTTCGGTCTGCAGTCGCCCGATAAACCAGGTACCCGCGTTGGCCAGTGCCTTGTAATCGAGGTCGACGGGGTTCTGCGTCGCGAGCACGAGCCCGAGGCCGAAGGCACGGGCCTGCTTTAACATGGTCAGGAGCGCCCTTTTCGAAGGAGGCTGAGCCACCGGAGGCAAGAATCCGAACATTTCATCCATGTAAAGGAGTGCCCGGAGGCTCGAAGTGCCGGGCTGTGCACGCATCCATCCAAGGACCTGATTCAGGAGGAGCGTGACAAAAAACATCCGTTCGGCGTCGGAAAGGTGAGCGATCGAAAAAATGGAAATCCGCGGTTTGCCCGCCGGAGTGTAAAGGAAACGATCGATGTCCAGCGGATCGCCTTCCATCCAGGCGCTGAAAGCAGGGGCAGCCAGCAGGTTGTTCAGTTGCATCGCGAGCCGCAGCCGGTCATTGGAAGGATAGAAAGAGTCCAGGTCGAATACCCCGATTCGCGCGATCGGTGGCGACTGGACCATCTGGATGAGCTGAGCCAGGTCCAGGTCGCGGCCCGTCGTCCAAGAGTTTTCGAGGATGTTCGAGAGCAGGATGTGCTCGCGGCTCTGTAGCGGATCGGCATCAATCCCGATCAGTCCGAGAAGTCCCGAGACAGTCGTGATGATGCGCTCGCGCAACAGGTCCATGTCGACAGAAGCCGCGCGTGGCGGTGCGGAAAACGAATTCAGAATAGAAACGGGCAGACCGGCGGTGCTTCCGGGAGTATAGACGTCGAATTCAGCCGATTCCCGCAGGCGCGTGATGCGGTCCGGCGTTTGGCCCCAATCAGCGAGACCCTTCCTCCAAGCCTCTGCTTGCTCTGCCGCATACTGTTCGACAGGTATTCCCTTTCGAGTCGCTTCATCCTCGGCTACCCACGGCTGAAAATCGCCTGGCTCGAGGCGCGGAAAAGTGAGAAGCAGGTTGCCCAGGTCCCCCTTCGGGTCGATGACGATGGCGGGGATGTTGTCGATCGCCGCCTCCTCGAGGATTCCGATCCCCAGGCCGGTCTTGCCGCTGCCCGTCATCCCGACTACGACTGAGTGCGTGACCAGGTCACGCGAGTCGTACATCAGGTACTCGTCGAGTCGTGATCCGGCATTCAAGTCGAACAGCTTGCCCAAGTAGAATTGCCCGAGTTTTTCGAATGAATCCATGCCTCTCTCCTTACACTTACGCGGTCCGGTTGACCTGTGGCAACGCAGTGGGCGCAAGTATACAATAACCGCTACATATGGACTTCCCGTTCGAGCCATTCAAGATCAAAGTCGTTGAGCCACTGCGCAGCACGACCCGCGAGGAGCGGGATCGCATCATCAAGGAAGCAGGCTTCAACCTGTTCAACATCCCTGCGGACAGCATCCTCGTCGATCTGCTGACGGACAGCGGGACGTCGGCAATGAGCGACAATCAGTGGGCCGGCCTGATGGTGGGTGACGAATCGTACGCAGGCAGCCGAAACTACTTCAATTTCGAAGCGGCCGTGCGGGAGATCTTCGGCTTCCGTCACATCATTCCAACTCACCAGGGAAGAATGGCTGAAAATCTCCTGTTCTCCGTGGTGCTGAAGCCTGGCGACCTGGTTCCAAACAACACACATTTCGACACCACCCGGGCCAACGTGCAGCACAACGGTGGCATGGCCGTCGATCTCCTCAACCCCGCCGGACGCGATCCGCATACCGAACAGCCATTCAAAGGCAACATGGATGTCCAGGCCCTTGAAGACCTCATCCAGAAACACGGGCGAGGGAAGATCCCGCTCGTAATGATGACCATCACGAACAATTCAGCAGGGGGACAACCGGTCTCCATGGCAAATATCCGGGAAACCCGCGAGGTGTGCCAGCGTCACGGGATCCCCATGTTCTTCGACGCTTGCCGCTTTGCCGAGAATTGCTTCTTCATCAAAGATAGAGAGCCCGGCTACGCGAACCGCTCAATACTTGAGATTGCCCAGGAGCTCTTCTCGTACGGGGACGGCTGCACGATGAGCGCCAAGAAGGACGGCCTGGTCAACATCGGCGGCTTCCTTGCCACCAACAACGCCGACTGGGCGGGACGCGTAACTAATCTGCTCATCCTTATCGAGGGGTTCCCAACCTACGGCGGCCTGGCGGGACGTGACTTGGAAGCCATGGCACGAGGCTTTCGAGAAGTGCTGAACGAGGACTATCTCCGGTTCCGAGTGGGCCAGATCCGGTACCTGGGACAGCAGCTGGACCGCGCAGGGGTGCCGATCATCAAACCGACCGGAGGCCATGCGGTCTACCTGAACGCCCGCGATTTCTTGCCGCACATCCCGCAGTACCAGTTCCCCGGTCAGGCGCTCGCAGTAGCCCTCTACCGGGAGGCTGGCATCCGAAGCGTCGAGATCGGCAGCCTCATGTTCGCACAGAGGGACCCGGAAACCGGCGAGACAACCTATCCGGACCTCGAGCTGGTGCGACTCGCGGTCCCGCGACGAGTCTACACCTCGATGCACATGAGCTACGTCGCGGAGGCGATCATCTCGATCTACAAACGGAGAGAACAGATCACCGGGCTGCGCATCGTCCACGAAAGCCCTTACCTGCGTCACTTCACGGCGCAGCTGGAAGAAGTGTAACGATAGGGAGTGAGCGCTGGAATTTTCCGGCGTAGGTCCGACTTCCAAGTCGGACATCGGCATGCCTTGGCTGGATGTTGCCCCCTCTGCGAAGAGTCCGACTTGGAAGTCGGATCTACAGTCGGACCTGCGGATAAATCCTAGTTGCGAGCCCGCGCAGGATCTCCCAGACCGTCAGCGCTGCCAACCGGGCCGTTCGACCATCGACATCGAAGCGGGGATTCAACTCACACAGGTCAAAGGAGGTGGCTCTGGGACACAGGCCTCCCAGGTACGCTGCTTCCAGCCACAGTTGTGCCGGGAGACCGTCGACCGACGGGGCACTCACGCCAGGCGCCGAGGCGCCGTCGACGGCATCGAGATCGAAACTGACCGCCAGATGAGGGGTTTCGCCCGCGTAGATCGCAGAAATCTTCTCGCCGTTTAGCTCGTTCCGCCAAAAAACACGGTTGCCCCCCTCCCGAATGAAGGCCACATGCGCGCTCGCCGCACTCTGCGGAAGCAGGCCCGCGACGGTATACCTTCGGCACAGATTCGAAGGATGGCAGAGCGCCTGGCGAAAAGGTGAACCCGAGTGCCCGAGCCCGTTTCGAAATTCCCTGACGTCCGGGTGCGCGTCCCAGTTGACGATTTCAACAGCCGAGCACCCCGCCTCCACGTAGCCGAGAAAATGACCGTAGGCGGTTTCGTGCCCGCCTCCCAGCACGACCGGGACGGCGCCTCTCGAAATCCAGGGAGCCAGCACCCGGCCAAGTTCCTTTTGATCGGACTCCAGATCGCTGCTGGCCGCAAGATTTCCAAGGTCCCTGGTCATCGACAAGAGCGCCACAAATGGTTCCGGGTTGCGGGCATCGGGGGCCAACGCATACAGGCGGGCCCGGATGGCATCGGGACCGGCCGCGGCGCCCGGCCTGCCGCCGTTCCTTCTAACGCCCTCGTCGACCGGGAAACCAACGATAACGACCCGGCACTGCTCATCTTTCGGTTGCGCGACACCCAGAAGATGACCTATCCGAAGATCATCCGGATGCCTGGCCGGCATTGTAACTTCCGGTTTGTTCAGCATTTACTCGCCCGATTCATGCATTACCGTAGAAGGACAAGTCCGACTTGAAAGTCGGATCTACAAGGGCTCGCCGTAAACCTGAGCCCCCCCGATGAAAGTAGCCCGACACGCATTCGCTCGAAAATGGTACAGCCAGTGGAGTACGTCGGGTGCATCGATGATCGCGAAATCCGCCCGCTTCCCCGGCTCGAGAGACCCGCGCTCGGTCGCGCGCCCGATTGCCCGGGCAGCGTAGATCGTCGCTCCCTTTAACGCCTCAGCCGGCGTCATGCGCTGAAGCGTGCAGGCGAGCATCATGGCAAGGGGCAAATGAAATGACGGGGCACTGCCGGGGTTGAAGTCCGTCGCCACCGCGACTGGTATCCCCGCTTGCATGAGCCTTCGGGCGCAAAGCGGACGATTGTGCAGGTACAGACTCGCGAGAGGCAGACTCACGGCGACGACCGCAGATCGGGCCAGGTGTTCGAGCCCAGCTTCCGACATCATCTCCAGGTGATCCGCCGACAGGGCCCCGAGCTCAGCGGCCAGGCGGGCACCCCCGCCATCGGTCAGCTGATCGGCGTGGAGCTTGATTGCCAGTCCCCGTCCACGGGCCGAACCGGCAATCAACCGAGCCTCATCAGGCGTAAACGCACCATCCTCGACGAAAATGTCGCAGATCTCAGCCAACCCCTCATCGGCGATCGCGGGGATCGTCTCGTTGCATATCTCCTTCACGTACTGCGCTCGGTCGTTCGTCCGCCCGGACGGCACGATGTGAGCCAGAAACGTTGGAACGATGCCGACCGCCTGTGCAACTGCCAAACGTCGGTAGACCCGAAGCGCTTTCAGCTCCTGATCCGAGGACAGCCCGTAACCGCTTTTGCACTCAACGCAGGTGATTCCCAGAGAACTCATCTCGGTGAGGAAATCGGAACACCGCGCAAACAGCTCCTCTTCGGTCAACGCGGCCGTCTGCCGGACCGTCCTGCTGATCCCTCCACCTTGCCGGGCGATTTCCTGGTAGGACGCACCGCGGATTCTTTGCTCGAATTCTTCGGCCCGCCAGCCTCCGAAAGCGAGGTGGGTATGACAATCGATCAGGCCGGGGATAACGGTCTTCCCAGCTGCGTCAAACTCGCCGGCGGGGTGTTCGGGGTCCGCCCGGCGGGTCGGCCCGGCCCACGTGACGCGGTCGCCCTCCCACTCGAGACATGCATCCTTGATCGTGTGGATCTCATCCTGAGGACCGGCGTCCAGGCAACGGACAAGCTGACCGATGTTCACGAGCCTCGGCATTCAGTTCAAATCCCCCAGCTCGGTCTCGACGGTCTGGACCAGGGAACGACCACGGAGCACCTCGAGACATCGCCTCAAGTCATCACCCAGAAGATGGTCGGCTTCCTGATGAGGAATCAGGGACCGGATATGGCCGTGCGCTATTTCCACTCCTCGCCCCGGCCTGAGCGGTTGACGGAAGTCGAGTGCCTGAGCGGAAGTGAATACCTCGATGGCCAGGACGTGTTCGACGTTTCGAAACACCTGAAGCAGTTTGAGCGCACTCACGCTGCCCATCGAGACGTGGTCCTCCTGCCCAAGGCTGGTGGGGATGGAGTCAACCGACGCCGGATGGCACAGAACCTTGTTCTCGGATACGAGCGCGGCCGCCGTATATTGCGGCATCATGAATCCTGAGTTGATTCCCGTCTCTCTCATGAGCAGCTTTGGCAAGCCGTCGTGCCCCTCGAGCAGCAGGTAAATCCGGCGCTCGGAAATCGAAGCGAGCTCCGCAAGGGCGATTGCGGCGAAGTCCAAGGCGAGAGCGAGAGGCTCACCGTGGAAGTTGCCTCCGCTGAAGATGTCTCCGTTGTCAAAAACCAGTGGGTTGTCGGTCACGGAGTTGATTTCGGTTTCGACGGTTCGGGCCGCGAATCCGAGTGCATCCCGGGCTGCGCCGTGCACCTGAGGCACGCAACGCAGGCAGTACGGATCCTGCACGCGACCGCAGTTGCGATGCGATTCCATGATTTCGCTCGACTGGAGCATTTTGCTGATATTCGAGGCGACCACCGCTTGACCCGGGTGAGCGCGCACCTCCTGGAATCGCGAATCGAACGGGCGAAGGCTTCCGCGGAACGCCTCCAAGCTCATCGCGGCCGCTACATCCGCAATTTTTACCAGGTTAAAGCACTTTTCCAGGACGAAGGCGCCGTAGGCGGACATGAGCTGGGTGCCGTTGATCAGGCAAAGGCCGTCTTTCGGCTGCAAGACAATAGGCCGCAGTTGCTCGCTCTCCAACACGTTGGCGGCCGGAAGCGTGCTGCGCCCTTCTTCATCCCAGAAACAACCAAACCCTATCAGCGGAAGAGACATGTGAGCCAATGGCGCCAAATCACCAGACGCGCCCACGCTCCCCCGGCTTGGAAGGGCCGGGACAAGGTCTCGCTCGGCAAAAGTCAGCAGACGATCGAACGTCGAAAGTGAGATTCCGGAGTACCCAAGTCCCAGCGAATGCAGCTTCAAATGCAGGATGAGCCTGGAAATGTCCTTCGGGACCAGTTCTCCCACACCGACCGAGTGGCTCAGGATCAGGTTGCGCTGCAGCCGCAGGAGCTGTTCGTCCGGGATGCGCGCCTGGGCGAGTCCCCCAAAACCAGTGTTGATGCCGTAGTACGTCTCGCCCCCCGCCAAAGCCGCTTCGACAATCGCCCGGGAGTCCGCCAGCCGCCGGTTATCTGCTCGCAGTTCTCGCAGGCTGGCGTGAAGGTCGTCGTAGAGGTCGCTCAGTCGAACATGCATAGAAATGGCATCACGGACCGACACGGAAA
Organism: uncultured Acidobacteriota bacterium; assembly: GCA_964421755.1. GTDB lineage: Bacteria > Acidobacteriota > UBA6911 > RPQK01 > RPQK01 > CAVUUN01. The sequence goes on from CAYQYP010000435.1 coordinate 21,804, forward strand.
AAGCTGCCGTTCGGGCGCGATGAAGAAGAAAGACGGAATGTCGAATATCGAATATCGAATGTCGAATGTCGAAGTGAGGAAGAAATCCTCAGGGTCAAATTCCTTCCCTTCCTTCGACATTCACCGAGTCTAACAGCCTTTTCCTTCCTTCGACATTCGACATTCGACATTCGATGTTCGATATTCCCCACCCGTCAAGTGTGCTGATCGCCTGGGCCCGCGCGCTTCGCTTGCGGTTCTGATGTCTTCCAGCACACGAGCCCGCCGACTCCACCGGGGTGTCGCCCTCCTTCGCAGTCCGCTAAATGCGTGGTTGCGGCTACGCCGCCCGGGTCTCCCTGGCTCGGGCCCCCTGAAGGACATCAGAACCGAAAGCGAAGCGCACGGGCCCGTGACAGCTAGTTCATTCCTCAGTCGGTGCCGGCCTTCTCCAGTTGTGGCAGGTCGACGCCTCGCTCCCGGGCCGTCTCGATGGCTGTTTCATAGCCCGCGTCCGCATGGCGCATCACGCCTGTGCCGGGATCCGCGGTCAGGACCCGCTCCAGGCGCTGATCAGCCAGTTCGGTACCGTCGGCCACGCAAACCATGCCGGCATGAATCGAGTACCCGATCCCCACCCCGCCTCCGTGGTGGATCGAGACCCAACTTGCCCCGCACGCCACATTCAGCATGGCGTTCAGCAGGGGCCAGTCCGCAATCGCGTCCGAGCCGTCCTTCATCCCCTCGGTTTCCCGGTTGGGAGACGCGACCGAACCGGCATCGAGATGATCGCGGCCGATCACGATCGGTGCCCGCACCTTCCCGTTGCGTACGAGCCAGTTGAATTTCAAACCTGCCTCGGCCCGTTCTCCATATTCGAGCCAACAGATCCGCGCGGGCAAGCCCTGAAAATGGACCTTCGCCTCCGCCTGCTCGATCCACCGTCGCAACGACTCTTTGCGCGGAAAGAGCTCCAATACAGCGGCATCGGTGACCCGTATGTCTTCCGGATCGCCCGAAAGTGCCGCCCAGCGGAAGGGCCCCGCGCCTTTACAGAAGAGCGGGCGGATAAACTCGGGAACGAACCCCGGAATCTCGAATGCCTCAGCCATACCGCGCCGGTCGCTGACCTGCCCCCGAAGGTTGTTTCCGTAGTCGAAGACTACTGCACCACGCCGCTTCATCTCGAGCATGGCGGACACGTGAGCGACCATGGAATCGAGCACCCTTTTCTCGTATTCCGGGTAGTCGCGTTCGCGAAGCTCGGCCGCCTTCGCCAGGGATAAACCTGCGGGGATGTATCCAATCTGCAGGTCATGCGCTGCTGTTTGGTCCGTCAGGACGTGCGGTGTGAACCCGCGGCGTACCAATTCCGGCAAGACTTCGGCGACGTTTCCATGCAGCGCCACCGAGAGAGGATGCCTTTGGCGGGCCGCCTTCACGACGAGCCGGAGGGCATTATCCAGGCTCTCTTCGCTCCGATCGCAATACCCAGTCCTGACCCGGCGCTGGATCCGCTCGGGATCCACGTCGACGCCAAGAAACACGCCCCCATTCATTGTCACCGCGAGCGGCTGAGCCCCGCCCATACCGCCGAGACCGGCACTCACGACTATATTGCCGGCCAGGCTTCCGCCAAAATCACGCCTGGCGCATGCCCCGAACGTCTCGTAGGTTCCCTGGAGGATCCCCTGGGAGCCGATGTAGATCCACGATCCGGCGGTCATCTGCCCGTACATCGTCAACCCGAGTGCGTCCAGACGGCGGAATTCATCCGAGGTGGCCCACCGGGGCACGAGGTGAGCATTCGCGATGAGGACTCGCGGTGCGGACTCGGTTGTCCGGAAAACACCCACCGGTTTTCCGCTCTGCACGAGCAGGGTCTCGTCTTTGTTGAGCCTGCGCAGAGTTTGGATGATCCGGTGATACGCCTCCCAGTTTCGGGCGGCCTTTCCCGCACCCCCGTAGACAACCAGATCCGAAGGCCTCTCAGCAACCTCGGGATCGAGGTTGTTCATGAGCATCCGCATGGCCGCCTCCTGCTGCCATCCGCGGCAGGAAAGCGCCGTACCACGCGGTGCGCGGATCACGGCCGGTGCAATGGATTCCATGGCTGTACCTCACAGAAACTGACGACTGACCACTGACGACCGACCACTGCCCACTGATCACTGCCCACTGCGCGCTGCCCAACGCGCACTACCCACTACCCTTCGGTAAGGGACGTGGTGGACACATGGAAAACCAATCCGCGCGTCGTATGCGCAGTCCACTGTGCGCAGTGCGCAGTGGGCAGCGTGCAGTGGCTTTACCGGGTCATGCGATCGGCGGACAGGACCCGGTTCAGCTCCTCGTCTTCGAGCAGCCGTTTTTCCCGGACGATCTCACGGATCGTGCGCCCGGTTTCGTACGCCTCCTTGGCGATTGCCGCCGCCCGGTCATATCCGATCTTCGGCACGAGCGCAGTTATCATCGCCGAGGATCTTTCGATCATCTGTTCGCAACGCTCCTTGTCCGCCTGGATGCCCGCGATGCACTTCTCTTGAAGGGCCCTCGAAGCATTCGCCAGTAACCCTATTGACTGGAGCAGGTTGTATGCAATGACCGGCTGCATGACGTTCAGCTCGAAGTTGCCGGACTGGCCGGCTACCACAATGGTCGCGTCGTTACCCATCACCTGAGCGGCGACCATCGTGACCGCCTCGGGGATCACCGGGTTTACCTTCCCCGGCATGATCGAACTGCCCGGCTGAGTCGCCGGCAGGAGAACCTCCCCAATGCCGCACCGCGGTCCAGAACTGAGCCAGCGCAGGTCATTCGCTATTTTCATCAGGCTCCCTGCGAAAGTACGAAGCGCGCCACTGGCGGCTACCGCCGCGTCCCGGGCCGCGAGTGCCTCGAAGCGGTTGGGGGCCGCGACAAACGGGAGGCCCGTCCAGTCAGCCAATCGTCGAATGACTCCTTCGGCAAATCCCTGAGGGCAATTCAGCCCGGTGCCCACGGCAGTTCCGCCTATCGCCAATTCGGCCAGGTGCGGCCGCGTGCCTTCGATTCTTTGAACCGAGTGCGCTACCTGGGAGGCGTAACCCGAAAACTCCTGTCCGAGACGGATCGGAACCGCATCCTGGAGATGCGTCCGACCGATCTTCACCACATCATCAAACTCGCCTGCCTTTGCGGCAAGTCCGGCTTCGAGGCTTCGGGCCGCCGGCAGCAGGCGCTTCTCTATTTCTTCGAGCGCAGAAAGGTGAATAGCCGTCGGAGTCACGTCATTGCTTGACTGCCCGAGGTTGACGTGATCGTTGGGATGGACTTGCTTCGATCCTCTTCGCCCGCCCAGGATCTCGATCGCCCGGTTGGCGATCACCTCGTTGGCGTTCATGTTGGTCGACGTCCCTGACCCGGTCTGGAAGACGTCCAGGACAAATTCACCGTCAAGACGGCCCCCGGCAACCTCCTCAGCCGCTTGGATGATTGCATCGGCGAGGTTTCCAGGGAGAATGCCAAGGTCGCGGTTGGTTTCGGCGGCAGCTTTCTTGATCAGGCCCAACGCGCGAATGAACGCCCGGGGAAACCGCAAGCCGCTGATCTGGAAGTTCTGAGCAGCCCGCTCTGTCTGGGCACCGTAATAACTTCCTTCCGGTACCCGGACATTCCCCATCGAGTCCTTTTCTATCCGGTATTCCTGCGCCATGGTGCTCCTCTACTTGACGTTAATTGCGAGGGCATCGACCAGGCGAATATTCTGGCGCTCAAAAGTCCGCCCGGTCGCTCGATCGAGCAAGGCATAGTTCTTGATCAAGTCGATTTGGGCCCGAAGACGCACCGTTTGAGCCTGGAGAAGATCCCTCTGCGCCTCTATCAATTCCCGTGTGGTTGCCATGCCGGCATCAAAACGCGCCTGCTCAGCCACGAGTCGCTCTTCGGCCGCCCGGACGGCAGTCGACACGGCCTCCAGCCTCGCGCGGTTCATCTCGATTTGAGTCAGGGCTTCCCGAATCTCCAGGCCGATTGTCTGACGCGCCGCCTGGTTTCGCAGCTGGGCCTGGTCGACGGCGATTTGCGCCTGAGCATTCTCGGCCCTTGCCTCCCGGTTGAAGACCGGCAGCTGGAGGGTGAGACCGAGCATGTATCCATAGTAACCCCCTGTAAACATCTGATCCAGAGCGTCGCCGAGGCCCCCGGGAACGATCCCGATGACGGGAGGATTCAGAAAGCCTCGCGAGAAGTCACGATTGATCAAGGTTCCGCCAAGGCCGAACTGCTGGTAGCCGGCAACCAGCTCCAGGTTGGGACGCAGCCGGTCTCTCGTCTGGTCGAGGTTTATCCTTTCCGCTGCGATCTGAAGCTCGGCCTGCTGTGTTTCCGGTCTCGATGCAATCGCCGCCCGCTGCAGCTCCTCGAAGGAATCGACCGGCAGGTTGGGGATCGAGGCCGGGTCCGCCGGAACGACATCGCCCGCGAACTGGCGCGGATCCTCGTAGTTCGTGATCAATCGGATCAGCTGATCCTGGACCAGCCGGTACGAGTAGCGGGACCTGATCAGCTCTTCCTGCCTTAAAGCTGCCTCGGACTCGGACTCCACGACCTGCAGTCGAGCGGCCGAGCCGACTGCAAACCGTTCGCGGTTTTGTGCCAGAACCGTTTGAGCGAGCTGCAGGGATTTCTCCCTTACCTGGACGTCGCCCAGTGCATGTTCGAGCTCCCAATACCTGTCCTGGACCTGCAGGATCAGCTCACTCGCGCGGCGCCTGAACTCCTGTTCGCTGATGTCCACGTTGCGGCGCGAGATTTCGATCAGGTACTCCTGGCTGGCGCGCCCGAAACCCCGCAGCAGCGCTTGCCGGAAAGTGACGTCGACCTGGGTATTAATTGCCGGGACCAGGCTGCTGAAGAAGTTGGTCGTTCGATTTCGTACCCCCGCAAAGTTGGCCTCCAGCGTCGTGCCGGTCGACCAGGTCTGCGCGTATCCGGTCGAAACGGACGTCAGGACGTTGGTCACGCTTGTCCCGCCCTCGAGAACGCTGGCCGCCGGCGTCTTCTGCCGGTCCCAGTTCAGGGCCATCGTCGTCCGGGGATCGTAAAAACCCTCCAGCTGGTTAACCCGCCAACGGCCGCCGATGACTGTTTGTCTCTCGATGTTGATCTCGAGATTGTTGGCGAGCGCCATTTCGATGGCCTGCTTCTCGGACAGGTGGGTCTTGTCGCCCACCCTGGTGCCCGCAAGAAACGGCTGACCGAGCACCAGCTTTGCCCGCTGCTCGTCTTTGAAGTATCGACCGAGGACCTGGCCTTGGGCGTTAACAAACTGGAAAGAGCCAAAAAGGAATAGTACCAGCAGCCCAAAGGTTAGCTTTCTGAGCGACATTGAACCTCCGCAATCTGCCGAACCGGCAAGACCACTGGCTCACTTCTCTCCCCGTGCCGGGCGACGAACCTGTCTATTCTAGCGCGCTTCGTATAATTTACGGACTTCGGAAGCGTCTCGTTCAATCCGGGTCCGCCTCAGTGGTCGGCAGGTGTCCATAGGCTATAATTGTTCGCGTGGCCTCGATGAAAGCAGTTACCGTCAGAGACCAGATTTCTCCCCGATCCACCAACCGCGTCGAGAAGATCTCGGTAATGTACCTCTCCGCGCACCCCGGGTGCGATTGCCGGTGCATGATGTGTGACATCTGGAAGGGGGGAGAGGATAAAGCCGAGGTCTCGCTTCGGCAGCTGGACCTGTACCTTGACTCTGCAGCACGGCTCGGAGTAGGCCGGGTGATGTTGTCCGGGGGCGAGCCGCTGGAACACAGCAGATTCGAGCAACTATGCGCGCGGGTCAAGCGGGGGGGCCTTAAGCTGATTGTTTTTACGAACGGGATTCACCTGTCACCCAAAGCCGTCATGATCGCTGAACTGTGCGATCAGGTCATCGTCTCCCTTGATGGCACTCCGCCGGTTCATGACAGGATCAGGCAGCGAAGCGGCTGCGCCACCCAACTGGCCTCCGGAATCAAGGACCTTCTGCATCAGCGACCGGACCTGCCGATCACAGCTCGGACCGTGGTGCAGAAACCGAATTGCGACGATTTGCCCGGAATTGTCAGGTATGCGAAATCGCTCGGTGTTCGGGGTCTTTCGTTCCTTGCCGCCGACGTGACCAGCACTGCCTTTAACCGCCCGGTTCCGTGGGATGAACCGAAGATCAGCCAGATCGCGCTTAGTCACTCGGACCTTTCGAAGCTCTCACGCTCGATCGAGATACTGCTGGGCGACTGTTCTCCGGAGTTCCAATCCGGATTCGTACGAAACAGCCCCGGTCAGATGTGGGATATCTACCGTTACTACAAAGCCCTTCTCGGACTGGGAGAACTTCCTCCGGTTCGATGCCACGCTCCCTGGCAGTCGGTGGTTGTCGAGGCGGATGGGACCGTTCGGCCGTGCTTCTTGCACCCCCCCTACGGCAAGATAGGCGATGATAGCGACCTGGTTGAACTCGTCTCCTCGCCAGAGGCCAGACGGTTTCGCCGCCAGCTGAAGGTGACGCAGAACGAGGTGTGCCGGCGCTGTGTCTTTGCCGGCAGTCGCCTGCCCTCCGATATCCTGGTGTGATCCTGAATCCTGATAACCGGGCAGACCGGGCGGATTCCAATCGAATCGCGGTCAAACGCCACCCTTGCCTCACTTTTTTGGAGGCTTGGAAGGACGCATCTCAATCCGGCTCGTCAGGCAGCGCGGGTGCCGCTTAAGCGTCTGGACCACCACCTCGGCAACGTCCGAAGGTGCGATCTTCCAGGAGCTTCCCGGGCCACCCGGCCCGCCGAAGTCAGTGTCGACACTGCCTGGCATGATGTAGGCCACTTGGATGTCCTCCTGCCTGACGTCCTGCATGATGGCTTCGCTAAACCCGATGAGGCCGAACTTGGACGCATTGTAGGCCGCGCCCCCGGCAAAGGCATTCTTTCCGGCGAGACTGCCGATGTTGATGATGAAGCCACCGCCCGCCTTCTTCATTTCCGGGATCGCCAGGTGACAGGTGTAGAAGAGGGCATCCAGATTCGTGCCGATCGTCCTTCGCCAGAGCTCGGGCGTCATCTCCTCAATGGAGGCAAAGCCCCCGACGCCGGCGTTGTTCACCAGGATATCGAGACCACCGAGCTCGCGCACCGTGAAGGCCATCAGTTGCCGGACGTCTTCGAGTCGGCTCACATCGCAAGGTGTTCCCACCACTTTCGTGCCACCTGCGCGCTCTAGCGACTCGACGGTTTTGCGAACATCGGCGTCTGTTCTAGCTGTGACCACGAGGCGAACGCCCTCGCGAACGAGCGCTTCGGCAATCGCGAAGCCAATCCCTTTCGTGCTCCCGGTTACGATCGCTTTCTTTGCCTGCAGCTCCATGTCATAAACTCCTTTCCAATTAGCCTCTCACAGAATTTCGGACTCGAAGGTTGAGGCCTCAGGCGACCAAACAAAAACGAGGAATGAGTGAGAAAATTTTAGCATTTTATGACGCTCTTGGGTAATACTATGGGCCTCGCGCGCGAAGATTGCTCGTTCGCGAGGGAAGACGCGCCGGGCCAGCGCCGGCGCAATATTACGATCATCTCAATAACGGAGTGATTAAATGCTACGCCTAAGGTACTTGTTGTCAGCCGCGTGTTTCATGTTCTTTGTGATCGGCGCCCAAGCACAGACCACGAAAATCTCGGACGCTGCAGTCTTCACCCGGAACCCCGTCGTGCTCGATTTCACTGGTTTTGCGGACGGGGCCAAAATCGCTGACGTCTATTCAAGGTGGGGTGTCACCATCAGTGGGACCGAAGGGAGTGTGCCCAGTATCATTGTCATTCCTCCCGCGGTCCCGATTGGCGGAACGCCCGAGCATCAGCTCAACCGTGTCGTCCGTAACGTCGGTCCGGCTGGTCTAGCGAAGGCGTTACCGCTGGTGATCAATTTCAAATACCCAGTAGCCAAAGTGGGCTTCAAGGCGAGCAATGCGCCGACCGCGTCAGTGAACGCAAGCATCGTGGCGTACGATCCGGCTGGCAGGACCCTTGGGACCGTCTTGCAGACCGGCCTGAACGAAGAGAAATTCTTCGGCGTAGCGACCACTAGTGACCGCGGAATCGCGAAGGTTGCATTCGACTTTGGGAGCGTAGACGCGGGGGAACAAATCGACGATCTGACTTTCGAGTATTTGTCGCGACCGCCGTTCGTGACTTACCTGACCCAGGTTGCCGATTTCAGCGATTTGCTGCAGACGATTCTGGTTGTTTCCAACCTGACCAACTCCACGGCCCAGGGGGAGATCCGGCTGTTTACGTTCGAAGGCGCCACTATGGATCTGAAAACCAACCAGGGAGAGAACGATACCTTCGCGTTTGACCTTCCTCCCTTTACCTCCAAGACAATCTCGAGTACCGGAAAGAGCACCGATCTGAAGCGCGGTTACGCGGTCATAGAGTCAAACGTGCCGGTGGAGGCGAGTGCAATTTTCCGAGTGATCAACGCCAGCGGCACTGCCCTTCAGGAGGCAGGAGTCGGCGCGGCGCCTTCCCAGTATCAGGCGGTTACAGTCGCGCAGAAAGAGGGGGCCGCAGGTCTTGATACCGGCGTCGCGGTCGTGAACCCCTCGACTTCGCACGCCGACATAACGGCCCTCTTGTACGACGAGCAGGGTGGGCTGGTTGCCGCGAACAGTGATGATCTCGACCTCGCCCCCGGCAAGCAGATCGCCAAATTCCTGACCGAGCTGTTCCCCGACGTGCAAGGCGATTTCAGGGGCACTCTGGTGATAAACAGCACCGAGCCAATCGCGGTGGTCACTTTGCGGACAATAGGCGGTATCGCGAGCTCAACGCTTCCGGTGGGAAGCACCAGCCGGTAGGCGGGAATTCCGACGGCCGAGGGACTGGTTAGCGCTTAACAGTGCCAACCGGGCCGAAAAGCGGCGGATTCTGAACAGCGAATCCGCCCTACAACCGCTTGTGTCCGCATGGCGAGCAGTCGTAGGGCGGATTCGCTGTTCAGAATCCGCCGCTTTTCGGCCCGGTTGGCACCATTCCTGAGCGACAGGACCACCGCAAGAATCGGCCCGCTATTCGGCCTTCCCCTTGGCAGCAACGAACTCGCGCTTCAGGTTCTCCATCAGCTCAGGCAACCGTCGGTAGAGCCGTTTCGGGGCTCGAGCGGCATGGCGGCTCACGGCATACGCGGTGAGGATCGGCAAGGCAACGGTCGTGTCCAGATAGCAGACGACCGCATCGGGCAAGCGGTCCGGGTCCACCTTTCCCCAACTGACCGCCTCCGACGGTGTCGCTCCGGAGAGCCCCCCCGTATCCGGTCGGGCGTCCGTCACCTGCAGGAAATAATCGTGCCCCTTCTCGTCGATGCCCAGGACCTCCTGGATTTGCGGCTCGGTCTGCAGCAGGAAATTCTTGGGGGACCCGCCGCCCAGAATCAGCACCGCGCTCTTGCCGGCCCGTTTCGCGGCCAGAACGATGGCCGCCGTCTCGTTCACGTCCCGCGAGACATCCAGCCGTAGCTGGTTCCCTTCCAAGCTCTTCGCAGCGATGTTCATCCCGATTGAGCTGTCGCCCGGGGATGACGTGTAGAGTGGCACATCGTGCCTGAACGCCGCTCCCAGCAGGCTTTTGTTTCCGTGCCCGAGTACCCGCTCGCGCTCGGAAACGTATCGCCCGACCCGGTGATGGAACTCCGCAGTCCCCATTTCCGACTGGAACTCCGGGGCGGAGATGAGCTCCCGGTAAAAGCGATCCGTGGAAAGAAGCACCTTGTAGTCAAAGAAGATGTCGTAGATGCGGACGACTCCTTGTTCGCGGAGCGCCACGTCGCTCGCAGTGTGCGTGCCGCGGTGCATTTCGCACCCTATGGCGAAATGGGTGTCGTGGTAGAGATTCGCACCGGTGGCGACGATCCAGTCGACGAAGCCGTGTTCAATCAGTGGAATCAGGCATGACATTCCGAGTCCCGCCGGAGTCAGCGCACCGGTCAAGCTGAGTCCGATTGTCACGTCTTCCTCGAGCATCTTCTGGACAAACAGCTGGCACGCCTCCCTCAGTCGTCCTGCGTTGTAAGCGTCGAACGAGGAGTCAACGAGATCTGCGATCGTAGTGTCTTTGGTGATGGGCGCTGGGTTGATCAGTTTCCCGGACAGGTATCGGCTTGTCATATCGTGTGCACCCCTGTGCGAACAAATGAGCGGCGATTACCCGAAGCAGTATAGCAAATGACAGCAGTCGCCTATAGAATCTGGCCCATGGGCGTCCTGTTACCGTTCAGAGCATACAGATATGCGAGTCCGACGATCGGCCCGCTTGACCGTCTGGTCTCGCAACCATACGACAAAATCACCCCGTCGATGAGGGGTGATTATCTGCGGCGACACCCGAACAACATCGTTCGCGTCATCAAGAACGACGACTATCAGGCCGCAGGTCAATACGTCAGGCAGTGGATCCGCGAGGGGGTCCTGGTTCAGGATCCGGAACCGGCACTCTATCCGTACGAACAGGTCTTCACGTTCGAAGGCCAGGAACTCTCTCGCCTGGGCGTTATCGGCTTGATCTCTGTCGAGGAATCCCAGGGTGCGGTCAAAGGACACGAGAACATTCTGCGTGAACCGCTTGAGGACCGCCTGCGCCTGATCCGCGAGACCGAGTCAAACGAGGGATTGATCTTCACCCTCTACCCGGATCGTGCACAGTCGCTTGAGCAGCGGCTCAGGAGCTTCACCGGGCTCAGTGATCCGATTGCCGAGGTCCGAGACGAGTACTCGGTCGTTCACCGGCTCTGGAGAATCACCGATCGCGAAGTGCAGAAGAGTGTTGCCACTTTCCTCGCTGAACGCCCGATGTACATCGCCGATGGGCACCATCGCTACCAGACCTCTTTGCTCTATTGCCGCGAATGCCGCGAAAAGGGCTGGACAGTCAAGGCGGTCGAAAGCTTCGACAAACGGCTTATCGCCCTCTTCGGGCTGGACAGCCCGGCCATGAAAGTCCTTCCGACTCATCGGGCGATCCGGAACCTCGCTTCGTTCTCGGTCGAATCGATGTTGGAGCGGCTGGCAGCGTGGTTCGACATTCGCAGGGTAGCGACCCCGGAAGAGCTCAAGGGCGAGATCAAAACGGTTGAGCACCGGATAGGCCTGACAACCGGCTCTCCGAAGTATTTTTACGTCCTGCAGCTGAAAGAGCGAGCGCTGGAGGATCCGGTGTTCCTGCCCGGTATCCAAGGCCCGGCCAGGGCCCTGGATGTGAACCTTCTCCACCAGGGGATCCTCGAACCGGTGCTGGGTATAGGAAAGGAAGAGCTTGCCAGCCAGAAGTATGTCACCTACATCCGGGCGAGCGATGAGTTGTTCGACGGAGTGGCGCAAGGCACCTTCCAGCTTGGCTTCCTCCTGCGGCCGACGAGTCTGGACGAGGTCCGCCAGGTCTCGGAGGCCGGGGAGAAGATGCCGCAGAAATCGACGGATTTCTACCCGAAGCTCCTGACCGGCCTCGTCATCATGCGGATGGAGATCGGGAAAGGCGAAAACACCTAGGCCTCTTGAACAATTTCGGGGACATAAAACTTAATTCCCACTCGTTATCGCCGATCTTCCGGAAGCAGAGGAATTAAGTCTTGTGTCCCCGAAATTCCACCAGTTCATCTATACTCTGGGGTATGAAACTCCGCACTCGGATTGCTTCCGCTTGTCTCGGAGTCGCCTTGGTGTCGCTGCT
>CAYQYP010000436.1:0-3127 GCA_964421755.1 uncultured Acidobacteriota bacterium
GTGGGGTGCTGCTCATAACGGACGGAGCCGTCGAAAGCCGGTAAAAGATCCGACCAAAGGGGCGCGATCCGCGGCGGGCCGTTCAGCAGATCGACCGGGAAGCCAAAGTAGGCCCACGAGCTCTGGCTGATACTCCCGAACGTGACTGCGCCGTTCGAGGAAATCCTGAGGCGGTCCCAGTTCAAACCGGCGAAGGGGAATGTGAACCCGGTGGCAAACGGAACTTCGATCGATTCATCATCCCAGAGCGAGAGATCGGCATTCCCCGTAGCCCCGGGTAGCACCTCGATAACCGCTGTTTCGCTCCAGGGCGAAACAGCCGATGAACCGGCGGGCCGCATGCGTAGCTTGCACAAGTAGAGCCCGGGTGGCATATCAGGAGGCAGGGAGAATTCCCGAGCGGCGTACCATGGTCCCTCGAACTGGTTTACTACCCACTCTCCTGCTCCTCCGGAAAAGAGGGCTTCTACCTGTGAACCAGGCGAAATTCCCTGGGCCCAAAGGTCCGAGCCTTTCCCGGGCGGCACGACGATGGTCAGCTGAACAGGGCCTATCGACAACTGGTCGGAGATCCAGATGGGAACGGAGTTGCTCCAACCTGTCTCCACGCCGTTGTGCATCCCCTTCACTCGAACGGTCGCCGCACCGGGGAGCAGCGACCCGGGGAGAAGAACGTTAATTGAACTCCAGTCGGGACTAGCCACGGACGACACGACCTGAACGCCCTGCGTTATCTCGGCCGCCATCTCAGACCAGTTGAGACTGCTCGCCTCGACGATGACGTACTGCCCCGCGCCACCCATTGGCACCCCATATCGGAAAGAAGGGGAGAGAACCGGCGGATCCGGGGTTACGGACACCGCGAACGCCTGGGTGGTAACCACCGGCTCTGTGCCCCCAAGGTCGGTCGTCAGGACGATCGACGCCGGACCTGCTGCCGGACCCCACTCGAGCTCACCCTGAATCAGTCCCGCATCCACGCTTCCGGACCCTATGACGGTGTCTCCTTGCGCGATGCGGACCGAAGTGTTGGGTAGCGAGCCCGAAACCCTCACGGCAAAGCGCTCCCCGCTTCCAATATTCGCGGGGCAGGAGAGGATCTGGACCGGAGCGGGGGACGAACCGATCTGCAGGTTGAACGGGGCGGTTTCCCCCCCCTCATGCTGAATTGTCACCTGGTAGGTTCCTGGAGCGAGCGCGGGGACTTCAAAGGAGACGGCCTCGGGCTCGTTGACGGGGCCTCCGGTAGCCCAGATGAGATTGCTCCCTTGGTAGAAACACACGAAGTTGAAAGCCCTGCTGAAGCCGGAGCCAAAAGCCCACAGGTGCTGACCGGCCAGTGCCGTCGAGGAAGTTACGCTGCTGAAAGTCGGTTCCTCTAGCACCACGGTCGCGACCCGATTGCTTTCTTCCGCCGCTGTCCCACCGTAGGTCGAGACCACGCTCACCTCGGCGACACCCGGAGACAATCCGGTCGGCTTCGCGTATTCCACGGAGTTAGGATTCCATGCATTTGAACCCGGAACCTCGTAGACCGCGCTCCCCTGGCGGATCCGGACGAGATTTGTCCCGTCAATGGTCGGAAACGGCACGAACGACAAGCGGGAGGAGGCCCATGACCCAACACGTCCTCCATCGAATCCAATCGGCGAATACTGACTGAGGGTCGGACGCAACGGCGAACCGCTTACCGACAAGGCGAGGGAGTTCGAACTTGCCACCACTCCGCTCCCGCTAAAGCTCGTCTTGACCCGCACGGATACCGCGCCCGGAGCTAATCCTTCGGGCAGGGCAGCGTAAAGGTATCTCCCGGTTCGACTTGCAGTCCGCTCATAGGACACGGAGCCCTGCGTGAATTCGAGCACTCGACTGCCCGAAGCCGCATCTCCGACCACTCCGCTCTGAACCGGACTGTTGGTTAACAAGAACAGGTTTTGACCAGGCGCGACAGGGTCGCGGAAAGGTGCAACCAGCGATAACGGCGTCGGGCTCGCACTGACCGTAAAGCCGAGCGAGGGCCCCCACAAAGCCGTATCGGGCCCGGATAGATAACCCGCCCGAATCATGGCAGGACCCGCAACGAGCTCCGTGGGAAGGGTGATAATGCAGCCACCCCATGTGGATGATGGCGCGATTGTCGAAATCAGTTCCTCGCTCTTCACCTTCTCATTTCTTAACCGACGCTTCGGTTGCTGAGGCCAAGCGCTTCCGTTTGTGCTCTGATCAGCAACAGTCGTAGCTTCCACCTGGGCGTAGAACAGCCCCTCGCCTTGGCGGATTTCAACTATGGCCGTGGATGAGCCGGTCAGACCCTCGACGGCGACAAATGTACGCTGCCCCGGGTAGGGAGCGGCCGGGAACAATGACCGGGCAACCGCCGGCACCCGTTCGGAGCCGACTGTGTAGGTAAACGGCTGGCTTTTGTTCGAGCCGTTGCTGATCTTGATGGACACCGTCCCGGCGGTCACGCCGGTCGGCAGTGATATCCAAGCTTCGGTCGCGGTACTGATAGTCCAAGATGAGTACCAAGAACTCCCCTGTTGGAAGAGCACCTGGGTCGTAGTTTCAAATCCACTCGATTCGGGAAACCCGGTGCCGATGATTCGAATGTACTGCCCGGGAACCGCGTTGGCCGGCTCGACGCCTGTGATCTGAGGCGCCTCCGCCAGCAAAAAGGCCTGCAAGAACAAGAATATAAGAGCAGAGAATAAACTCTTCAAAAACCGATCGCTTCGACGTGACATGGTTCCCCCCCTGAAGCAAAGCCGACTTGCAGCCTCGGCAAGCTGTCCGTTTGTGTTGTTGAAGATCGGCAGGAGGCTTGACTGCCGGGAGGCCGGAGAACCTGGCTAGGGCTCCCCGGCCTCGTGTTCTACTACAGGCTTACTTGTCGCCGACCGAAAGCCGGATCGGCTCATTCAGGCGGCGCGGGTCCGTCTCCAGGCGCCGGAAAAACAGCACCGTCACCTCGTCCTCCGAGCCGGCAAGGCGGATGTGCCGCCCCGAGCGGTTCCCCCGCTCCCGCCGCTCGGGTTCCGGGGAAAAGCCTTCCGGCACGCTCTTCAGGAACTCGAGCTGGCTCTCGTCGTAGCTCACCCGCGTCGCCCCTCCCGCCACCGGGATCGCC
>CAYQYP010000437.1:0-5298 GCA_964421755.1 uncultured Acidobacteriota bacterium
TACGCTCGGGAACACCGCGAACAGGATCGCCAGTCCGCAAAGCAGGACGCCTGCGATCATGGTGAGTCGTGCTTCGATTGGGTCGAGGACGCGACGGTCCGTGAAGGCGGCACCGATGGCGTTTCTTACTCTCAGAGCGCCCGCTGCTGCCCGGCCGCCACTGCCCCTGCCGCCTATCCTGCGCGGATACGGATGGCGCGGTTCGCCCGGGGCTCGCACCCTCCTCCGCCGTTCAGTTAAAACGACTTCCGTTGCATTTGTCAGGTCTTCAAGGTACATCTGCTCCATCTGCCCGGCGAAGGAAGCATCCTCGATGACTGCATCCAATTCCCAGTTCCCAAACCAACTCGCGAGGTTCAGGTTGGTGGAACCCACTCGTGCCCACCGTCCATCCGCTACTGCGGTTTTGGCGTGCAGCATTATGCCGTTCCACTCGAAAACTCGCACGCCGGCTTCGAGCAGGGGCCGGTATCCGGCGCGCGACAGCGGGCGGAGCAACGGAATGTCGGTCCCATTTGGGAGCAGAAGCCGCACGTCGACTCCGTCCAGCGCGGCCGCTCGCAACGCCTGAAGGTACGAGGCAGTCCCGGCATAGTAGGCATCGGTCAACCACAACCTGTTGCGCGCCAGCGCGGCAACGAGCTGATCCAGGCGCAGCATCCCCGCAGTGGCCGGCTCGGTGGCTACGATGCGAACGCTCATCTCGCCGGCGCTCACCGTGGCTGAAACGCCATTGCATCCGGCGATCGGGGGACCGCCCAGCGTGGTCCACATTTCGGCAAAGGCGCTCTCTATTTCCGCGACTGCGGGGCCCCGGATCTCGACGCCCGTGTCGCGCCAGGGCTCGATGTTCCGCACGGGATCTCCGGCCCACATGCGGCCCACGCACAATCCGGTGATGAAAGCCAGTTCACAGTCGACCGCCAGCATCTTCCGATGATCTCTGGAGATCCAACCGAGTGGACTTTCGAAACGGGGCGGGTTGTAGCACCGGACATCCACCCCGCTGGCTTTCAGCTTCTTCCAGAACCGTCCTGAGGTCTTTCCGAAGGCGCCCATCCAGTCGTAGATCAGCCTCACGCTGACGCCCTCGCGAGCCTTCGCCGTCAACGCCTCAGCGAACTGCCGGCCGATCTCATCGTCATGAATGATGTAGCTCTCGAAGTGGACGTGGCGCTTTGCCTGGCGAATGGCGTCGAGCCAAGCGGGATAATTCTCGCGGGCATCCTTGAGAAGCCGCACTTGGTTTCCGCCAATCAAGGGGGCTCCGGCGGCCCGGGACAAGGCGCGATCGGCCATGTCACGCAGATGCGGAAGAGGTATCAGCTCATGTCGATCCGGCTGGCGGGCGGTACCAATGGCCACAGTTCCATTCTAGGCTTCTGACTCTTCGATCCCCAAACCGGCGGGTTAATCCTGGGCTCGCACAGCGTCCTTTGGAACAGGAATAACAGGATTGAGAGGACTAATC
Source organism: uncultured Acidobacteriota bacterium (assembly GCA_964421755.1). Taxonomy (GTDB): domain Bacteria; phylum Acidobacteriota; class UBA6911; order RPQK01; family RPQK01; genus CAVUUN01. Next base: position 1,472 of record CAYQYP010000437.1, read on the forward strand.
GTCGTGCCGATGGCGCTGGCTTCTTCTCGCCGAAGAGTGACCCAAAGCGCACTGTGGTCGGAGGAGTCCATTTCCTCGATACCTGACTCTGCCCATCCGAGCCCCTTGACGTAAATGGAATCGAGTCGGAGCCCGAGGAAATCGAAGGTTGCCTGCTGGTGAACGAATGGAGTCCGAAAACCAGTGGCTTGAAAGTACCGGCGAACCCGGATCTCCTGGTCCTGGTAAGGGAAGGGCACCACCCGCCCGAGCCACGTGAGGTTCGAAGTGTTGAAATCCCCCGCCACCACGCAGGGACCGGAAACCGCCCGGGCATGCGCGACGACGGGCGCGAGCTGCTTGAGGCGTTCCTGTATTCCGACCCTGGTGTCCAGGTGCACGTTAAACAGCCGGACCTGACCAAGGGGAGTCAGCGCGGTCGCAGAAAGGGCTATCCTGCAGCGGCTACGGAAAACCAGGTCCAGGGCAGGCAGCGGAATCACGGCCGGATCGACCAGGGGGTACCGGCTGACGATCGCGAGGCCCTCTTTCGAACCGTCCTTCCACAGGTTCGCCGGTTGGTAGAGGTAATTGAACTCGAGGCGCGCGGCCAATTGCTCCGCCGCATTAGGGCCGCCGTTCGGCGGTGCTTGGACTTCCTGAAGGAGCAAAATATCCGGATGGCCTTGGCGCTCCAGGCGCGAAAAGTCTTTCAGGATACGAGCCAGGCTCGTTTCCCGTGCCATATTCAAGGTGACGATCTTGACACGGGAAGACGAAAAGTCCTGACGCGGGAGCTGTCGCCAGACCAGGGGAAACTTCAGCCAGTCCTCCGCGCTTGCGCCGGCGCTCGGGGACCGGCGATCGAGGAGGATCATCAGGGGGATCAGAGAAGTGAAAGCCAGAGACGATGCTGTAATAAAACGCAACACCGACACATTCTCTCATATTCTCTATTCATGCGACCAACCCGTCATTGCGCAAAGCCCCAATGGTAACCCAGACGCACGATGAACTCGCGCGAAGGACCCGGCAAAGGAGCATGCAGCAGGTTGTAAGGCTGGACATATTCGATCTTACGGTTGAAGAGGTCGAACACGCCTGCTCCGAGCTCGAGACCCGAGCCCTTTATATCTGCCACACGAAAGTAGACGTTAGCCAGGATCTCGGAGTCCACTCGCCCGGCATCGTATGAGCCCTCCCCATCCTGGCCGGTCCCGGTATTTCGATATCCCCATCGTTGGCCGATGTACACCAGCGACGGCGTGAGGTGAAGGTCATGACCGAGATGAAGGCTCCCCACGGCGGCAAGTTTATGCGCCGGCAGCCCGAGCATATGGCTGTCTTCGCCCGGTATACGGTAATAGTCGACCTCGTTTTTCCCGGCCGTGTTGTAATACGAATAGCTAAGGGAAGCATAGCCGCGCTCCTGCTTGTACCGGTACTCGACCTCGATTCCGCGACTGCCCGTTCGCGGGAAGTTCAGATAGGACTCGACATTCTCATCCGGATCGGCGAAGTAAACGATCGGCTGCTTGATGGTGAGGTCGAAAACGTTGGCGCTCAGAAAGGATTGGGGCGAAATCTGGCAGCCTGCCTCAAACTCCACGGCGGTTGTCCTCTCTGGTTTGATCAGCGGGTTCACATCCAGGTTCTCAACCGATGGTTCCCGGAAAGCTCTAGCAACCAGTGCCTTTACGTGAAACCGACCGTGCACCTTGGTGTACGCGATACGCGGGACGAATGAGCCTCCGAATTGCGAGTGATTGCTGTACCGGGCGCCCAGAGTGAAATTGCCGGCGAAAGTGTTCAGGGACGCCTCAGAAAAAAAGGCCGAGTTGGAGTAATCGATGCTGCTCCGGTCTCCCCTGAAGTACCAGGGGGCAGTCGCATCGCCCGTAATGCGGGCCTGATCTCGATAGATCTCGGTCCCGCCCGTGAGCGTGAACTTGTCGCTGGGAGCGTAAAGGGCGGTTAGCCCTCCCGTGTACCGATCGATCTGGTGATCATAGTAGAGGATCGTTCCCGCTTCGTCTGTGTCCACGCTATGCCAGGGTGTCTGCCGTTTGAAACGGAAACGAGGCAGCAGCGAGAGAGCCTTGCCAACCTTCCGGCTGTACTTCGCCTCGAGGAAGTACGAGTTGAAATCGACGTCGACAGGGCGGGCGGTTACTTCGTCATAGCTGTCGATGTTGGTCGTGGAAAAGCGGTCGGCCAGGAAGCGGACTTCCATGCCCTTGTAGGAGACCGACCCGTTCAGATTCAGGGGGTCTAGACGAGACTGTTCCGCCATTTGGGCCTGGTTGCCATAGACGTCGGTATAGACCTGGTCACTGCGATTCCCCTGTCCCCCGAAGGCGTGGAATGCCAGGTTCCAGTCGCGGATCTGTCGCCCGGCGGAGAAACTCACAGTCCTGCGGCCGAAGGTGTCAGCCATTGCGCCGTAGGTGCCTTGGATATGCCCGCCGTTGAGCTCCTGCGCACCCTTGGTGACAATGCGAATCACCGCGAGCTCCGCGAATCCGCCGTACACCGCCGAACCCGGTCCGCGGATAATCTCGATCCGGCTGATCGCGTCGAGCGGAAAATGATTGCCGAACTGAAGGCTGGCGTAAAGCGGCTCGTTGAACTCCTGATCATCCAGGAGCAGCAGAACTTTGCCCTCGGCCGCCCAATTACCACGGACACCAATGCCGACGACATTTTCCACGTCTGTGCCAAACGCGAGACCAGGAACCATCTGGAGGACGTCGATCAGGTCGCGTGCGCCGGAGTTCTCGATCTCCTCAGAGGTTATGACCGTGATAATTCCGGGTGATTCCCTGACGGTTTGAGGCTTGATGGACGAGACGCTCACCTTCTGGTTGAGCAGTTCCTCCAGACTCATCTCGTCGTATTTTCTGGCTTGGCCTCTCAGGGTCGAGACGAAGAACACCGCGAGTAGAGTCATTGCGAGAGAACGGGTGAACCTGTCCATTTGAGCCTCCCTCCTTCTCTTCGCCGGTTATCTCAACAGACGTGTCACAGGAACCGAGCTGTCTGGCGAAGCTGACCCGATACCAGTCTGGACGGATGGGGTCGGACAGCGGGCATCCAACCGGAACGTTCCGACCAGGTCAAGCATGATCTCGGCCTGCTGGTGCAGCTCCTCCGAACTGGATGCCACCTGCTCGGAGCTCGCCGAGTTGTGACGCGTGACATCGTTCATCTTGGCCAGGGCCGCGGCGATCCGACCAATACTCCGGCTCTGCTCCTCTGAAATTGCGGCGATACGCGTGATCACGTCGCCGACTTCGTGAACCTGCTGGTTGATCGCCTGCAGATCAGCAAGCATCGCCTGGTGGATCGCCACCCCGGCATCGGCGTTACCCGACGCTTCCTGCACAAGCGCGGCTGTCGTCCTGGCCGCTTCGGCGCTTCGCATGGCCAGGTTTCGCACCTCTTCCGCGACTACCGAAAAGCCCTTACCCGCATCGCCCGCCTGGGCTGCTTCGATTGCTGCGTTTAAGGCCAGCAGTTTCGTCTGAAAGGCAAGCTCGTCGATGTTCTTTACGATCCGCGCGGTTTGGCTGGATGACGTCCTGATGCGGTCCATGGCTTCAGACAGCCGGTTCATGCTCTCAATACCCTTCTCGGCTGTACCGAGCACTTTCGTAGAGAGCTGGTGGCTACTCTGGGCGTGACCCGCACTCACCTTAATCGCCGCGATCATTTGTTCGAGGATGGCGCCTACCTCCCGCAAGGCTTCGGCCTGATCGCTGCCACCCTGGGCGAGTTCCTGGCTGGTTTGGCTGATGCTTTCCGCAGCGCTGGCCACCTGCTCGGAACTGGTGGCAACCTGACTCAGC
>CAYQYP010000438.1:0-2849 GCA_964421755.1 uncultured Acidobacteriota bacterium
AGTAGTATGCTTTGGATTAGTGCTGGCTGCGCCGGAGTACGCGCGACTAAATTGGAGGAACGGCCATGACCGATTTATCTCGTAGGGACTTCGTGAGAACTGCCGCCACGGGAACCGCCGCGGCCCTGACTGCCCTGAGTCGGAGCCGGGTCCGTGGAGCAAACGACCGCATCTCGATCGGACTGATAGGCTGCGGAGACCGTGGAATCGACACGCACATGAAGACGGTCCACAAGTTCGACGCTGAACAGAACGTCCAGTTCACGGCCGTTTGCGATCCCTGGCGGGTGCGCCGGGAGGAAGCGGCTGGGCTGATCAAGGAGTGGTATCGGGTCCAGGCGCGGCAGTTCGTCTCCTACGAGGACCTCCTGTCCCTCAAGGACGTCGATGCCGTCATGATCGCCTCCTGCGATCACCAGCACGCCCGCCATCTTGAGGCCGTCGCCGTCGCAGGGAAGGACGCCTATTGCGAAAAGCCGCTGGCTCGCAACATGGACGAGCTTAACAAGGCATTCGATGCCGTCAAAAAGGCCGGGATTATCGTCCAGGTAGGCACGCAGCTGCGCAGTTTTCCGTCGATCGTGGGCAGCCGGGAGGTTTACCAGACGGGCATTCTGGGCAAGGTCAGCCGGATCGAGCAGGTTCGAAACGACACCCAGCCGTTCTGGTACCGGTATGTCAAGGAAGTCAAGGCGGAGGATGTTGACTGGAATGAGTTCCTGATGGGCCAGCCGATGCGGCCGTTCAACTCGGTCCAGTACTCGGGATGGTATGGTTTTCGTGACTTCTGCGACGGGCTCGTACCCCAGTGGGGAAGTCATTATATAGACACCGTCCACTACATCACCGGGGCCAAATTCCCGACTTCCTGCGTCTGCCAGGGCGGGCTCTTCACCTGGAAGGATGACTACAAATTCACCTGTGACGACCAGGTCCAGGCGGTCTGGGTTTATCCGGAGGGTTTCCTCGTCTCCTACACGACGAACTTCGGGAACGACTTCGGAAATATGACGCGCATCTACGGCGACCAGGGACTCCTAAAGATGGATAACCTTATGGCTCCCGTCCTGACCGCCGAGGGAGGAAGCAAGAACAAGGGGGTCATTCGTGGCGTAAAACCGGTGAAAGAGATCGAGCGGCCGGACCATTTCCTGGATTGGCTCCAGTGCCTGCGCTCCCGGAAGGCGCCTCACGCTCCCATCGAGGCGGGCTACCAACATGCGGTCGCCTGTATCATGGCAGTGGAATCGCAGGAAAAAGGCGTGCGTACGGTTTACGACCCGGCCGCCCGGCAAATCCGTCAAGGCTAGACCAAGCTGGCTGGTTTCTGGGCAGGGGGCGCCTCCGGCGCGAGTCCGACTTCCAGTCGGACTCTTCGTAGCCGAGAGCGAGAATCAGCCAGCGCGTTCCGTGGTCCAAGAGTCCGACTGGAAGTCGGACCTTCTACGCCGGAGGCGCCAGCCGTCACAAGCCTGGCCGCGCGTGCCGTGGTCCAAGAGTCCGACTGGGAAGTCGGACCTACGCCGGAGGCGCCCCCCGCCACAAACCTGCCAGCGCGTTTGGAAGTCCCCGAAGGTCCCACTTCCGGTGGGACTCTTCGTAGCCGAGGGGGAAAAACCCATAAGCGCTAACTTGCTTATAGGAGAGCCAATTGCAAAAATCGCTTCCGGAGAGCGAACTCCACCTTGAGGGTGAGAGTGTCGACCATTCGCGACAGAACTGTTGGTCGGGTTTTCTACCCCGAAGGGGTTGCGGAGCAAAGCCCAGGGTTGCCCGCGTTTTTTGCGGGCTACCCTGGGTGGGCAAGTGATAAGTGCTCAACCCTGTAGGGGTTGCGGATCGAGCGGCTCCGCAACCCCTACAGGGTTGAACGGCGCAAATCGCGCCAGACCCAGGGTAGGCCGCAAAACACGCGGCCAACCCTGGGCTTTGCTCCGCAACCCCTTCGGGGTAGAAAACCCGATCATCCAGCGGAGGGTCCGTAGGAGGGTCCGCTCTACCGATTTTGCAATTGTCTCCCTATACACAAGTTTCAGCGCTTATGAGGCGAAAACCTGCCAGCGCGTTCCGTGGTCCAAGAGTCCGACTGGGAAGTCGGACCTACGCCGGAGGCGCCAGCCGTCACAAGCCTGGCCGCGCGTGCCGTGGTCCAAGAGTCCGACTGGAAGTCGGACCTACGCCGGAGGCGCCCAGCTCCACGAACCTGCCACCCTACTTCACCGGGACGAGCCCCACTTCAGCGCCTTTCGCAGGACCGGTTCGAAGCGGTCAGCCTGCCTCATGAAACCCAGGTCTGAGGGGTGAGAACCGTCGGTCGCCCCTTCGCTGTCGTCCCCCAGCAGTTGCTCGCCCGCCAGGTAGAACACTCCTCTGATACCATTCTTCGACAGCTTCTCATAGACCTGGTGGAGGGCGGCGCGGCTCGCCTTGTGATGAGCACGAGCCGACGGGCGGATCCAGGAATTGGTAAAGGAACGGTCTTCGACCAGAACAATCGGGGTCCTGGGCCTCGCCTCCCGTAGCTGCCCGACAAGCGGCGCGGCCCTTTCCAAGACCTGTTCACCGTTCATGTTGGGCAGGCAGTCGATGACATAGGCCGCCGGGTCCAGCTCGGCGAGGAAAGATCCAACTTCTTTTTCCATGCGGCCATTCCCGGAAAAGCCGAAATTCAAGACCGGGCGGTTTAAGCGTCGTCCCAGGATAGCGGGATGGGCCATGCCGGGCCGCGAGGCGCAGGCACCATGGGTTATGGAGGTTCCGTAGAAAAGGATCGGCGCATCCTTCCGGGGCTCCGCCGGTGCGAAGCGAGCTCCCTTGAGGACTCCCACCTTGAGGCGGTCGATGCCGTT
>CAYQYP010000439.1:0-3263 GCA_964421755.1 uncultured Acidobacteriota bacterium
CGGGAGCCAGCGCATAGGTGGAAACATCCACATCAAGGTCAAGCGTGACGCTTTGCCCGGGACCGTTTCCGATGGTGAGGGAGCTGATCTGGTTGCCGTCGGCGTCATTGAGACGGTCTGTCAGGTAACCGAAATTGTAGATCAACCCGTAAAAGCCTGGCTCAGGCACAGCCAGATCGCGAACATTGGCGACGCCAGGCGCGTAATGCCCGATCTCGCCCGCGTATGCTGTCACGGTTACGATTCCGGGAATAAGAACCGCCAACCCGAGCACGGATGCCGTTCGACTCATAGAAACTCCTTCCGATTCTGAGTAGTCGCTTCCTGCGGCGGTCGCTGATTCACAGTTGCTTCGAGAAACGCGGTACTATCCGCTCCGCCCGCCGATTCTAGGCCACGTCCTGTTCGGCGCACACCCGTTAGAGCAATCGTCTGCACCGGGCTGGGGCGAGGGACATTCGTGTGGCGTGTAAGGGGTGTGAGCTTTGCAGGCAATCTTAGTCACGTTTGTTAAGCGAGTTCAAGGATGGTTGAGGGCGCTGATCCGTCGATAAGGGACGCAAACAACCCGGGTCGGCCGCTCATCCACCTCTCCGGATCCCTCCTTTGATCGCCCTCCCCCACATCCGAGAATCTTCAGCCGACCTTTTGCAGAAGCGGTATTGACGAAGTAGTGGAAAAGATCGCTGATATTGACCCCGGGAGCATTTTCGGTGTACTTCTTTGTAATCCGTTCTCCTCTTCCAACTCCGGCGGCTCATCCCTTTGTTCTGCCGACTAGCAGGTATTGAGGGAATCTCGCCGCTTCTTCTCGTTCCTCTTTAGGTGGCACCTTTAATGCCCGCATACCGCGACCATCAAGCGTCCTGGCCCACGGCCAGACCGAAAGGAGATGAGATGAATTGCCAATTCCTTTCACTTTGTTCCCTGGCGTTCGGTGCAGCAATTGCGCTCGGTAGTTCCGCCCACGGGCAACAAGAGGGGCCTGCCTCAAAGCAAGAAATAACGATCGAAGGCGTCGGCACAATGCAGGTCACCACGATCAAGGCTTCCGTAGAGGCGGTCGATCAGCAGAATCGCATCGTGACCCTCAAGGGGCCGCGCGGCAATGTCTTTGCCGTTCCCGTGGGCGAGCGTGTCAAGAACCTGCCACAGGTCAAGGCTGGCGACGTCGTCCACATTGCCTACTTTGAGGCGGTGGCGGTCGACGCGAAGAAAACCGATGCGGCTCTTGCGGGTTCCGAAACCTACGAGGAGGACTCGGCACCGCCCGGCGAAAAGCCGGCCGGCGTGGTGTTGCGCAAGGTGCACGCGATCACGGAAGTCCTCGACGTCAATAGCGAGAGCCAAAGCGTGCGCGTCCGAGGCTTCGCGGAAACGTAGCCGAAGTCAAGGTACGGGACCCCGAAGGTGGTCTCGAGCCTGAAGGCCCGGCGACAAGATCGATCTCACGTACATTGAGGGCGTAGCGATCGAGGTGCGTGAGGCTGCAGCCGCGGAGTGGGCGCCTGGTTCCGTCGTCCCTCGCGTCGACGGTGAAAGAGAGCCAGATGAAGAGGATTGCCAGAGCCATCGCCCTCCTTGGGTGGCTTCTGATCACTGGAACTTCAGCCTCGGCCCAACAACTCCTTCCGTCGTGGAACGAGGGGCCAGTGAAAACGCGCATCCTCGCTTCTGTCCAAGCCGCGACCGACAAGGCGGGGAAGGATTTCGTGCCGCCAGCCGAACGAATTGCCGTGTTCGACAACGACGGCACGCTGGGGGCCGAGCAGCCGATGTACTTCCAGGCGGCATTCGCGTTTGACCGCGTCGAGGCCCTCGCGCCGAACCATCCGGGATGGAAAACGCAGCAGCCATTCAAGGGGCTGCTGGAACGAGACATGAAGGCGGTGGGAGCATCCGGCGAGAGAGGCTTGCTTGAGATCATGGCGGCGACGCATCCGGCATGACGACGGAGGAGTTCTCGAAGACCGTCGCCGACTGGATTGCCAATGCGCGGCACCCCCGCTTCAACCGACCCTACACCGATGTGGTGTACAAGCCGATGCAGGAGCTGCTGGAGTATCTCCGCGCCAACGGCTTCAAGACCTTCATCGTCTCCGGCGGCGGCGTCGAGTTCATGCGGGCGTGGACCGAGAAGGTTTACGGCATCCCGCCGGAGCAGGTGGTGGGTTCCTCGGGCGTGACCCAGTTCGAAGCGGGGCCGGACGGCAAGCCGGTGCTGATGAAGGTCGCCAAGGTTGAGTTCGTCGACGACGGGCCGGGGAAGCCCGCCGGCATCAACCGCTTTATCGGTCGGCGTCCGGTCTTCGCCTTCGGCAACTCCGACGGCGACCTCCAGATGCTGCAATGGACCGCGGCCGGCGGCGGAGCGCGCTTCATGGGTATCATCCACCACACCGACGCCGCGCGCGAGTGGGCATATGACCGTGAGTCCCACATCGGCAAGCTCGACAAGGCGCTCGACGAAGCGAACGCGAAAGGCTGGACGGTGGTGGACATGAAACGCGATTGGAAGCGCGTGTTCGCGTTTGGACCATGAACGAGGTGGCTAGACATGAGTAAGCTAACCGATCTGCCGATATTCAAGGCGCCCTCGCCCGGGGAAGTCGTCAATGCGCCGCCCAAAGCCGAGCCGCCCCGGCCGGGCATGATCTGGATAACCGGCGGCACCTTCCGTATGGGCTCAGACCGGCACTACGCGGAAGAAGCTCCTGTTCATCGCGTGACTGTGGACGGGTTCTGGATTGACGCGACGTCGGTCACGAACCGCGAGTTCCGGAAGTTCGTAAACGCCACCGGCTACGTGACCTATGCCCAGATTGCGCCCGACCCGAGGGACTACCCGGGGGCGTTGCCGGAAATGCTCAGGGCAGGCTCGCTGGTGTTTGCCCCGCCCGAGCATCCGGTGGATTTGCGCGACTCGAGCCAGTGGTGGGGGTTCAAGTTCGGCGCGGACTGGCGACATCCTTACGGGCCGCACAGCTCGATCTCGGGACTCAAGGGGCATGCCCATCGTCAGCGTCGATGCGATGCGCCAGGCGTTCTTCCGCGACGCCAGCGGGAAATACAACGACATCGTCTACTTCTCGAAGCCGGCCGACTGGCGGTTCCAGCCCCGAAGGGTGTCACGGTGAGAGGGCCAATGAAACCCTGTCTCCGAAGCAGGTTTGCGGCACGACCGGAAGTGACTGATAAGGCGAATGTTTTGGTCGGGGCAGAGGGATTTGAACCCCCGACACCCTGCTCCCAAAGCAGAAACC
>CAYQYP010000440.1:0-19321 GCA_964421755.1 uncultured Acidobacteriota bacterium
GGACCGCAAGGACCTCAACGACAAAGGAAAGGCTGTTCGCTTTGTCCTTGGTGTCCTTGAGGTCCTTGAGGTTCCTTGGGGTTCGGCATCCCCAAACTGTCTACTTTCGCCCCAGGAGCCGGACTCTTCCCACGAATGCCCGGTCCTCAATGGCGGCAAGCTCCAGGAAGTCCCGAGAATCGATGTTCGTGTTGATGGACCCCGCGTTTTGATGGTCGGTGACATTGTTGAAACCCGCTCGCAGCGCCCATTCATAATTGGCAAACCGGACACGTTTCTCGAAGTGAAGGTTCAGCGAAAAGTATGCCGGGAAGCGGCGCGAGTTCGGGCTGCCCACCAATTCCTGCCGCTGATTCAGGGCGGAAAACGGTATTCCACTCCTCCAGTCCATCGAGTATGCGACCTCGAATCTCTTCGGAAGCGGAAACCAGCCCCACGACAGGATCCGGTGAGGCACATCCCATGGGACCGGGCCTTCCCCTCCAGCGCCGAAAACCATGTTGTCGATGTCCCAGTCAATCACAGAGCTTGAGCGGGCGCTCGACCGCGTATAGCTGGCCGAAACCTGATTGCCACGCTTGAAACCACGGACTGCGGCGAACTCGACCGAATGGAAGTCGTCGTCGCGTTGGCTGGTGAGCTGAAAGGTTCCCTCCGGCTGACCGATTCCCGCCGGTTCGAATGACCACGCTCCTGAACCCCGGCGAACGACCGCTTCGGCAGACACGACGAGGGGACCGGGCAGTTGACGTTGGACAGCGCCGCTCGCATTCAGGTACCGGGGCCCTCGCAACAGACTCCGATCAACCAGAAACCGGGATTCGATCTCGGTCTGAAAGACTCCCTGTTCGTCGGCAATCCTGTCGATCCTGCCGCCCTGCTCGCCAAGCGCCAGGAGGCGTGTATTGCTGGCGTCGTGGAACAGCCCGATCCCGCCAGACAATTTGGTCTGCCGGTTGAGCATGTAAGTGGCCGCGACGCGCGGCGACAGAAGGAAATCCCGAACTAGGTGGTCCCAATCGACGCGAAAACCCATCTCGAGGACAACCGGGCCAACGGGCGACCAGCGGTCCTGAACGAACAATGCCGCCTCCAGGTTGCCTATATCGCCTCGATGGGCGCCCTCGAACTCGACGAGCCGCTCGATGGTGTTGTCTTCGCGGAGGACGCGAATGGGCCTCCGGTCGACTGAAAACGCGTAGGTCAGGTGGTCCACCTGCTGCCCGAATTTCAGTTCGTGGACGCCGTGAAACTCCACCCTGGGCACCGTCGCGGTTACGGCGCTCTGGATCCTGCGGCTGAAGGCGTAAGAGGACCTGTAATAGTTGCCCGACCGTTTCTCCAGTTGAACCTGGAATGGAAGCGGACCCATTGGGGTGTCTTGGGTGCGGCTCTCGTGAAGGCCGCCCGATACGTCCAGTATCAGTCCATCCGCGAAAAACGTCTGGTTTCGGATCCCCAGCAGAGTGGCTTCGGAGTCCTGCCGAACCGTCGCATCGATCGGCTGAAATGGCGAAAGCCAGGCATGTGTGGCGTCAAAGCGGTTGAGCAGCAGTGTCCCGCTCAGGATGTTGGATCGTCCGAGGTTCACCTGCCCTTTGCTCAGGCTGCTCCAACGGGTCGTCTGGTTGCGGTCCTCCCCTTCGGGCAACTCCTTGACGATGTCCAGGCCATACTCACCTTCAAAAGCCTGAAAGAACCAGGCCCGCCCCTTCTTAACGGGTCCCGAGAGCGTGAACCTGGGCGTCCAGTTATTGATATGAATGCCGCGTCGTGACTGCAGCGAAGGCAGGAAGTCCGTCGCCGAGAAACGATAGCGGTCATCGCCCATGCCGGTCGCCAGGCGGAGCACTCCGCCGGATGCCTTCCCGTACTCGGCAGAATATCGGCTACCCTGGACATCGAGCGATCGAATCGCGTCCGAACTCAGCCGGGCATCGAATGTCCCGGTGGCGGGGTCGCCCACGTTGAAGCCGTCGATCTGAGTCAGAATTTGCGAGGATCGCGAACCATTTATGTGCAAATTACCCGCGGGATCCCTTAGAACCCCCGGCACAAAGGGGAGAGCAGTGCGGATGTCGCGGGTCGTCGTGAAAGGGATCTTGGTGATCTCCTCCAGCCCCATCTCGTGGGAGGATTCCGTCTTCTGCGGATCGAGGACCGGCGCGGAATAGATGACCTCTACTTCCTCCGTGAACTCCTGTTCATGGTTGAGGACGATTTCGATCTCGCGATCGGCTTCGAAATCGATCTCCTGCTCGAAAGCGTAGAAGTCTTTCTTTTGGACGTTGAGGCGGGCCCGACCTGCTGTAATTCCTTCGAGAACCGCACGACCCAACTCGTCTGTCTGCGCCGTTATGGGCGATTGTCCGACCGCCTCAACGGTGATGACTGCGCCCTTGACCGCAACCCCGGTCTCGTCCGCGACCCGGAGCACGATCTCTCCGCCTTCTGAAGCCTGCTGAGCTGGAAGGCCCCCCTGGCCGCAGAAAATGAGCCATGACAGAAAAAAGGAAGACAGCCCTGACATGCTCACCGTATGCCTGCTGCTTGCTTGTTCGAGGAGATTTGCTGGACGCGGAACAGCGAAAACCGTCGAGGTTTGCCCTCGATGAACAGCGCCCCCCGGAAAACGCCTTCCTGGAATCCCATCGGAGCCTGGAACTCCCAACGGTGGCCGCTGGAAGGGACGACCGCCTCACCGAGAATAATGTAGTCGGTCCGAAAACCAAGCCGACGTCCCAGCCACGACCGGTTGTTCGCGATCCGGGCCGACTCTATTCTTGCCCCGCCAATCCAGCCTGTCACGTCCTTGTTCGGCCGGATTTCGACCTCGACAAACAAATCGTCCGGCCTGGTCTCGGACGCGCTCACCCGGGCTGTCCCCTTCCACTTGCCGATCATGCCTGCGCTCAACTCGAGCACGGGCGCCATCAGGGGTGGATTTGGCACCACCTCGATAAGCAAAAGCGCGATGACCAGAACCACAAGGAAACCTGACGTGGCGAATAGGACCCGCTTGACCATAGCTAGAGCAGATTGTAATACGGCGGGGCCAGTCGTGCGCAAAAGGCCCGGCTATTTCAGGAGATGGCTAAAGTTCTTTCGGAACTTCGTGACCTTCGGCCTGATCACCACCTGGCAATATTGCTGGTTGGTGTTTTGGTTGTAGTAGTTCTGGTGATAGTCTTCCGCTTTGTAGAAGGCCTTGAAGGGGGCCAGTTCGGTCACGATCTTGCCATCCCAGATTCCGGTGCCCTGCATCTCCTTGATGGTCTCTTCTGCAACTGCCTTCTGCTCCGGGTCGCGATAGAAGATCACGGAACGATACTGGGTGCCCACGTCAGCGCCCTGCCGATTCAAGGTCGTCGGATCGTGAACAGTGAAGAAGATCTCCAGCAACTGCTTTGAAGCGATCGCTTTCGGATCGTAGGTGATCTGGATGACCTCGGCGTGACCCGTGTCCCCCGAGCATACTTGCTGGTAAGTCGGGGTGGGAACATTTCCGCCCGAGTAACCGGACTCGACTTTACGGACTCCCTTGAGGTCCATGAAGACCGCCTCGACACACCAGAAACACCCGCCGCCAACCGTCAGTTGCTCTTCGCCGGGACGCGGCGATTCAGGCGCGCTGCCGACTTTGTTCATACCCCACAGGCTCCCGCTTATGAGAAGCAGCCCGAAGGCTGTCAAAACCCTGATTTTCATCGTTCTTCAATCATAGCACCCGCGAACTCGCGAATTAGAGCGTGGACACTGTGGACACGGTGGACAATGTGGACGGGCCGACAGCCAGGGTATAAATCCTATTCGTCCACGTCGTCCACTTCGTCCACCTTGTCCACGATGTCCATTTGGCAATCATCGCGCCTTACTTAACGGAGCTGTCGAAAACCCGGACCTTGGCCCAGCCGGCTTGATTCTCCTGGATGAACTGCTTGTGCTTGGGCGCATCCTGGTAGCGGTCGTGATCCGCCTTGGTGCGAAAGACCACGTGCAGCGAGACGTCGAAGTCCCGGTCGTTGACTTCCCGGGCGAGCTCCTCGACCCGCACGCCAGCCGAGAAGTAAACGACCCCCGGATGATCCTTGAGGTACTTGTAGCAAGCATCTACCAGCTCGGTCCGAGCGGCCTGGGAATGATCCTTGAGCGTGAAGAACACCATGTGAGCGAGCATCATCTGTTTGTCCCCCGACTGACCCTTCGTCTGTGCCTGTACGGCGGGGCTTACGAGCACAAACAACAAAACAACGACGACCACAAAAGAGGTTCCAAGCCGGAATTTGTTAGTCATGACAAAAGGCTATCACAAGGTGGCCCGCCGGTTGACCGGCCCCACCCGCCGCTGCTACGATGCGCCGAAAAGCGTAAGTCCGACTTCCAAGTCGGACACCAGTTTCACTGAAAGTGGGGACTTTTACTGATCAACCACAAGGAGTTCGAAAGGATGTTCCGAGTACACACGACTCTCAGCTGCCTCGCGCTTGTTGCATTTGGCCTGACCGCTTACATTAAGGCCGGTCCCGAAACCGGATTTCTGAACCGCAAAGTGACCGTTGGTTCAACCACCTATGCGTATCAGGTCTATCTTCCCGCAAATTGGAGCGCGGACCAGAAGTGGCCGGTGATCCTGTTTCTGCACGGAGCCGGCGAACGCGGGAATGACGGCCTCATCCAGACGGAAGTCGGGATGGGGGGCGCCATTCGCCGCCACGTGAGCCGCTTTCCGGCAGTGGTCGTCTTTCCCCAGTGCGCCAGGGACTCCTGGTGGACTCTGCCGGCCATGCAGGCCCAAGCGCTCGAAGCTCTCGAGAAGAGTATCCAGGAGTTTAACGGCGACCGCGATCGGCTGTACTTGACCGGGCTCTCGATGGGTGGCTACGGCACCTGGGGGATCGCCGCCCAGAATCCGGAGAAGTTCGCCGCCCTCGTCCCGATCTGCGGTGGAATCCGCAGGCCCGACGAGCTGCGCAGTCAGCAGCAGACGCCGGCCTCACAGCCCGACCCGTACGCCGAGGCGGCCCAACGCGTAGGGAAGACGCCGGTCTGGGTTTTCCATGGCGGCGCCGACCCCGTCGTTCCTCCCTCAGAATCACGCAAGATGGTCGAGGCCATCAAGGCGGCAGGAGGAGACGTCCGGTACACCGAGTACGAAGGCGTTGGGCACAATTCCTGGGACAAGGCGTACACGGATCCCGAGCTCGCCAAATGGCTTTTCACTCAGAAGCTGGCGAAGTGACTCAAGCGAGCATGACAGCCAGTGTTGACGCCCTGCTCTTCGATTTCGGAGGGGTCCTCGTCCATTGGGACGGAATCGAACCCCTGGTGAGCTTGGCCGGGGGGCGCTTGACGGCCGAGCAGGCGCGGCTCTTCTGGCTCAGGTCTGACTGGGTGCGTCGGTTTGAGACGGGCCGATGCACCGCGTCCGAGTTTGGCTTGGGAGTCGTGGAGGAATTGTCTCTCCGCGTCCGACCCGACCAGTTCGTCGCCGCTTTCGAGTCGTGGGACAAAGGCCCCTTCCCTGGTGCCGTGGAACTTATGGAATCACTCGGCCCGCGGGCCAGGTTGATGTGCCTCAGCAACAACAACGTCCTTCACTGGAATCGCCCGGCACTCCAGCCGTTGATCCGTTGCTTCCGCCGGTGTTACGTCTCTTTCCAGACCGGCCTGATGAAACCTGACCCTGAAGCTTTTCAGTTCGTGCTTCGGGATTCCGAGTTGCCTCCGGACCGCATCCTCTTCTTTGACGACAACCCCGAGTGCGTGCACGCGGCAAAGCAGATTGGAATGCGGGCTTACGAGGCCAGGGGACTGCATATGGTCCGCGAGGCGCTTGATCCACTCGGCCTCCTCCCTTGATGAACCAACCAACCGCAAGGCGCTATGATGGTGGTTGAATGAGAACAACTTTATCCCTGCTGGCGCTCGCTCTGGCCATCCCCTGTCTGGCTGCCCAGGACCTCACATCCCTCTCCTATGAGCTGACAGTTCTCGAGGTAAAGACCCTGACCGAGAAGGAGGCATTGGAGCGTACACCGCAATTCGTTGGACCGAACCTGGTCGTGCGGCTTCGCCTGGCAAACAAGTCGAATGACAGCCTTCTACTGCTTGTCACCAAGGACACCATCGATCCGTTGGCTTGTGTCGGACGACCCAACCGGGTCGCCCGGGAGTGCCGGCCGAAACTCCTGGCGATTCCTAACCAGTGGCTGGCTCTTCCGGCAGGGGCCGCGCTCGAATGGGAAGAGATGGATTCGACGGCCTTCGCGGGACAGGAGCATGTGGTGAGCGTTTCGGTCAAGAGGGACGAGACCGCCAGCCCGTTGGAATTGAGCTCGGCGCTCTACAAGGTACCCGACCCGATTTACACGCCGAAGAAGGACGAGCACGACCACTGAATGCGGATTGCGGAATGCGGATTGCGGAATGAACGGCGTAGCGACGGGGCAAAGAAGCAGCAAACTAATTGGACTCTTCGGCTTCGCCCGTGCTCTGATTCGCAATCCGCAATCCGAAATCCTGGGTTCTCAGTTAACCGGTACGTTCAAGCCCCGCTTTTCGAGCAGGAACTCCACGGATGGTTCGCGGCCCCGGAAGCGCTTGTACATGTCCATTGCTTCCATGGTTCCGCCCTTTTCCAGGATGTTTTGCCTGAACGACAGCGCAGTAGCCGGGTCAAACAGCCCCTTCTCCTTGAATGCACCGAACGCATCGCTGTCCAGGACCTCGCTCCAGATGTAGCTGTAGTAGCCGGCCGAGTACCCGCCTGAGAAAATATGCGCGAAGTAAGGGCTCCGATAACGGACAATGATTTCCGGCAAGAGGCCGATCTTCTGCAGTGACCGGTTCTCGAACTCGGTTGCCTGGACGGTCGTGCCCTCGGTCAGCATGTGCCAATCCATGTCGAGCAGGGAGGCGGCGAGATATTCCACCGTCGCGAATCCCTGGTTGAATTTCTCCGCCTTCTGGATTTTCGTGATCAGAGAATCGGGGATCACTTCGCCCGTTTTCCAGTGCTTGGCATAGATCTTCATGACCTCGGGTGCGGTCGCCCAGTTCTCCATGATCTGCGAAGGAAGCTCAACAAAGTCGCGCGGAACTCCGCCCAGGCCCCCGTAATGGATTCGCCGCAGCAGCGAGTGCAGGCCGTGGCCAAATTCGTGGAACAGGGTCTCGGTTTCCTCGAGCGTCAGCAACGCGGGCGAGTCCCCAGTCGCGCGTGTGAAGTTGCAGACATTCACCACGATCGGACGGATATCCTTCCCGGCCTTGAACCTCTGACTGCGGTACCCACTGCTCCAGGCCCCTCCCCTCTTGCCGGCGCGAGGGTGGAAATCAACCAGGAAAACCCCGAGGTGCGACCCGTCCTTGTCCTTCACCTCGAAGGTCTTAACCTCGGTATGGTATTTCGGAATGTCGGTTCGTTCGATAAAGGTGAGTCCGTAGAGCCTGTTTGCGACGTAGAACGCGCCTTCGCGGACGTTTTCCAGTTTGAAGTATGGACGCAGTTCACTGTCGTCCAGATCATACCGGGCCTTTTTGACTCTTTCCGCGTAGAACCGCCAGTCCCATGCTTCCAGCTTAAAGTCCCCGCCTTCCTGCTTGATCATCGCCTGAAGATCGGCCGCTTCTTTCTTCGCCACGGCGAGCGCCGGTGTCCACAGCTTGTTCAATAGCCCGTACACCTGGTCCGGCGTTTTGGCCATTCGCTCCTCGAGCACGAAAGCTGCGTGGTTCGGGGATCCCATGATCTTGGCCCGCTCTGCGCGCAGACTGGCAATCTTGACCAACGCCTCTTTGTTGTCACGGTCGTTGCCGTTGTCGCCTCTTTGGGCATAGGCCGTCAGGATCTGCTGTCGCAGCTCACGGTTTTTGGAATAGGTCAGGAAAGGCCAGATGCTCGGGGCTTGGAGCGTGAATACCCACTTCCCTTCCAGCTTGGCCGCCTTGGCGGCGTCGGCAGCGGCCGCCACTACATTAGGAGGCAAACCGTCCAGGTCCTCCTTTTTCTCGATAACCAGGCGGTAGGCGTTTGTCTCCTTCAGCATGTTCTCACCGAACTTCAGGCTGAGAAGAGACATCTCTTCGTTGATTTTGCGGAGTCGCTGCTTCTTCTCAGCAGGAAGGTTGGCCCCACCGCGCACGAATTGCTTATGCGTTTCCTCGACCAACCTCAACTGCTCGGGCGCGAGCTTCGACCGGAGGCGCTGTTGCCAAACCTCGCTGATGCGGGCGAACAGCTTCTCGTTGAGGAGAATGTCGTCCCGTAATGCCGACATCATTGGAGAGACCTCACGGGCAATTGCCTGCAGCTGATCGTTGGTCTCGGCTCCCATCAGGTTCGAGAAAACCGCCTGCACCTTGTCGAGCTGTTCCCCGGATGCATCGAGCGCTTCGACCGTGTTGGCGAAAGTCGGTTTCTTCTTGGAATTGGCGATTTCGTCAATCTCCCGGCGCTGCTGGGCGATTCCTTCCTTGATCGCCGGCACAAAGTGTTCCTCTTTGATTCGCTCAAAGGGCGGGACACCAAAAGGGGTCTTCCACTCCTCGAAAAAGGGATTGTTTTGAGCTGCCGCCTGAGATGTCTGGGCGGCAAGGAGCGGCGCACACGAAGCGACGCCGACGAACAACAGCAACCATTTCACCATAAGCCTCCCATCTCGCACCACTGGCGTGCGTTCTGAAAGATGCGTAGCCAGGGCGATGACACGACCGAGGTGGTCTTCCACGACTCGGGCATCCATGGCCACTGCCACTTGAGGAAGGACCGCTCCGGATGGGGCATGAGGGCCAGGTGGCGCCCGTCCTCCGAACAGAGGGAGGTGATCCCCAGTGGCGATCCGTTCGGATTGTACGGGTAGACCTCGCTTGGGCTCCCTTCGTCATCCACGAACGCGATCGGGGCCAGGTTCTTCGCCTGCGCCTCGGCCAGGACGCCGGAATCGGGGGAGTGCAGGCGCCCTTCTCCGTGCGCGACCCAAATACCGAACCGGGAACCGTCCATGCCACGCAGCATGATCGCCGGACTCGGTCGAATTTCGACCGTGACCCATCGGGACTCAAACCGGCCCGAGCGATTTCGGATGAACCTCGGCTGGCAGTGATCGGGAAGTCCCTTGAACGGAACCCAGCCGAGGAGCGCCATCAACTGGCAGCCGTTGCAGACACCCAGCGAAAAGGTGTCCGGTCTGGCATAGAACCGGTCGAACATGTCACGCAAGCGCGGGTGGAAACGAATGATCCCCGCCCAGCCTTTCGCGCTGTCGAGCACGTCCGCGTAAGAGAATCCGCCCACAAAGGTAACGCCGCGGAAATCGTCAAGCCGTGCCGCGCCACTCAGCAGGTCGGTCATCGTTACGTCCCAAGTGTCGAACCCAGCCATGTAAAAGGCCGACGTCATCTCGCGATCGCCATTGCTTCCTTCTTCCCGGATAACGGCTATCTTCGGCTTGTGCGGGCGATCAAGCAGCGCCTTGGAGGTATCTTCGGGCGTGAAGCTCAGATGGTAGTTGCGACCGCGTCGATTGTGCCCGGACGCCTGCTCACGCACGCAGTCCGGGTTGGTTTGAAGCTGTTCGAGCCGGTCGCTGATCGCCTCCCACCACTCGAGAAGTCGCACCGTCGACTCGTCGAGCAAAATCGAATCGCGGTCGGTGACCTGCAGGCGTTTCTGGATAGACGTTTCGCCGAGCACATTGCAGGGTACCGAGGCGGTCTCGAGAATCTGCCCGATTTCTGCCTCATGTTCGGGCAGGTATTCAATAACCAACCCCGCCTCTTCGGCGAACAGCGTGGCAAAGCGATCGGTCTCGACGTGGATACTGATCTTCGCGCCACAATTGCCCGCCATCACCATCTCGGCGATCGTCGTAATAAGCCCTCCATCGCTGCAGTCATGGCCTGCCTGGATGAGTCCCCGGTCTATCATTGACTGGACAGCCCCGAAAGCCCGCTTGAGCAGGGCCGGATCGTCAAGATCCGGACAGTCATCGCCGACTTGGTCAAACGCCTGCGCCAGCGCCGAGCCACCGAGCCGACGGCGGCCTGGTGCAAGGTCAATCAGCATGAGACGGCTGTCGCCCGGGCGTTTGATGTCGGGCGTGATCACCCGGGATACATCCTCGACCGACGCGTAAGCGGAAACCACGACTTGCCCGGGGGCCTTCACGACTTCCTCTTTGACTCTCGCGGCCATCGACAGGCTGTCCTTACCGCCGTCTGCGGCGATACCCAGTTGGACCATCGTGTCGCGTAGGGCAACGGCCGCGTCGTAGAGTGCCGCGCCTTCACCAGGCAGCTTGGCAGCCCACATCCAGTTGACCGAACACTTGATGTGGGACAAATCGGTGATGCGGGCCCACACCATGTTGGTAACAGACTCGGCCACCGCCATTCGCGCGCCGGCAGCTGGATTTACGATTCCTTTGATCGGCTGCTCTCCGATGCTGATAGCCGCCCCGCTCTTCCCGAAGTGACTCTGCGCCGTCAGGGAAACGTCCGAGACGGGCAGCTGAAGCGAACCGCAGCATTGCTGCCGGGCAACGAGCCCCGTCACGCACCGATCCACCTTGTGCACCAGGTAGCCTTTCGAACCGACCGACGGCAGGCGAAACACCTGGCGGAGTGCTTCTGCGACGGTGAAGTCCCGGGGAAGGACAAGAGATGCCCGCTTCTCGGCAACTCGTTTCAAATCGAAAGATTTTTGCGGGATGTTGCTGAGTATCGGTGCAAGGTCCAGATTCACCGGGGTGGTGTCATCCTGAGCGTCGTGGACGACTATCCGGCCGTCACCCGTGACTTCCCCGAGAACTTCGCAAGTGACCTTCTCGCGTGAGCAGATCGATTGCAGCCCTGCCAACCGGTCAGATCTTATGAGCAGAGCCGAGCGTTCCTGGTACTCCGCCCCCCAAATCTCGAGGACCGACATGGTCTTGTCGCCGATCGTGATATTGCGAATTTCGATCCGCCCCCCGACCGGCTCCACGAGTTCAGTGAGCACGTTGCACGGTCCACCGGCCCCCTGGTCGTGGATGCTGATGATCGGGTTGTTCTCGCCCATCTCCACGCACGCGCGGATGACGCGGTTCATCTTCTGTTCCATCTCCGCGTCACCACGCTGGACTGCGCTGAAGTCCAGATCTTCCCGGTTTTCGCCCTGGATCATGCTCGATGCCGCGCCTCCGCCGATCCCGATCCGGTAAGCAGGGCCACCAATCTGTACAACGCACATTCCCTTTTCAGGCTTACCTTTTTCGACGTGGCGGCGATCGATCTGGCCGACACCTCCGGTGAACATGATCGGCTTGATCCACTCCCGTCGATCGCCGCCGGGCAACCGCTGGCCGAAGGACCGGACGAAACCCTGGATCAGAGGCTCCCCGAACTTGTTCCCATAGTCGGATGCACCGTTGCTTTCTTCAATCAGGATCTGGAGGGGTGACGCCAGATTGCCGGGGTACTCGAACTCACGATTCTCGCCGGGTATCGCGAAATCGCCGATGTGCAGATTCCCAACCCCGTACCCGGCGGTTCCGGCTACGACAAGTGATCCCCGGCCGGTCGCATGAACGTCTCGAATGCGCCCGCCCGTCCCCGTTTCGGCGCCCGGAAAGGGAGCCACACCGCTCGGGAAATTGTGCGTCTCGGCGGTGAAGATCAGATCGTACGGGACCCGGCGGAACGCGAAGGCGCAGCACCGTCCGGGCTGGGCCGGGAGAATCGTGTCGATTTCGAACCCGCGGATGGCACTCGAGTTGTCCCGAAAGGCGATCAGGCTGTTGGACGGATTGGCCGCAAGCGTGGAGCGAATGATCCCGAGCAGGTTCTCCGGCGCGGGCTTCCCGTCGATCGTCAACGCTCCTTTGAAAAACCAGTGGCGCGAGTGCTCACTGTTGGCCTGGGCAAGTTGAAAGCACTCGACGTTGGTGGGATCACGACCGATCCGTTCGGTAAAAAGGTTGAAATAGAAGTCGAGATCCCAGCGGTCCATTCCCAAGCCCATGTCCCGATTGATTCGTTCGAGGGCCTCGATGCCTTCCTCAACCAGCGGGACAACATAAACGGGCTCGGGCGTGATCCCGGTATCGAAGCTCTCCAGAGGAGCCGGGTAGACGCATTCAGTCATCCTGTCGTGGTGCTCGCGTATGAAGCGATCGCGGTCCGTGCTTTCGTCGATATGATAGCGGCGCGACCGCTCGAGACGAGTCACCTTGCTGATTCCGCAAGCGCGGCAAATGCCGACGGCGTTGGTTGAAAAAGCCGTTTCGAAATTCAGCCGGGGCCCCAGTTCGACCGATCGCGCCCCGTTGGTCAGTGGCCGGTCCGCAAACTTTTCCGGCTCGAAGGTCTCAGCCAGCAGCCAACGGAGAATAGTCAACTCCCCGGGTGTCAACGGGGCGTTGGTGTCCACGTAGAAACACCTCTCAAGGGTCGGTTTCTCCAGGCGATAGAAGCGTTGCATTTTGTCTCCCAGGCGGCTTAAGTGCACAGCATACCATGGAGGGGCGAACGCAATAACGGCGAGGACCTCGACCACAACAGGGACATCAATGTCACAAGGGACTTAAGGCACGTTTCCGATGTCCTTGAGGTCCTTGTTGTCCTTGGGGTCTATTGAGTGGGAAAAGCCGGGGGGGAAGTCAGAAGCACCTTGTGGTGTTTCCTGCGCTTCTGACTTCGGTGTTAACGGGTCTTTACGCGGTAATCGTCCTTTTGGCAAACCCAGTACATACCACCGGGCTGACCTGCCGAACGGACTACCTTCGTCGCAACCAAGGACTGGCCGCAGCTGGGGCAGAGCCTGGAAGCTCCTGCGGACCCCTTCTGGCCGAGGCTGGCGCGAGCGGTCTTACTGATTTTTTCTGCCATGACGCGGTCTCCTCTATTTCAAGATACAAAAAGCCGTGCCCCAGAGCCGGCACGGCTCAAAAGAGGCAAATAATACAGTCTTGTTTCTGGAAGTCAAGAAAAAAGAACTGCGGCTCCCTATATGATGCTGGAGAAGCGGACAGGTTTCAAGACAAGAGGGAAAATTCCACGTCCGTGACGTTCTTGAACGCTTCCTTCATGTGACTCTTGATCTTCGCGATCAGCGTCTTCTCGTTCAAACGAATCGCCTCGCGTGTAACCCCAAAGCGCTCGGCTAGTTCCTGCAGGGTCTTCGGCTCTTCGGCGATTAGCCGTTCCTCAAGGATCGCGCGCTCGCGTTCACTCAGGGACTCGGAGAACTCCCGCACATGCTGTTCGAACAGCTCACGCAACTCTCCGCGCGCCAGCCTCTCGTCGATCAACTCTTCGGTCGCCTGCAAATTGTCGATATGCCGGGTGGACTCGTCGTCATCACTAACGTAGCTGTCCAGGCTCAAATCGGTTGCTTCGATCGTTCCCTGCACCGCTTCGACTTCCTCAGGACTGACGTTCAACCTTTCGGCGATGAGTGCCGGAGTCGGCTCAACACCTTGTAGACGCAGCTTCTCCTTTTCTTTCTTGAGATTAAAGAGGAGCCTGCGCCTCTCGTTGGTCGTCCCTACCCGGACGATCCTGAAATTGTCGAGAATGAACTTTATGATGTACGCCTTGATCCACCACGTGGCATAAGTGGGGAGCCGGGTCCCCATGTAAGGATCGAAACGCTTGACCGCCTCCATGAGCCCGATGTTCCCTTCCTGGATGAGATCCATGATGTTCTGGTAGATCCGGCTGTAAAGGTAGGCAATGCGCACGACAAGCTTCAAGTTGGAGGTAACGAGGCGGTAAGCAGCCTGCTGGTTGCCCTCCTCTCGGTAGAGGATCGCCAGCTTGTGCTCTTCTTCGCTGGTGAGCGGCTCGAACTCGCTGATTTCCAGCAGGTATTTGCGGACCGGGTCGAGGCGTGCGAGCTGGGACCTGTCCTGGACGGCGGGTTCATCGTCCTTGCGCTCCAGCACCGACTCGAGCAGCTCTTGCTCCGCCTCGGTCGGATCGACGTCCAAGTCCTCGATTTGGGGGTCTTCGGGATCCATCTAGAAATAATACAGGAAGACGAAAAGCGTTATCCACGAAGGACACGAACGGACACGAATAGGAAGGGACAAAGGGACAAAGGGACAAAGGGACAAAGGGACAAAGGGGTGTAGGGATAGTTACCCTATGCCCCTCTGCCCCTACCCTATGCCCCTCTGCCCCTATGCCCCTCTACCCCTTCCCTATTCGTGTCCGTTCGTGTCCTTCGTGGATAACGCTTTTCGCCTCAGTGAACCGTCTTTGTCTTCCGCGTCATGAAGTCCATGAGCAGGTAACTGGCCAGGTTGAGAGTCGTGGTGAAATAGGCCTTGCCCCGGCAGATCTCCGACACCTTCTTGACGAAGTCAACGAGGTAGTAGTCCCGCGCCAACATGAATGTGTTGATCAGGATGCCTGCCTTACGGCAATTCGTCACCTCGCGGTACGTCTCCTTCAGGATCAGCGGATCGAGCCCGAACGGGTTCTTGTAAATCCGCTTGTCCTCCAGCGTGATGGCGGACGGCTTTCCGTCGGTAATCATCACGATCTGGCGCATGTCCTTCTTCTGATTCAGGAGGATTCTCCGGGCCAGACGAAGGCCTTCGCAGGTGTTCGTATGGTAGGGACCGACTTTCACGCTGGCCAGGCGCGAAAGCGGAATCTGCTCGGCGAAATCGTGGAACAGGACCACCTCGAGCGAGTCGCCCGGGAACTGCGTGCGGATCAGATGGGCGAGCGCCAGGGCGACCTTCTTCGCGGGCGTGAAACGATCCTCACCGTAGAGGATCATGCTGTGGCTGCAATCGAGCATCAGAACCGTCGCACAGGAACTCTGGTAATCCGTCTGGTAAACGGTGAGGTCGCTGTAATTCAGGTGGATCGGACCGCCGACTCCCTCGCGGCGCACGGCGTTCAGGAGCGTTTCGGTCACGTCGAGGTTCATCACGTCGCCGAATTCGTAGGGCCGGCTCGGCGCGTCCGTTGACACTCCCGTAGCCAGCTCCTGCGTGTCGTGATGTCCGAAGCTGCTGCGTCCGAACGATGACATCAACTCGCGAAGCGTCTTGTAACCAAGGAAGTCGATGCTTTTGTCGGTCAGCTCGAATCGGACGTTCTTGACCGGATCGCCTTCGACGCCGGCACCCTTCGGCGGAGGCTGCCCGAACTCCCCTTCGGAGGTACGCAGATAGCCTTCCTGAAGCAGACGCTCGATGATTTCATCGAGCATTTCGTCTATTTCCTGGGGCAGCTGTCCGTCCGGGAAGTTCTGTGCGAATTCGCCAAGCGCCTCTCGCCAATCTTCCGGCAGGCTCTCGTTCTTCGCGAGGATCTCCGCCAGCGCCTTCTTCAGGTTCTTGAGGCTCTGAGAAGTGTCGGCGGAGTTCTTGGAATAGAAACCACTATCGAGGAGGAAGTCTTTCAGCTGGTTCATGAGTTCTTCGAGATCGACATCCCCAGCCGGGTTTTCCGTGTACCTCGAGTATTTGAATCTCGACATCAGAAACCAACTTTCTATCGTCACGCGTCTCTGAAGGCCCGCTGCAACCGGGCCCAGCCGCTAGTTATATGACCTGCGGCGATTCGGAAGATCCTTGAAGTACTCGTCGTCCGGCTTCTCGGCTTCCTTGAAATACCCGCGGTCTTCGCTGCGACTTAGCTTCTTCTGCGCGTAGAGGCCCTCGAGCACGAACTCAACAGCTGCCACTGCGAGCTCAGGGTTCTTCTCCTTGGAAATCCTCAGGTACTGAAGCGTCTCGTTGACCCCCTGGATCGCCTCGACCTTCTCCAGGTACTTCCAGGTGGGGGTCTCGTCGGAAACCTTTACTTCGCCGCCAAGGTTGAACCACTGGACGATCTGTTCGAAATCGCGGTTCGGAAAGCGCTTCTCGAACGAGCGGAGCACGGCCATTTGGATCAGCTCGCGGGCGATGTGATCGGACCCCTTGAGCTCGCCTTCATATTCGAGCTCCAGTTTTCCGGTGATAGCCGGCACGGCAGCATAGACGTCGGCCACTCGCACGACGACTCGTGCCTCACCCGCTGTCAGGGCTCGGCGCTCGGCATTGCTGATCGCGTTCTCCAGGCAGGTGATGGGAAGGCGCTGACTGACGCCTGAACGCTTGTCGATCCGCGCGTCCTGGCGTCCCAGGAACGCGATCCCTTCGATCGCCTCGTGGACGAATTCGGGGACTTCGCTCGGCACGTCGCCGTCCCGCCGTGTCCACGATTCCTGCGAGGTAATGCGCATGCCGTCGCGGATATCAATCGGGTAGTGAGTCTTGATCTCGGACCCAATCCTGTCCTTGAGCGGGGTGATGATCTTGCCTCGTGCCGTGTAATCCTCCGGATTGGCCGAAAAAACCATCAGGAGATCGAGCGGAAGCCGAATCGGGAAACCCTTAATCTGGACGTCTCCCTCCTGCATGATGTTGAACAAGCCAACCTGGATCTTGGGTGCCAGATCGGGCAACTCGTTGATGGCAAAAACGCCCCGGTGTGCTCTCGGCAACAATCCGAAATGGATGTTCTCGTGCGCCGACAGTTCACGGCCTTTTGACGCCGCCTTAATCGGGTCCAGATCGCCGATTATGTCGGCGATAGTGACATCCGGAGTCGCCAGTTTCTCGACATAGCGTTGGTCGCGCCCCAGGGGGACGATCGGCAGGTCGTCGCCCTCCTCGACAACTCGCTTGCGGCACACTGAACAGATCGGGAAAAAAGGATCGTCGTTGATTTCACATCCCTGGATAACGGGGATTTCATCGTCCAGAAGTGTCGTCAGCGACCTCAGGATCCGACTCTTCGCCTGGCCGCGCAGGCCAAGCAGAATCAAGTTGTGCTTTGAAAGGAGTGCGTTGACCACTGAAGGAACAACCGACTCCTCATACCCGATGATCGCGGGAAAAAGCGTCTCCCGGCATCTGAGTTTTTCGATCAGGTTGTGCCGGATTTCATCCTTTACCGAACGGAACTTAGCCGGGGTGCCGCTTTCCCGCTTGAGTTGACCAAGCGTACCAGACTTCATACGTGTTTCCTTCCTCGGTGCTTCCCTCGTCGCCTAGCTTAGCCAGGTGCCTGTCGTCTCGCCGGACTTTACTTTTGTGTAAATCGGATGGCGTCTATATTCCAAGAATAGCACAGGCAGATTCGTCGTCGAGATCGCGATGTAGGCGGAACCACGACAAGAACCGGGGAAATTCAACTGCCCACTGCGCACTACTCACTGCGCAAAAGGCCAGTGGGCAGTGGTCAGCGGGCAGTCGGCAGTTGGAAGGTTGCGACGACGGGTGCGTGATCGCTTGTTCCGACCTCGCGGAAGACCGGGCAGGACACAGCGCCGGCGGCGAGAGTCCGGCTGGCGAGCACGTAATCAAGCCGCCAACCGATATTGCGTTGGCGCAGGTTTCTCCACGGAGCCCACCAGGTGAACAGCTGGTCGTTGTCCGGGTCCAGCTCGCGGCCCACATCCGCGAGTCCCTGGCTGATGATCCGCTCCAGCAGAGCCCGTTCCTCGGGAAGCTGGCCGATGGCGCGCGGCTTGCGCTCCTTGGGGTGGACGTCCATCTCGGTCCGTGCCACGTTCAGATCCCCGCAGATGACAACGGTTCGGCCTGCCTGCGCGGATTCCCGGGCAAACGCCTCCATCGCCTCGAGAAACCGCATTTTCGCCTCGAAATCCTTTCCTCCGTTGGGCACGTAGACAGACGCCACCGTCAAGGGGCCAAGATCCGCCGTGACAATGCGGTTCTCGTAATCGAAGGCCGGGTGGACAAAGGCCGGTTTCTCGGGAAATCTCTCTCGCTTCAAGTGCAACCCGACACCCGAGTATCCCTTTTCACCGTGCCAGTAGCACCAGTAGCCTTGGAGCTCGCACAGCTCTGGGGGCAGCTGCGACGGAGAAGCCTTCAACTCCTGCAGGCAGACGACGTCAGGGGTCTCCTGTGAGATCCAGTCGACGACCTGCTCCTGCCGGGCGCGAATGCCGTTCACATTCCAGGTTGCGATTGTCAGTTCGGACATGATTTTCTTGAGCCAGGCGGAAGAGATCTACCTCCAGCAAGAAGTAGCGTGCGTCGGATGCCTGCTTCGCGACCCGAAAGACTCCCGGATGGGCCCTTGACGCCTCATCGATCAAAGAAAGGAAGCGAGGTCGCTCCAAGTACCAAGCCATCGGACTGACGTGGATATACGATACCCGGTTGGTCAGCAAGTGCAACCGGAACTCCTCCACGTTGCCCAAAGGGTAGGTCCCGACCTCTTGATCATAGCAGAGCGCGAAAGGACGTACTCGAAAAGGCCGAATCGCCTTTCGGTCGGAATACAAGTTGACTACCGGATCGAGGCAGGATCCCACAACTGCATCTTCCGGCGTCTCGGTCTGCAGCCAGGCCATCAGCTCCATGGTCGCTGGCCAGTTGTCCGGTTCTTGGCCGAAACAGGTCGGCGAATCCTCCCGAACAGCGAGGGAGGTGTCCCAGACTAGCTGGGAAACGGAAGTAGCAAACGAGACGACCAGGAAAGTCCAGACGAGCGCCTGGCCGGCGGGCGTCGGCTTCCTGCGCCGCTGCAGGTATTTCACGCCAGCGATCAGGAAGTAAAGGTACAGCGGCATGAGGGGAACCAGAAACCGATCCGGCGGGAAGACCCAGCAGACGATCATACCCAGGTAAAGGACGGTCCAAAAGTGAACCGCACGGAGGTCCCTCCAGGCGGTAACAACGAATCCTATCAACGCGCAAAGGGTCAAGCTCCAAGCCACGATCTGGAGCACGACCGGATGAACAGCAGTCGACGAGATTCCCCACAGTAGCTGGGGCCAGGCTGCGCAGTCGATTGAATTATCGAAGACGACCCGTGCCGCTTCTGCGGTTGAGAAGTCACCGAACACATGCCATGTGGTAGTTGAGCTTGGAATAGTACCAGTATGCCGGGTTGGTGGGTGCCGCATTGAGTGATTGCCAGACGATCCACGGAGCGGCGAGGATGCCGAATGCCGCGGATGCCACAAGGGCCGAGCGCCACTGTCTCCGGGCTAGAAACAGGGCTACCGCCGCCGCCCAAACCGTAATCCCACGGGCGGCCGTAAGGAATGAAAGGCCCGCCAGAAGGCCGACGAAAACGGGGCGTGACCACTTTGAGGCACGGGCTATGACTGGATCGCGTTCGAGCAGGTAGAGGCTCCCCAAGGCAACTGCGGCGAAAGGGAGATCCGAAAGCAAGTTTGTGGCAAGATATAGCGTCCACGGCGAGGCGGCGGCAAAACTGGCGCTAATGATTGCCTCGTTCCTGCTAGCGCCCAGGCGACGGAGCAACAGGCCGCTAAGCACGAGCCAGAGGATGG
>CAYQYP010000441.1:0-20073 GCA_964421755.1 uncultured Acidobacteriota bacterium
GGGCGAACTTTTTCCGGCCGTGGCGAACTTTCGCGGGAGCCTTGAAGTGAGCAGCACTCAGCCGCTATCAGCTGCCACGCTCAGGCAGAACGCAAGCCCGCTTTCGTACACGTCACTACCCGTCGTTTCCAAGACCTCGTCGACCACCTCCTTCGGCTTGCCCCAGGTTGCGAACGGCGTCGACACTGTGACGGGACTGAACATGCGGACGACGTTTCTCGTGTTCAACACTTCGCCGACAACCGCGAACGTTACTTTCAATCTCCGAAAGCCCGACGGGACTGCTTTCCCGGTAACAATCGAAGGAGTGGCGAACGGCACGAACTCTTTTACCCGCACGCTTGCCCCGGGAGCCTCGGCGATATTGCAGACGGACGGCACGGGACCATTGTCGGTTGGTTCGGCTGCGGTCACGTCCGACGTTCCGATCGGAGTCGCTGGCATCTTCACGCTCTTCAACGGACCGTCCTTCCTGACGGAGGCCGGAGTCGGGAGTTCGACCAATCGGACCGACTTCAGCCTGCCGGTTGACGTGACCTCCGCCTTCGATACCGGGATTGCCTTCTACAACCCGGGCGAGACCGCGGTCACAATCACCGCTTTTCTCCTCGACGCAGCCGGGAATCGAATAGGCGAATCGATCCCGTTGACGCTTGGTCCAAAGAGCCAGAAGGCCCAGCTGGTTACCGAGCTGTTCCCTGGAAGATCGAATTTCAGGGGTTCGGTGACCGTCCATTCCACGGGCGACATCGCGGCTATTACGTTACGACAGAACACCGCGCCTCTTTCCTATACGACATTGCCTGTAGTCGGTGGCGGTGCGCAAGGAGTGCTGGCACCCGACGCGCCTCTCCTGTCAACCGTCCGCACTGGAATTCAGGCGACGACCAACCAGGCCGTTGACTCCACCTTGCCGGCGGGCTACAGGCTGACCGGAATTGTCGGTGGCAGAGTCGCCACCGTCCAGAACGTCTTTGCCAAAAGCTCGGAAGGGGAGGTCTTCCCGGGTACGATCGACCACTCCACCGGCCGGTACACGGTGAATGTCCCGCCCGGTATTTACACCCTTGGCGTTTGCTATGTCCCGCGACGGACCACCGCTACGAATCTGCCAGTCGTGACGTTCACGAGCGCACCCGTAACCGTGACCGGGCAAACCGAGTTTAACGTTGCTGTGACCGACCTAGAGTTGCGCACGGTCCGGGGCACGGTCTCTGGGCTCGCACAGTTACCTGCCAATGGGGGCGTCTCAATCGTGTTCACTGCCGAGCAGGGTTCCTCGGGTATTGTCTTTCCGCTCGGAGTCGACGGCGTTTACGAGTTGCAGGTTCCGGACGGCAACTACATCGCGAGTCTGCTGGCGACGAACCTGACGGCTCCGATTCAGTCCGCGCTGAGCATCTACAACCTCTCACCGATCGCCGTCACCGGGCGTGCGGTGACAGCCAATTTCGACGTCCCGGCGCTGTCCCAGATAAGCGGCCGAGTCCGGATGACCGACGGGTCGGCGATTCCGGCCAACACCGCGGTATGGGCTGTCCCGAGCGACCTGGCAACAGACTTCACGGAGTCCAGCTGCAATGCCCCGGTGGGCAGCAGCACGGCGGTTGCCGACGCCTCGGGGAATTACACCATGCTTCTGGCGAACGGGCGTTCGTACAACCTGTTGGTGACTCTGCCTGCTGGATCGGGTGGTGTCGCAACGTACAGGCCGGGCCGAACGATTCAGTCGCTTGCGGGCAATCGCGTTGAGGACTTTCTCGTTCCCGCGCTTCCGGCGCCCGTCACGGTTTCTGGAAAGTTGACGGACTTCAGGGGACAGGCGGTTCCGAATGCTCCGGTCGCCCTGGTTTCAGATGAGGTCGCGGGCGCGGCTAACGTCAGCTTTGGTTCGAATGCGATGACGGACAGCTTGGGCAACTACTCAGCCACGGTCCTCAGCGGAACAAATTACCGGGTCATGTTCACTCCGACGCTGGCAGCGACTCAGTAGTACTCCCCTGAGGTGAGAGACCGGTTGAACGTGTTGGACCGATAGGAAAATTGAGGTTCAACACCGGGCCGAAAAGCGGCGGATTCTGAACTGCGAATCCGCCCTACGACTGACCGCTTACGCACGTCGAGCAGTCGTAGGGCGGATTCGCAGTTCAGAATCCGCCGCTTTTCGGCCCGGTTGGCTGAATCTAGCCGGTCAGCAGGAGTCGATCCACAAGATTGTGTAACCGTTCTCGAACTGCCCCCCTTCTTCCATTCGTCTCTTTACCGGTCAGCTGCATCTGGTATTGTGAGTGGTTATAACCGACCGGAAAGGAATGTCGCGATGAAGATGGCAAGGTTTTTCTGCCTGTTCGTTTGTCTGGCCTGTGTTCTCCCCGCGAACCTGGCTGCCCAGACGGGCCGCAAGGTGAGTGTTCCGAGCCTGATCTACGACCTGAAAAATCCAGACCCGGAAAGACGCAAGGAAGCCGCGGTTCTGCTCGGTCAGAACAAAATCCGGGAGGCGGTGCCCGGACTCATCGACCTGGCCGCCGATCCGGATCAGGGCCTTCGCCTGGAGGCAGTCAAGGCGCTCGTGCGGATCAACGACGCTCGCGCGCTTCCGACGTACATCCGCCTGTCACAGGACCCGGTGGAACCCATCCAGCAGAAGTCGCTCGAAGGAATCGTCGATCTCTACATCGTCGAAAACAGCGGGTTCGTTCACGGCGTCAAGAAGGTGGCGGATTTCCTCAATCCCGTCAGCGACGACTTTGATCCACTCATGGTCGAGCCCTATGTCGTCGTAAATCCGGACGCTATCACCGCGGTTGTTGCGCTTCTTAAGTCAGACGATACGGATATGCGGCGGGAAGCGGCAAGGGCGCTCGGTATCCTCCGGGCCGCATCCGCAGTCGCCCAAATTCAGGACACTCTGTCCAGGGAACTGAACGACGAGGTGAAGGTCGAGTTGATCCGGGCTCTCTACAAGATCGGCGACCGAAAAGCTGCCGAAGCGGTCGTGCCGTTTGTTCGCGACCCGGAGAAGATAGTCCACGATGAAGCCATCCTTACAGTCGGGCGTTTACGCGTAACCCAGGCGGTGCCGGATCTCAAACAGCTGTACGAGTCTGGAATCGAAGAAAGTCGAAAAATCCTCGGTCTGGTCCCGGTCAGTGGAAAAGACGAGCTCACCAAGCGGTTGTACCAGGCGCTTTCCCACATCGGGGATCCGAGCTGCAGGGAGCTTTTCGAAGCCGGCGTGAAAGACGACCGGGTGTTCTACCGGCGCCTGGGAGCGGAGGGCTTGGGACGTACGGGGGAAAAGGCATCCCTATCTCTCGTAGCAACTCAGTACCTGCGTGAAGAAGACCCGGAGGCTAAGCTGGCGATGAGCTTTGCGCTCTACCGGCTGGGTCGGGAGGAGCACCTGCTGGAGGTGACGCAGGGAGGCGACCAGGGACTCGAGTATCTGCTGGAAATGGACGCCGCTGAAATGCCGAAGCTGTATCCGTATCTGGAGTCGGAGAAGGATTCGGTCAAAGCCAGAATCCTGACCGCGCTTGGGCAACGGGCCGATCGGTCCGCCTTGTCTGTGGTTGAGCGTTACATGAGGAACGCTAACGGAGACGTCGCGTCAGCTGCAAACCTGGCGGTGCGGCGGCTTCGGGGCCGTTTCCCGAGCTAAGAAAACACGGAAGACACGGACAAAAACGGACATACACGGACTCAGGAGCACTCACCGGTCCGTGTCAGTCCGTGTCAAGGCCGTGTCAGTTCGTGTTAAGGCCCAGTTGCGGCCACAGTTCGTCGATCCGCTTCTTGACTTCGGGGGTCATCTCGATCTCGTTCGGCCACGGACGCGTGAAACCCTCTTCAGGCCATTTCCTGGTCGCATCGATCCCCATCTTGGAACCGAAGTTCGGCAGACGCGAGGCATGCTCGAGCGAATCAACCGGACCCAGGGTAAACTGGATGTCTCGTTCCGGGTCGATGTTGTTGAGAGCTCGCCAGACCACCTTCCCGTAGTCTCGAAGGTCATTTCCCGAGTCGAGCACGACGATGCACTTCGAGAACATCGCCTGCCCCATTCCCCAGATCGCGTGCATGATCTTGCGTGCGTGCCCCGGATAGCGCTTTTTCAGCGATACCAGCACGAGGTTATGGAATACCCCCTCGAAGGGCATGTGCAGGTCCTCAATTTCGGGTAGTTGCTTGCGAATAAGCGGCAGGAAGATTCGTTCCACCGCCGACCCCATGAAGCAGTCTTCCTGAGGAGGTTTCCCAACGATGATCGTCTGGTAGATCGCTGATCTGCGCTCGGTCACGCAGGTGACATGGAACACGGGGTACGGATCGGCCAACGAGTAATAACCGGTATGATCGCCAAAAGGGCCTTCGGTCCGCAGTTCGTCCAGATCGACGTATCCCTCGAGCACAATCTCGGCGTTGGCCGGGACTTCCAGGTCCACGGTTTTGCAGCGGACCATTTCGACCGGCGTTCCGCGGATGAAGCCGGCGAACATCATTTCGTCCAAGTCATCGGGCAACGGAGCGATTGCGGCGAAACTGATTGCGGGATCGCTTCCGATCGCCGCTGCAACTTCCATGCGACGACGGGCGTCGGGGTCTTTTTGGCCCTGAGCCCGCGCCTCCCGGAAGTGCTGGGCTCCGTGTTTGTGAACCTGCCAGTGCATGCCGGTCGTGGTCTCGTCATAGACCTGCATCCGGTACATCCCGCAGTTCCGTTTCCCGCTGACTGGATTCTTGGAGAAAACGAGCGGAAGGGTGATGTAGCGACCGCCGTCCTCGGGCCAGCATTTGAGGATCGGGTAATCGAACAGCGAAAAACCGTCCGTCCGGACAATCTCCTGGCATGGCCCGCCCTTGACGATTTTGGGCGCCATACTGCCTAATTCCGCCAGCTTGGGGAGCATTTTCAGCTTGCCCAGAACGCCGGATGGCGGCTTGATTTCGAGAAGCTCCTCAATGCGGAGCGCAACTTCCGCGACCGACTCGACACCCAGCGACAGCGCCATTCGGCGATGCGTGCCGAAGACATTGATCAAGACCGGGTATCGGGAGCCCTTCGGGTGCTCGAAGAGAAGAGCCGGGCCTGCGCGTTTGGACACCCGGTCGGTGATTTCGGCAATTTCGAGGATCGGATCCACCCCGACCGCGATTCTCCGAAGCTCCTGTTCCCCCTCGAGGAAGGACACGAAGTCAGACAGGGACGTGTAGGGATAGCTCATGCTGTTCCAGTCAACTGGCGGAAGCGATTCAGCTGGCGCTCGAACTCGTCTCTGGTCAATTCGACCGTCTGGTCGTCGCGATGAATGCGGAAAAGGGTGGCCTTGGCCATGACATCCCGGGGGGCTGGCAATCCGGACAGCTCATTGAAAGACAGGAAACGCATGTAGTTGTCTCGTTTCCGATATCCACGGCCGTCGATGGAAATGGCTCCAATTTCGGGATTTCCGAGCGTGACGCTGCAGTCGTGGAATTCGCAGAAGTCGGCGAGGTCATTAATATCCAATGGAATCCTCCTGTCAGGTAGTCAATACCAGCGAATGGAGGAACCAGATGCAACGGCCGAGTGCCATCAACTTATCGCCAGTTCCCAGGCGGTCGATCAACGGGTGCGTGTGGCTGATCAACGGCGTGTACAGCAAGTGGATGTCCGCCGAGGACAGCCGGCGACGGAGCTCCTCCGTCTCCTCGGGCGGAATCAACTCGTCGCCGGCCCCGTGAACCAGAAACACAGGGCATTCGATGAAGGCGAGCTCTCCCTCGGGAGACAAGGCCGCGTAGTTCGGCTGGAGCTGGGTTGCAACCAGCTCCGGCACGTCTTCGTCCGATTCGTCGAGCACCGCGTAGCGATACCAGCGCGCGGCTTCGGGAGAGCTGGGCATCTCGGTCGAGGTCTTCCCCTGAACGAGCAGGTGCTCCAGTATCTCCCTCATTCGCACCCGGTCTGTCGGGTCGGGCAGCGCGTCCAACGCCATCAACATCGCGATCCATCGGCCGTAGAACTGAACCGGGTACCTGCCGTGCTTTTCCTGCGCGGCCGCCATCGAAAACCAGCGTGACTGGCAACGGGACAGATCCTGATATCCGCCAATACAGACTACAAAATCAGCATCTCGCGAAAGAGGATGACGTGCAACTGCAAGGAGTGAAAGTGTGCCGCCGACCGAAACCCCGACGAAGCCAACCCGGCTTGCCTGGAACTCGTCATTGCGTCTCAGCTGCCGGTACCAGAAGCTGATCTGGTCAACGGAGTCACCCGTGAGCCGAAATTCCCGGAAGGCCGGGATGTCCGGGGTTAGAACGAGGTAGCCCGATCTCGCAAGCGCCCTGGCAACCGCGACAAATCTCGGGTTGAGTATGCCGTCCGGTGTCAGGCCAGGCACGAAAACGAGCGCCGTGGCTGGTTGCGTGTTCGCCTGCCTGTAGAGTCGGGCGGAAAGCGCCTCGCCTTCCCGCCAGCGGATAACCTGGGTTTCGATGAGGTCCGGAGACTCGACCTGGCCGTCTGCGGCATCGCGCAGGTTTTGCACAAGTGCGGCTGTTCTGCCTACCGTGACCAGGCCAGGCACGATCACGAACACGTAGACGATGAGCACTGTCAACAGGATGGAACCCCGGCCTCCGGGCACGGTCAGTCGCATCGGGCTATTGTAATGAGAGTGAACCCGGAAATCGCATGATTATTTAATCGTTGATCCTTCTATAATTCAACGATGATTTACCTTCTGGGCGCTTCATTTGTCCTTTTCGTGATCTCGGGGATTCTCGAGCTCGAGCTGCTCTTCCTGTTGTCGCTGGTCACGGCGATCGCGAGCCTCGCGGGTCTCCGGTGTCCGGCGAAGGGAGCGCTCCTGGCTTTCTGGTTTTGCGTCGGAAGTGTTCTCACTTTCCTGCTTTACGCCTGGCCCGGCAATGCCCTCATATTCGGTCTTCCAGTGCCAGCGCTTGTGATGCTGGCAGGGATTTGGATTGCCCCGTTGTTCATCTGGCCGCTTGCTTTCACCAGAGGCTTCAAACGGTGGGTCAACAAGCGATGATTCCGGCCGTTATCTTCGCTTACCTGGCGGCCTGCACCGCTGTTGGACTCTGGGCTATCCGGAGGAGTCGCGACGGTCGGGATTTCTTTCTTGCGGGCCGCGGGCTCGGACTCCCGACCGCGGTTCTGGCTACGATGTCCTCGATAATGAGCGGGTTCGTTTTCGTCGGCGGACCCGGCCTCTTCAATTCGGTCGGACTGGCTTCCTTCTGGATCGTGATCTCGAGTTCGTTCACCGGCGCCATGATGTGCTGGCTTCTAGCCAAGCCGCTCCAGGGTCTGGCCGCGCACTCCGGTTGTCTCAGCATCCCCGATGTAATCAACGCCCGATTTGGTTGCCGATTCAGCAGTGGCGCCGCCTCTGTCGCCATACTAATCGGCGTCGTCGGGTACCTCGGCACTCAGTTGCTCGCTCTCGGGATCCTGCTCGGGCCCGTCCTTGGGATCTCGCAGGAATCCGGATTGCTGGTCGGTGGCTCGGTGCTCGCGCTTTACACCGTGTGTGGCGGGATGTGGGCGGCGGTCAAAACAGACGTCCTACAGGGGCTCGTGATGCTGACGTGCGCCGTCGCGATTTTCTGCTTTGCGCTCTACACCGGCGGAGGTTTGGGGCATATCTCGGAGACCATTGTTCGGCACTCTCCGTCGACTCTAAGTCCCTGGGGATCGGTTGGGCTGTTTACGGCCCAAAGCTGGTTTTTTCTCTTTGCGGTGGGCTCGCTCGGGCAGCCACACGTCATTCAGAAATTCATGATGGTCCGGGACCTGTCAGTTCTCCGCCATTTCCCTTGGATTCTCGCGCTCTCGATGATGATTTGCGGTCTTACCTGGCTGGGCGGTGGGATGATCACCAAGTACCTGGCGATCACCGGACAACTGCATTTCAGCAAACCGGATGACGCGATGAGCACATTCCTTGTCGGCGTTGCACCTTCGTGGCTGACGGGCTTGACCTATGCTGGTATCCTGTCGGCCATCATGTCCACGGCTGACAGCCTCAGCAATATCGGATCGGCCGCGTTGACGCGCGATCTTCCGGCGGCGATCGGGCTTAAGGTACAGTCGCGTCTGATCGGGGCGCGGGTGGTCACCCTTGTGATTTTCGCGTTGGCGGGTTTGTTTGCCCTGTACATGGAAAGTCTTGTCGCCTATCTCGGTGTCCTCGCGTTTGGTGTGTTCGCCTCCGCCCTCACCCCGGTTCTCGCACTCGGTCTGAATTGGGACCGGCCGAACCGATGGGCTTCGAGGTCGAGCATCGTTTTCGGCGTGGCCTCCTGCGTGGTTTTCGAAGCGCTTAGCCGGATGGGACTGTACAATCTCAGACTGTCACCCGCGGCGCTCTCCCTGGCGTTATCCTTTCTTGTCTTTATCCTGGCCGGTTTGTTTTTGGCCAAAGAAGTACAGCATGAAGTTGAAAGCTGACTGTGTCTCGAAACAATTCCAAACAACGCAGGCGGTTAAGGACCTGTCCTTCCAGGTACCGTCCGGAAGTGTGTTTGGCCTTCTGGGTCCCAACGGGGCAGGGAAGACAACCCTGATCCGCATGCTCCTGGATATCATCAAGCCTGACTCCGGCACCATCCTGTACGACGGGAACGTGCTGGACGGGCGAATGAAGGAGAAGATCTCTTACCTGCCCGAGGAGCGGGGCCTGTACAGAAAAATGAAGGTCGCCGATTTGCTCGACTACTTCGCGCGCCTGAAGGGTCTGGGGCTCCAGCAGGCCAGGTCCAACCGCCAGCGCTACCTTGAGCGGTTGAACATGCAGGAAACGGCGCGCCAGAGAATCGAAGAACTTTCGAAGGGCAACCAGCAGAAGATTCAGATTCTGTCGGTGCTGGTGTCCGAACCGGAGGTCGTTGTCCTCGACGAACCATTTGCCGGCCTTGATCCGATCAACACTCGGGACACAAAGCTGCTCTTGCAGGAGGAGCGATCCAAGGGCAAGACGATAATTCTGTCGACACACCAGATGAATCAGGCGGAGGAACTGTGCGATTTCGTCCTGATGATCAACGAGGGGAGGCGCGTGCTCTACGGTGCTCTGACGGAGATTGTCGCGCAGCACTCGGAGGACGCGTTGCTTCTTGATTGCTCGGAGTTGCCCGACCACGTCGCGGGCATCAGGCACGCCGTTGCGGAAGGCCGTTTGACAAAGATCTACACCGAAACCGGCCTGTCGAATTCAGACTTGCTGAGAAGTCTCCTGGACGCCGGCGTGGTGATCAGGGGCTTCCGTCCGGCCTCGATTTCGCTCGAGCGAATCTTCATCCAAGTCGTACAGCAGAGTAGTCAGGGAGTGGCGGCATGAAAAAGGTGTGGCTCGTTGCGGCTCGGGAGTACGTTTCGACCGTCAAGCGCAAA
The DNA here is from genome assembly GCA_964421755.1 of uncultured Acidobacteriota bacterium. Classification (GTDB taxonomy): domain Bacteria; phylum Acidobacteriota; class UBA6911; order RPQK01; family RPQK01; genus CAVUUN01. Next base: position 9,407 of record CAYQYP010000441.1, read on the forward strand.
GGTTTTGTGATTGCCACGCTCGGCATGCCCCTCTTTTTCATGCTGATTTTTGGAATTGCAGCCCTGGTGGGGCTCCTGACGGTGAACAAGAGCCGAAATCAGCGGGACGTGGTGGGCATCGTCGATGAATCCGGCTTGATCGATTTCGCGCTCCTTCCGTCGGTGCAGAGCTTTCATGACCGACGAACGAACCAGGTTCTGGACGACCTGGCCAACGCCTTGGGCTCGCAGGGCGAAGCCATGCGGACGCAGATGCCGGGTGCCACCAGCCGGGTGGAATTCAAGGTTTATCGGACCAGAACGACCGTGGAACTCGTGCCGCCGCTGAGAGGCTACTACGTCGTTCCGGCCGACTACCTCGAGAGTGGGGAGATCGAACTGCTCCTCAAGAAGGGGAGCTTCATGGCGGATGATCGTCCCGGCTGGCGGGTAGTTCAGAGCCTGGTGGATGCCAGCCTCGCAAAGGACCGGGTGGACGAGACCCTGGTGGCCGGTCGTCTGTGGATGCCGCCGAAGCTGAAGGCCGTAGCGTTGAGCGAAACCGGGCAGGTGGCACATCGAAGCGTCGTCGACGAGGTGAGTCGGTTCGCGGTGCCCTACGTCTTCACGATTTTTTTCATGCTCTCGATCATGACCTCGGCCGGCTACCTCCTCCAAAGTGTTGCCGAGGAGAAAGAGAACCGGGTGATGGAGGTGCTGCTTTCCTCCCTGACGCCTGACCAGTTGCTCGCCGGTAAAGTCATAGGGCTGGGTGGAGCAGGACTGACGCAGATCCTCGTCTGGGTGATCGTCGGAGTGTTTCCCTCCTTGGCAGTGGCCCCGTTCCTGGACCTCCGTTGGTCGCAACTACTGGTCGCAATCGTCTTTTTCATCCTGGGTTTCCTGCTGTTCGGAAGCCTCATGGGAGGCTTCGGATCAATCGGCTCCAACCTGAAGGAAAGCCAGCAGACCACGATGATCTGGAGTCTGACCGCGGTGGTCCCGTTGTTTTTTGTTTCGATCCTGATCGCCGAGCCGAACGGGACGCTCGCCCGCGTGCTTTCATACATCCCGTTCACCGCACCGATTACAATGATGTTAAGGGTAGCCTGCGGGCGAGTCCCCTGGTGGGATGTGGCGCTGTCCGCGTTGATCCTGGCTGTCAGCCTGCTCGTGTTCGTTCGACTGGCCGCCAAGGTTTTCAGGCTCGGTGTCCTCATGTACGGGAAGCGTCCGTCCATCTTCGAGATCGTGCGCTGGCTGCGGGCGGCGTGAGAAGCTCGACAACCGGGCCGTAAAGCGGCGGATTCTAAACCGCGAATCCGCCCTACGGCTGCTCGACGTGCGAAGGCGATTAGTCGTAGGGCGGATCCGCGGTTCAGGATCCGCCGTCTTTCGGCCCGGTTGGCGCGCTCAAGGAGAGAGGCAATCATGAACCGTCGCGAGTTTCTGAAGGCAGGCGTGGTGGCTGTCGCAGGCGCAAAGGGCCTTGAAGCTCAAGCGCCAGACCCCGCGTCCAGGGCTATTCACTCGGTCCTCGGTCCTTTGCCGGTCTCTCACCTCGGGGTGACGCTCCCTCATGAGCACGTGCTCGTGGATTTCATTGGCGCCGACAAGATCAGCCGATCGCGCTACAACGCCGATGAGGCTTTTGCGGTGGCACTGCCGCATTTGCAGCGGCTGAAGGATTCCGGTTGCCAGTCGCTGTTTGAGTGCACTCCGGCATACATTGGTCGCGACCCTCGGCTGCTCGCGCGGTTGGCGAAGGCGAGCGGGATGCAGTTGATGACCAACACGGGCTACTATGGCGCAGCCAACGACAAGTACGTTCCCGCCCATGCCTACCAGGAGTCGGCCGAACAGTTGTGCGCCCGATGGGTTCGCGAGTGGAGGGACGGAATCGAGGAGACGGGCATTAAGCCCGGTTTCATCAAAATCGGCGTCGACAACGGGCCGTTGTCGGAAATTGACCGGAAGCTGGTCAAGGCGGCGGCACTGGCTCATCTCAAAACTGGGCTCACAATCGCGTCGCACACGGGCAACTCTGCCGCAGCCCTCGAGCAGGTCCGAATCCTGAAAGAGGCGGGGGTGTCCGCCAGCGCCTGGATCTGGGTCCACGCGAAACGGGAAGCGGGGTCGGATGCGCTTTTCGAAGTGGCCGGAGAGGGTGGTTGGGTTGAGTTCGACAACGTCAGCCCCGAAAGAACGGATGCTTGCGTGGACCTTGTCTCGTCCATGAAGGACCGCGGTCACCTGCGCCAGGTTCTGATTTCTCAGGACGCCGGCTGGTATCACGTGGGTGAGCCGGGAGGCGGAAACTTCAAAGGATTCGATTTCCTTTTGACCGGTTTTCTGCCGAAACTGCGCGAGAAGGGCTTCACGGACGCCGAGGCCCGGTCCCTCGTCCGGACCAATCCCGCAAACGCTTTTTCTCCGACCGTCCGGAGGCGCTAGGATTTCGGGGACATGACACTTAATTCCCAACCCGTTGTCACTAATGTCCCCGCCGGCAAAAGAATGAAGTCTCGTGTCCCCGAAATCGTTGAGTCTCGTGTCCCCGAAATCCGTTCAGCGAAGCATCACGACATGTTGGGCGCACACATGTCGATTGCCGGCGGCACTCCGGAGGCGATCGATCGCGCCCGTCGCGTCAGGTGTAACGTCCTGCAGATCTTCGTGAAGAACAACAATCGCTGGGTGGGGAAGGAACTGACCCCCGAAGAGGGGACAGAGTTCAAACGCCGGCGTCAGAAGTCCAAGCTGCGGGATGTCGTAGCCCACACGAGCTATCTCATCAACCTGGCGGCCGGTCCTGGAGAAGTGCGCGACCGGTCGATCGTTTCATTCCTCGACGAAGCGGAGCGGTGCATGATGCTTGGAATTGATGCTCTGGTTGTTCATCCCGGCTGTCACAACGGCGCGGGCGAACGCATTGGCATTGAGCGAACTGCGGCCGCAATCACTGAGATCTTTGCTCGGATGCCCGGCAGCTCGGTCGACATCGTCCTCGAGGCGACGGCGGGGCAGGGAAGCAGCATCGGATACCGGTTCGAGCACCTGAGAGACGTTCTTGCCCGATGCGAGCGCCCTGAGCGGGTTAAGGTCTGTCTGGATACCTGCCATCTTTTTGCGGCCGGTTTCGATCTCAGGTACGAAGGCGGCTACCAGGAAACGATCGCATCCGTCGACCGGATTATCGGTCTCGAAAAATTGCGCGTGATCCACTGCAACGACAGCAAGCGCGAATTGGGTAGCCGGGTCGATCGTCACGAGCACATCGGGAAGGGGAAGCTGGGTGTCGAGGCATTTTCCTTTCTGCTGGGGGACGAGCGCCTGGCCCACGTTCCGAAGATTCTGGAGACCCCCAAGGGAAAGGAGCTGAAGGAAGACCGGCGCAACCTGCGCGTCCTCCGTTCGCTCGTGGCGTGAATCGTTGCCGCTGGACGTGTGTCATGGCGACGCAAAGCAGCATTTTGTTATGGGCTGATGTCGTGCGCGGCTCCATTCGATCTCGCCCTCCGCCGGGAACTCGCCGGTCTATCCGTCTATTAATAGAAGAGTTAACATTTTCAACACCCTCGCTCCGTGCGGCTCCGAAAGACCATACGCGGCCATCCGAGGCTGGCTGGTGGGCGGCAAGATCAGGGGTTGACTGCGTGGGTCCAAAAGTGGAAACTTCCGCGCATCAAGGGAGAAAAAGATGTCACACACGCGTCGTGAGTTTCTCAGTCTCTCGGCCGCCGCATCGGCCGCTGTCATGTCCGGCCTTCGCGCCGCCGAGCGCCCGACGGTCAACGATATCTCGCTGGCCGCCTGGTCGATCAATCGCAGCTTTTTCGTCGGCAAGCGATGGAAAAATGCGGATTTGCCGCGAATCGTCCGGGAGGAGTTCGGCATCAACGGGATCGAATTCGTTAACCAGTTCTTCGAAAACCCGACCAGGCGCCACCTCAATGAGCTGAAGCGTAATGGCGAGTCCCTCGGCGTCAAGTTCGTTCTCATCATGGTCGATGACGAGGGCGACATGGCGTCTGCCGACAAGAAGGAGCGCATGCAGGCGGCCATCTCCCACCGCAAGTGGGTCGATATTGCTCACTACCTCGGTTGCCATGCGATCCGCTGTAATCTGGGTGGACCCCGCCAAGGCTGGAAAGACGACAAGGACCTGGTGAGCCGCTCAGCGGAGAGTTTCACAGACCTCTTGGAGTACGCCAAGGGCGCGAATCTCAACGTGGTCATCGAGAACCACGGAGGGGCCTCGTCGGATCCGGCGGTACTGGTTGCGCTGATGAAAGCGGTGAACAATCCGGATTTCGGCACGTTGCCGGATTTTGGGAATATCAACCAGGGTGACGATCACTACGAGGTTGTTCGACAGCTGCTCCCATTCGCCAAGGGAATCTCGGTAAAAGCCTCCTGGACCGCAGAGGACACCCACCCACGCTACGATCTGGCAAAGATGCTGCAGATCTGCGTGGATTCTGGGTATCAGGGTTTTTGGGGAATCGAATCAGGCTACGGCCGTTCCCCCCGGCCAGCCGGTGGCGCGGCTGGCGGACAACGCCAACAGGCTCCGACCCAGAGCCCGGATGAGATCTGGGCGCAGGAAACCAAAGGTGTCCGCCTGACCAAGGCCGTCATCGAGAAAGTGGTGCTGAAGAAAAGCTGATGGCTGAGATCGGCTCGAACACTGGGTGCCAACCGGGCCGAAAAGCGGCGGATTCTGAACCGCGAATCCGCCCTACGACCACTCGACACGCGAAGCCGGCCCGTCGTAGGGCGGATTCGCGGTTCAGAATCCGCCGCTTTTCGGCCCGGTTGGCTTACTCTTGCTTTCGCCTTTCCACGATCAGGCGTTTTGAGCCGCTGACCGGGATGCCGTCCTTCAGGTCAGAACCGAGCCAGGTTGTCACTGCTCCATCCGAGGAGTCCGTCACGCTGTAAAGCCTGTTTTCGTCGACGGTAAACCATTCCGGCCACTCGTTGAGACGGACATAGTTGCGGTCGAAATTCAGGACGCGACTATGCCGGGCGTGGTCAAACTGCAGGCGCCCTCTCCAGCCGGGTGGCGAATCGAGCGCAACGTACAGCCGGTCGCCGCTTCTATCCGCACCCAGCCTCACGCCCTCCTGCCAGTTGTCCGTAAAGCATCCCTGGGTCTTTGCGAGGCAGTACAGCAGGAGGGTTCGGGCCCAGTTCCCGTCGCCGTACCAGCACTCGATCAGCCCGTCGGGCCGTTGATAGTCGAGGAGCCGAGCGGTTTCGGACTCGATCCAGTCGAGCGCCTCGGGAACGGGTTCCCGATTCACGAGGTAGAGGGCGCTCTCGATGCTGTCCGCATAGCCGTCGTGCCCGCCGTTCTCCCAGTTATGATTTCGGTATCTGGGAAGGTTTTTGAGAACCTTGACAACGGCATCGCGGTACTTCTGCTCCCCGGTGACCATGTAAAAGCTGTACACGGCCCCGTAGATGTACCCCCAGTTGTCGGAGAGTCGAGTGTTGAGCGCCGCAAGGTCGGAGCAGCGGATTTCATCGTACAGCATGCCGTCCGGGTTAGCGGACTCGAGGATCCGGTCGAGCATTTTCGCGAGGACCGGCCTTTGCCGTCGGGCGCGTTCGGTGCCGCGGTAGCTTTCGAGCGCATGGAAAAGCACGAGGCCAACGACGATTTCGTTGCCGTGATCGCGAAGGCGCAAGCGATCCGGGCCTTTGCGATTGACGAAATCGTAGGAATAGGAAGGGAGCCCATGGTTGTTGGGCAGGATCTCCTCGACGTAGGCATCGTTGATCACTTCAGCCCACCGCTGAAATCGCTGGTCGGAAGTCATCGTCGAGAGGCGAACCATGACCTGGAGCATGTCCCCATTGATCTCGGCGCCCGCGTCCGGCAGTTTTCCGAATCGGGTCTGGACTGGCGCCTGTTCCATGGTGGAGATGGTCATGTCGACCATCCGGTAGAACCACGGTGTCCGGCCGAGAAGCTCGGTGATGGCGAGAAGCCCGTCTTTCGCGTACTCGGCTGCTCCGAAGATGCTCATTGGCCCGAGGGTACCGTCTTTGAAATTAAGGTTCCCTGGGACCGCGCCGCTTACGTTCGTGTACCGGATTTCGTTCCGCAGCATCTCGCGCATCCGGCCCCTATAGAGCGCCTGTTCGGTGAAGAACGAGGCAGCCACCAGGTAGGGATAGTTGTCAGCACCGGAATTGTGGGGGGTGTAGACGCCGATCCGGGGGTCGTTTGTACGGCCACAGTCGGGCACGGCGTCGGGCAGCAGCATAGTCTTGGGGTCCGCCTTGGACAGCCAGGCGCGCAGCATCTTCCGCACTTTGCCGAAAACCCGCTCGGTGACCTCACCGTTTTTCGCCGCCCCCTGGAATGGGTCAGCCGGTTGCGCGACGGCCGGCGGGGACAGCGAGATGGCGACCAATAGGACGAGAAGCAGGCGTGCAGGGACCTTTCTCATGTCCGACCTTCTACCCCAGATGTGCCCACCCCGCAAGTGGGAATAGGGGCGACGTCCGTTGGTCCGACTTCCAAGCCGGACATCCTCAATGGCTGGCTCTTGCCCCTCCGAAACACCCACCGAACTCGAACATCCACCCTCACGGCTGGCACGGTCGCGCCAGGTCCTGCGCGGTGCGTGTAACGAACCGGATCTGCAGCGTGCTCCGGCCGGTGCCCGGCTGCGGCACGTCGAAGGGCGTGGGCGGCGATTTGAAGCCCTTCGGCGGAACCACCAAGCGGGTGACGAAGGGTGGGCCGAACCATCCGACTCCTCCCCATATGGCCGAGCTGTCGGGCCAGGGAAGGGGATTGTCCCCGAGGTACTCACATGGAGGGCTCTCGGTGTAGGTAGGGGTAACGCCAACCCCGTTCGGGCGCGGATAAAAGGCGAGGGTGATCGACCCTCTCGAAGACCCGGGACCGACCGAACCGCTGTTGTCCACCGGGTTGAAGGTGGTCTGGTAGCTCTGCTTGACCGTGAGCGGCATCTGGCAGCCCGACCCGGTCAGCTGCGAGTACACGGTGGTCCCAACCGCCGACCATGTGATTGTAGCCCGCCCCGCCACCGCCTGGGGGTTGGTCCTGTCCGCGGGAAGCAGCGGTCCGAGGCAGAACTTCGCGGTGAGATCGCTCTGCCAGTCGGATCTGCTTGACGGCGTTTCCGAGGTTCGGAAGTCTTCATGCCGGATTTCCTCGCCTTTCACGTGGCAAAAGTCGTCCCATTTTTCGAAGTTCGACGATTCAGCGTTCTGCTGGATCCCGTCGAAGTTGAAATCCTCGAATCCGTCATAGCAGCCGCCGTCGTCGGAGTCCACATCCAGCTCCATGGGTTTACCGTCGCCATCGACGTCGGGGCGGACTGCAAATTTCTCTTTGGGGAACGGGTTCTGGACGCCTCCGAGGAAGGGGACCTGGATTTGGCTGGCGCGGCGGTCGCGGTTCTTGTAGGAGTACAGGGAATCGTCGAAGACGGAGCGGAAGATGTCCTGCTTGTCGAGCACTTCATCCCGGTCGGTGTCCCTGTCCTCCGGGAATCGCGCCCAGTTGGTCTTGAAACGCTCCTGTTCATCGAAATCGTAGACACCGTCCCTGTCGGTGTCGTTGTGGACGCTCTCCTCGTCTGCCCTCGGGACATTGTGTTCGGACAGGACGTTATAGGCGAGCCAGACCCGTGACGGCAGGAGAGGCGAGACGACCGCAACGTCCAGGTGAAACAGGGAAACGGGCTTCATGTTCTTGTTGTGCCAGGGGTTGTTCACGAACACGAACCGGCGGCCATCCGGGACAATCCGATAGCCGACGATCACCACGGTGTGCGCGGTCAGGGCGCCTCCGCCGACGGTCGCCAGAACTGGCCTGTCATTGTCGATTTCCCGGCGAACGTCCGCCCACAGGGCATCCGGTGTCGTATAGTCCTTGAAAGTCGGACGGGAGGTCAGTGCCCATTCAAGGGCGCGCGTTTGCTCGGATTCCTGCCCGCGTGCGCTCAGGCCCGTCACATAGTTAAGGTCCCATTCGGGCCCGGGCGTCCGGTTCTTGAAGACCTCATACCCGATCCGGTCCTGGCTCAGCCGGTTGTTCGGGAATCCGAGCTGGGTCCAGAACCAGTTGTTGATCATCGCAATGGAAGCCTGGGCGCAGTTCACGTTGTCTGCGGGATCATAGATATCCAATTCCGTGTGGTCTTTGTCCCAGGCGTGGTCACCGGTCGGGTTATTCGACTCGAGCAGGAGCATCCTGGTGTCCTTTCGCTGCGAAATCAGGCGGACGGCGAGCTTCTTTTGGACGTTCTCGCCTACTTGTGCGGGCACCGCACCGGCCGTCGCCGGCGCGGTGATCGAGAAGACGGATGGCGCCGAAAAGCCGGCTTCGCTTTGGTCGGCGAAGATCGACTGGACTCTCCAGAAATAGTCGGCCGGCTGGAGGCTGGGAGTCCGGAACTCGGCGTTATCGACCATCTGCTCCGTCACGATCTGCGTAAACTGGATGTCCCGGGCAACCTGGACGCGATAAGCGACCGCACCAGTCGCCGGATACCAGCCAAGGTCGATGACATCCTCTTCGCTCACCGCCCCGGCGAAAGGCAGGAGCATCTCCACCGCTGGCCGGCGATTGGGCTGACCGGGCGTCGTCTCGGCGGCCACGTAACTGATCCAATCCTCAACCCGGATCGGGCGCTCGGAAGCGGGAATCCTGCCGATCGACATGCCTTCCTCGGGGTCGAGGTAGACGCCGCCGCGGCCCAGAGGAACCGCTTCCGCCTGCCCCGGACCCCACCCGACATGGTCGATCTCCTGGCTGCTCGCATTGATGAGCAGGACGAAACCCGACGAGCGATTCAGGAAGCCCGTTCGGTCCGCGTGGACGACGAGCCCCTCGACCCGGTTCTGGCCGTCGAAGACGACGAGGAGCACTTCACCTTTGGCGAGGGGCGGGAGTGCCGCGGGCAGTCGGTACTCTTCCCCGGTCTCGTTGTAGAGATAAAGCCCGGCCGGCCACGCCGCCTCCTGCGTGGCCTTCAATTCCAGGAACGGGGACTGCCCGGCGGGCGGCACGAAACCGACCTCGTTCAGCACCAGCCCGTCACCTCGGATTGGCTTGGCTGCTCTGTGGGCCACCGGGAGAGTCGTGAACGCAAGAGGAGTGCTGTTCTGCCTCAGCGTCATGGCGGCGATCTCGGCCGAAGCGATCATTCCGACGGATCCCCGGAATGGCTTCGACGTCCCCGGGAAGAGTTCTGTCACGAATTGGGCCGCATGCCCCTGGGGCGGCAGTGTGAGCGTCCGGACGGAGGCGTCCCCGGGTGCCAACGTCCCTTCGGGGTCCAGGAGGGCAAGCGTGACTGTGGTTTCCGAGTCGCGCGGATTGAACAATGCGATTCCGCTGTCGAACGAGTCTGCCGTGCTGACCGGAACTGTGAGATCTGCGAGGCGCTCGGCGGCTGCGACACCCGCCTCGGTGACAAGTCTCCCGTCGCCGTCCGCGATCGAGAATATCGCTGCCACCCCGATCGGCGCGTCCGACACCACCAACCCTGCCCCGGAGGCGAGCATCTCCGTCCCGCCGCTCTCCAGGAACACCGCGCCGTTGGGGCCGATGCTCAGGTCAAACGCACTCTGGCTGCCCTGTGCCCCCAACGCAATCTCGAGCGGCGTACCGTCGTCCCGGGTCAGCGTGAGCCTGGCCGAAGCCGTCGCGGCCGAGAGGGAGAACAACAGGAACGAAGTCCGGATTCGGCCTCCGGGAAACGACCCGTTGGCCACGTGCGGGAGGTTGAACTGGGTCTGCGTCGAGGCGGTCGAACACACCGGCAGGGTGGTGAGTCCCTGCGGCTGGAAATTCTGCCGCAGTGTCATCGCCGCCACCGGCCGGTCGGCCGACACGTGGAGTGTGCCCCGGAAGTCGCCCAGGCCGGCGAACAGTTCGTCGACGTACTGCGCCTTATGTTGGAGTGCGCCCAGCGTCACTTGGACCTGGCTGGTCTGCTGCTGCCCCGTCAGGTTGAAGAGCGTGAGCGTCAGTTCGGACGGCTGGGCGGGATCCGGGTTAAAGAGGGCGAGGCCCGTATTGAAGGACGACGTCTTGTCGACCGGCAGGACAAAAGAGCCGAGGGGTTGCGAGTCGCCGACGCCGGTTTCCGTTACCAGCGTCCCGTCGGTGTTGAGAATCGAGAACAGCGCTGCCACGGTCAAAGGCCGGTCGGTTTGAATGCGAGCCGCGCCGACACTGCCCGTGCCAAGGCCGTTCGTTTCCAGAAAACGTGTCGAGCCGCCCGGAACCACGACGGTGAAGCTCGAGTCGGTTCCGAGATCGGTCTCGCCGTCCGCCAGGGTCACGACGAGGGGTCCAGCATCATCCTGAGTCAAGTCAATCCTGGCTTCGATCGGCAGCATCGACGTGTTGGTCAGGACCAGCGTCGTGCGGAACCGTCCGCCGTCGAATTCGCCGTTCGCGATCTGGGGAAGATAGGCCGGCGCCGGTTGGTCAGGCGTCTGGCCGTAGACGTCAAGGCTCCAACCCGGGGAGACCAGAAGGAAGCAGAAGACAAACAGAGAACCGCGCAGGCCGCGGTTCGGTTCCGACAGGATCGGACCGACAACAAAGTCGAGCACGACTCACCCCCTCGCGCAAAGTCATCACTTATCCTGCGGGCGGCGGGACGCATCGAACCGCGCCTCGCTAT
>CAYQYP010000442.1:0-4258 GCA_964421755.1 uncultured Acidobacteriota bacterium
TACTCCGCTGAAAAGCGCTGCGTGCGCGGCTCTGACAGCGGTTGCCCGAGCACGGCGTCAGAAATGCGTGCTAGTACTTCACCGTAAACAGCCCAGGCTCGAGCGGGGCATTGCGCAGACCAGTCGTGAGGCGAATCTCCAGCGTAATCATTACCGGGCGGCCGGGTTGGTCCAGCGAGTAACGTACGAACCAACGGGTCGGGACAGTCAAGCCGTCCGTCGTCTGGAACTCGGAGAACTCCTCATCCATGTTGTACCGGACGAACTGACCATCCTTGATGATATCTCGTCGGCCCATCTCGGTGGGTGCGGCAGGCAGAACCATTCGGTATGTGGTCCTGAGATGACGGAACGTCTCGGGCTCCAGGTAAACGTGGACCTTGATTTCGCCGCAGCCACGGCAATCCAGCTCAAGGTCATGCAGCTTTTTCCCTTCCACCTCCGTGATGCCCCGGTACCGAAACTTCAGTTTCTGAGCTTTAGCGTTCAGGAGCGTCCAGCTTCGTTTGAGCGTTCCCCCCCACAGGCCGTTCCTGATGAGCTCGGGCGACCGATACAGGAAATTGCCCAGGGCCGATCTGGTCCTTGTCTCGTTTCGGATGAACTCTATGCCCACCTTGTCTCCGTTGCAGACGAATTGTTCGCCCGAATACTGGAGGTGGTTGAAGTTAAGCGAGAACCTCGAATTCTGGGCTTCGGAAACAAAGACCATGTTACCGCTCACTCCACCGGTTCCACCCATGAGCATTTGCAGCTCGCCGGTACCCTGAACCGCCAGCGTCCGGTAGTCTGCGAGGATTTCAGGTGAGCCAATCGACGACAGGTGGCGAGAAAGGATTTCCTCGTTGGACAACTCCGGATCGCCGGAAGCCCCCTCGATTACCGTTGCCAGAGTTACCCAGATGAAGATGAAGCAGACCAGCTTGGACATGTGATACGCGGACATTGCCCCTCCCTCTTCCCGCGCGACAAAGGATATCACTTCCCCTGTAGGATGTTGTCTGGTTGTTGCCTGGTTCAAACCGAAATTCCTCGAGCTTGCATAACCTGATAAGATCCCCTCGTCTGAACAAGTCCCGACCGTTTCTCGTAATGGAAGGACAAGATGAGCGACAAGGGTTATTCGAAATGGTTGACCGGCTGCGGCATCGGCTGTGGCCTGCTCCTGGTACTCGCCATTGGGGCGGGACTGACGATTTTCATGTACACCCGAAGCGCAGTTCGGGAGCTCGATCAGATCAGCAAGTCCGTATCCAGAGTTGACAAGGAGTTCGGGCGCGTCGAAGACTTCACGCCGGAGCCGGACGGACGAATTCCGCCCGACCGCGTGGAGGCATTCCTCGCCGTTCGAAAGGCCACGGTGGGGCCGCGGGGCGAGCTGGCGCGGTCAATCAGGACTCTGGAGACCGAGTTCAGTGGTCCGACTGCCAAGCCCGGCGGTTTCTGGCACGCGATCCGGGCCGTGCGCACCGGGGTAGGCGCGCTGCCGCAGATCGCACGGTTTAATCAAGCGCGAGCCGATGCTCTGATCGAGAACAAGATGGGTCAGGGCGAGTACTCCTACATCTACTGCCTGGCTTACTACTCGTATCTGAAAAAGGATCCCGGCGACGGACCCGACAAAATCAAACTGTCCGGCAGTAACAGTGTCAGCTGGGAAGGACACGACGGACCCGCCCAGGTCAGAGAGCAAAGCCGTCACGCCGTCATGTCGTACGTTCGCCGGTCTATGACAGCCATCCTTCAAAATGCAGTCCGGCAGGCGGAGAAAGGCGGGGCGGCCGAAAAGACCCCGTGGCAAGAAACAGCCGAGAAGGAACTGAATGAGCTGAATTCCCAGTGGCAGCGCGTTCCCTGGGCCGATGGCCTTCCACAGGAAATCGAGCAATCATTTTCGCCTTTCAGGCAGGATCTCGAACAGGGGTACGATCCGCTTCTAAACATGCTCGAATTCATACCGGTCGGGCAGCACTGAAAGGCCACTGCGCACTGCCCACTGCGCACTGACTACGGAGCGACGAGGTTCGCCAACCGGGCCGAAAAGCGGCGGATTCTGAACTGCGAATCCGCCCTACGACTGACCGCGTTCGCATGCCGAGAGCTCGTAGGGCGGATTCGCAGTTCAGAATCCGCCGCTTTTCGGCCCGGTTGGCTGGCTCTTTCGGGAGGGCAACCGGCAGTGGTCAGCGGGCAGCGGGCAGTGGGCAGTGGCCTTCAGTGCTTCGGCAGGTCGATCTTCTTCATGCTCTCCAGGACTTTCTTCATCGATTCGATTTCGGTTTGCAGGCGCGTGTTCCTGGCCTCGGTCGATTCGAGCCTTCGGATAAGGTCGTTGATCCGGTCTTTCCGGAGCTCCAGGTGTTGGGAGAGCGTCTGTTTCTCGGCCTCGAGCTCCGCGATCCTCGACCTGAGCGCCTCGGCCTCGGTTCTTGATTGGGACAGCTGTTCGGTGGCAAGCCGCTGTGCCGACTCGAGGGATGCCACCTGGGTGGCAAGCTCCGCGCTTCGCCGGTCCATCCGGTAAAGCGCCCGGCCCAACTGCGCCAGGGGCGCCGCGGTCGTGTTGGGAGTGGCGGCGAGGTTCTCGAGCAGCTCGGCGGCACGCAGGGGATCAAAGGTGGGGCTTTCGGGTATTGAGTGACTTGCGGCTAGCAAGAAGATGGCTTCTTCGCGCCTGGGCCCGCTCGGGTTCTGTCGCACGTAATCCTCGAGAAGCTTCACCGCGTCTTCGAAGCGGTTGGCGTCGAACGCAAGCCGGGCTTGGTCCAGCAGAGGAGCCGGTTGTTGGATCACGACTGGCTTCTTCTGGCAACTGATCGCGCAGAGCAAAAGCAAGAGGCCAACTGCCGGTCTCCATGACCAATGGAAGGAGTTCATCCGGTTGCGACCTGCCACCCTTTAATCATAGCAAACCACGCGTGCAAAAAAACTTGGGTCAGGCGGAACCCGGGTCCAAGCGCCGCTGTAGCCCTCAGGGTTTGGCTTTTCGGAAGCGGTTCTTCTGATCTGGGGTCATCTTCTCGGTCGCATACTGAAAAATCAACCGAGCGGCGGTGTCCTTCCAGTCGAGAAGGAACGCCTCGACCGGCGCCGGATCCTTCTTCCATGCTTCTCGCAGAAACCAGCCGAGGCCCTGGTGAACGACTCGTTCGGTGTCCATCATGAGCGGCCGGATGAAATCAAGGAGCTTGGCCGTTTCCACCCGGGTGATCAGGCCGAGGAGCGCAACCGGCACGGCCCGTCGTTTCCATTTCGAGTCCGATTGCCGCCACCGGTCGAGTTCCGCCATGGTGATCCCGCCACTTTTCAGGCAGGGGGAGAGCAACTCTCCGCAGATAACGTCCGTGTGAGCCCAGTTCCTCACTCCTGATTCGAGCCACTGTCCAACTCCCTGAAAAGCCTCGGGAGTAAAAGTATCCAGGAACGGCCTTATCGAGACTATGGCAGCGGACCCCTCTTCGAACTTGCCGCTTTCAAAAAGTCTATTGCCCAGCGCGAGGAAGCCCGCAAGGTCCAGCTCGCTTCGGTACTTGTCATAGAAGCGTGTTCGGTTTGCCTCCCAGACTTCCTTGCTGATTCCGTAGCCGTCGTAACCTTCCTTGAAGTACTTCGCGTACTTTTTAACCACGGCGGGGTCGGCGTTCGCCTGGCAGAAGGCTCGCACCTCGGCAACGGCCTCCTTGAGGATCTTCTCGATGTGGGCATCACCCTTCGGCTTTGTCATGAGCGACAGTGTAGGAGACAACGGAAAGTCCCGCAACCGGGTTTTTGAGCAGGGACCGCCCTCGTCCTCAAACCGCGCACGCAACGAGGTAGGTCGGAGCCGCCCACGCAGCGAGGGTGTTGCATAAGGTCGGAGAAGTGCGTTCGGCCCACAGGTATTGACGGACTTGTTATGGGCCGATATCGTGCGGAGGGCGAGATCGAATGGAGCCGCGCACGAAAGCGAACGGCAGTGAGCGAGAGTAAGCGGACCACCGATCATTCGCTAAGTCGAGACATTTAAACAACACGAAGCAGTGGAGCAAGTCAGGTGGTCCGCTTACTCGCTCGCTTCTCTCGCTGTCGTGCGCGGCTCCATTCGATCTCACCTCCGCGTGCCAGCCATTACGATCTTGAGCGCGGACGTCTCGTCCGCGCTCCGATGCCGGGAGCTTCGCCTCTTGCTTTGACATCATCCAACGACGCCGAATCCCTCTGCCCGTACGCTCCATCCCCGCTTCGGGAAACCCGCGGCGCGCGGCCTGGGCGCTGATTC
>CAYQYP010000443.1:0-7563 GCA_964421755.1 uncultured Acidobacteriota bacterium
CCCGGCTCCGCTCTTTTCCAGAAAATAAGTGGCCGAAGCGGTCTGGATCCGGTAACAGGCCAGGCCGCCGGCCGTTTCGTCGTTGGCGTCGGCGAGCGTCACAGAACCAGGCATCGTCGACCAACTCGTCCAACCGTCGGTCCCGAGGGAAGCGGCAACCGAAGCCATGATCAGAAACCCGAGGAGCATGAGGAACAAACGAAGTCGCTTGAATCGCGCCATGGCGTGGAATTAATACCACGACTTGGGCGCTTTCGGGGAGTTTACGGGGAGTTTCGGGGACATAATACTTAATTCCCATGCGGTCACCGGGTCCACCCCGTTGGCAAAGGAATTAAGTTTTGTGTCCCCGAAACTCCCCGACACTCCCCGAAATTCCAGCTCCCCTCCAGGCCCGGACTCCCGTAAGTCAGGCATCCTTGAAGTACCTACGGAAGGCTGGTCTGCTCAACTCGGTATCGGTGCCGGTCTTGATATCCTGCACGCCCCTCCGAGGTTTCGGCAATTTTCTTTCACCGACCGTCTAAGAAAATGCCGGTTTGTCCGATATCTAGGGTAAGACGCGAAAACGCCATGCGGAAACACGGGTGCGATTCGGAGTGGATACGGGAGGCGCTGGAGACATACGGCTCGAGCCTCACGCGTTACGCTCACTCCCTGGTTGGCGACCTGGACCAGGCGCGCGACATCGTCCAGGAGACCTTCCTCGCCCTGTGCAACCAGGATCCGCAATCCGTGAGAGGTCACCTGGCCGAATGGCTGTTCAGAGTCTGCCGAAACCGGGCGATGGATGCCCGGAGGAGGAAAGGACGAATGTACGACCTGACCGAGATACCGAACGAAACAGAGGGCTTCGAGAGCCTGCCTTCTAAAATCCTCGAAAAGAAGGAGGCGATCGAGCAGGTCGAAAAGGCGCTCGAGGAGCTGCCGGCCCACCAACAGGAAGTGCTCCTGCTCAAGTTCCAGCACGATCTCAGCTACAAGGAAATCGCAAAGGTGACCGGGCTGTCGGTCACAAACGTAGGTTTCCTGATCCACCGGGGAGTGGCCGGCCTCCGCCGTCGTCTCCAATCGGACGCCTTGCCCCTGGGCAGCCAGGTAAGGAGGGTCAAATGAGCTACTCGGACGACCCCAGATTGACCGCATACGTTTTGGGTGAATTGACCGCCGAGGAGCGGGAGGACCTTGAGATCGAGCTGGCCGCCGACGAGTCGGCCAGAAGAGCATTAGCGGAGGTCCGACAGACGATCGGCTGGCTTCGAGCCGGAATCCAGGCTCGCACACCGATCCAGCTTCGCCCCGACCAGGAGCGATTGATTCTCAGCAGGGCTGAGGGCGGGACGTCCTGGCTTTCGGCAAGAACACGGTGGGCGGCCGGTCTTGCCGCGGCGGCTGCGCTCGTCGTTGTGACTTTGCTTGGCTTTTGGGCCTTGATGGGCCCTGAGCCGGGAAGGGAAACGGCCTCCCAGACTGCTGTGACCAAGCCCGTCGGCGGTAGCGCTCCGCCAAGCGACAGCTCAGGCACCCCGGGTGCCGCGGAGAAGGCGCAGTCGGAAGCGGAACCCCGGGACGTGAAGAAGGAGACTTCAGCTTCCGAGCGGGGGCCTGAACGAGCATCCGGGCGCCGCAACAAGAGTCGCCGAGCCGCCGCCGGACACGAGGACCCCGTTCAGGATTACGGCAAGTGGCTCAACGAGGACGTGGCGTACATCGCGAGTCCGGAGGAAAAAGCAGTCTTCCTGAAACTCAAGTCAGACACGGAACGCGAGGAATTCGTCGAGCAGTTCTGGTACCGACGCGACCCGAACCCGGCAACTGTCATAAACGAGTTCAAGGCGGAGCACTACCGGCGAATAGCACATGCTAACCAGCGTTTCGGGTCAGTGAAAACAATGCCGGGCTGGATGACCGACCGCGGTAGGATCTACATCATTTACGGTCCTCCCCTGCAGGTCGAGTCCCACCCCTACGGAGCCTATTCGGCGGGGCTACATACGAGACGGAGCCGCCAAACGGGCCTGCCGCCCGAGCGGGCGAACGGCAAGGCTGGAACTGCCGCGCCGCGCATGCCGCCTCTGCTCGCCAACGGAGGGACGGCATCCAGCTTTCCATTCGAGATCTGGCGATACCCGGAACTCCCTGGTCTTGGTCGCAATGCCGAGCTGGAATTCGTCGACCCGTCCATGAACGGGGAGTATCGACTTGCGCTGGATCCGGAGAAGAAGGCCGCGATCTTCACCGTCCCGCGTGCGGGGCTGACCCTCGCGGAGCTGAGGATGGCTCCAAAGGACAAGCTCTTCTTCTTCACGCCGGGAAACCGTGAGAGCCAGCCAATCAGCAAGCCGAAGTACGCGGGAACACCTGGCAAGCCGGAACCCTTTCGCGAGCAATCCGCGGAGTCAAACACCGAGGCGTATGACCGCATCGACGACAACCCGTTTGTAAGCGTGAAGGACCATCCGCTCTCCACTTTCTCGATCGATGTCGATACCGCCTCATACTCCAACATTCGAAGCTTCCTCGACGGTGGCGCGCTCCCGCCCAAGGACGCGGTCCGAATCGAGGAGATGGTGAATTACTTCCGGTACGACTACCGGCCGCCGACAGGCGAGGCGCCCTTCTCTGTGAACATGGAGGCGGCCTCCGCCCCCTGGCAGCCCGACCACCGTCTTGTCAGGATCGGAATCAAGGCGAGGGAGATCGACCTGGGCAGCCGGCCTCCGGCAAATCTGGTGTTTCTGATCGACGTGTCCGGTTCAATGCAGGACGAGTTGAAGCTCCCGCTTCTCCAGA
Source organism: uncultured Acidobacteriota bacterium (assembly GCA_964421755.1). Classification (GTDB taxonomy): domain Bacteria; phylum Acidobacteriota; class UBA6911; order RPQK01; family RPQK01; genus CAVUUN01. Next base: position 2,794 of record CAYQYP010000443.1, read on the forward strand.
GCGCACTCAGGTTGCTTGTGGATCAGCTGGGGCGCAGTGACCGGGTTTCGATCGTCGTCTACGCGGGCGCCTCAGGCCTGGTCTTGCCTTCCACGCCGTGCAACGAGAAGCAGCGGATCGCATATGCTGTCGACCGGCTGCAGGCCGGTGGGTCAACCAACGGGGCAGCGGGAATAGACCTGGCTTACCGGGTCGCAAGGGAACATTTCGACCCCGATGCCATCAACCGGGTGATCCTTGCGACTGACGGCGATTTCAACGTCGGCGTCACGAACCAGGGTGACCTGATCCGCATGATCGAAGAACGCGCAAGGCAGGGGGTATTCCTGACTGTCCTCGGTTTCGGCATGGGCAACTACAAGGATTCGACCCTCGAGAAGCTGGCCGATCGAGGGAATGGCAACTACGCGTACATCGATACCTTCGAGGAAGCCAAAAAGGTGCTCGTTGAGGAACTCGGCGGGACTCTCGTCACGGTCGCCAAGGATGTCAAAATCCAGGTAGAGTTCAATCCCGCCTATGTCACCGCCTACCGGTTAATTGGCTATGAGAACCGGTTGCTCGCCGACCAGGACTTCAATGACGACAAGAAAGACGCGGGCGAGATTGGGGCGGGGCTGACGGTGACGGCGCTTTTCGAGCTTGTGCCGCGCGGGGTGCCCATACAGATCCCGGAAGTAGACCCGCTCAAATATCAGGCACCGCGACAGCCCACGGCTTCGATGAACCCCGAGCTCCTGACGGCAAAGCTGCGATACAAGCAACCGGATGGCGACACCAGCCGCCTCCTGCAATCTGCCGTGGTCGATCGCAACACGCCATTCCGGTCGGCTTCCGACGATTTTCGGTTCGCGGCAGCGGTCGCGTCTTTTGGAATGCTTTTGCGCGACTCTCCGCATAAAGGGAATGCCTCATTCGCTGACGTGATCTCAACGGCAGAGAGGAGTATCGGCCCGGATCCCGGCGGATACCGGTGGGACTTCGTTCGCCTCGTCCGGCGGGCTGAGGTCCTTCACACGGGGAGGTGAAATCGCCCCGTTTCTCACTCGGAACGTAATCGGCGTTTGCGAAGTTGTCCGACTCGCGATCATTCTGCGAGCGATACAGCTTGCATTTCCTCCGCCTGAAACCCACGCCGGCCCGCTGCCTTGACCCTGTACAGCAACTGGTCGGCGTGCGCCAGAATCGCCTCGACGCTGGGCTTCAGTTCCGCCGGGACGGTGACGCCTCCGGATGACGCGGTGACCGAGATGGCACTCTCTCCTTCTCCAACGGTGCAGACGAGCGCGGCCATCCGGCCGCAAATGACTTTGAGGGTGTCCGAGTCGGCTTCCGGAAGAAGAACCAGGAACTCGTCGCCTCCCAACCGTCCCAGCGAATCCTGTCCGCGCAAGCTGCTCTTGATCCGTCGTGCCATCTCAATCAGCACAGCGTCGCCAGCCGGGTGGCCCAGCGTATCGTTGACCTGCTTGAATCGGTTCAGGTCAAGAAGGATGCACCCGAATTGCCGGTGCCGCTCGCTGCTACGATGCAGTTCAGACTCGATCAGCTCGAGTATCGCCCGGCGGTTCAGCAACCCGGTCAGAGCGTCGTACCTCGCCTGGTACTCCAGCTTCTGATTCGCATCCTGCAGTTGCTGGGTTCGCTCGATGACCCTGCGGTCGAGCTCGCGGTTGCGCCGGCGCAGGGAGATCGTCCGCGACTGATGGACCGCCACCCCGGCGGCCAGCAGGAGACCCAGCGCGGCTAGGCGAAACCAGATGGTCATCCAGAAAGGCGGTGATACATGGATCGGGAGCCTCAGGGTCTGGCTCCAGACTCCGGATTCGTTGACCGCCCTCACCAGTAGCGCGAGGTCTCCAGGCGGGAGGTTCGTGTAGCGGAGCTGCGGTTCCCGAGTGATCGGCGACCAATCCTCTTCCAAGCCCTCCAGCCGCGCCTGGTAACCGCCGCGGTGACGGTTTCTGTAGGAGAGCACGGCCAGGTGAAAGGTCAGGTTCCTGGACTTCCAGCCGAGATCGAGCTGGCTTGGGAACGATATGGTCCTGTCCGGAAGCGCCACCGACTCCACGATCACGCGCGGAGCGACCGGATTCGGTCCGGCAGCTGCCGAACTGATCAGGCAGACTCCCGAAACCGTGCCGATCCATACATTTCCCGCAGGATCGCACCAGAAGGCTTCTGCGTTGGCTTCCCAGGATGGAAGACCGTCGTCAGGAGTAAACGAATAGACCCGGTCATCGTCGTCCATCCGGAAGACGCCTCGCGAGGTCCCGATCCAAATGGCCCCTCGCCGGTCTTCGCCGATGAAGTAGACGTGACTGCACGATAGTCCGGGGAGGTCGTTCAGGACTCTCCACCTGCGGCTCTTGTCGAATACGGCAAGTCCGAGCGGCCCTCCCGCCCATACTCGACCTCGCCTGTCTTCGCAAATGCTGGTTAACAGCTCGCCGTCGGGAAGCGGCACTGCAGGGAAAGGCTCAAAGAGTCTTTCGCCGTCGCAGGCCCAGACATTGAGGCCGGAAGAAAGCCAAACGCCTCCCGCGCGACGAGGCGCAACCTGCCGGCAAAACGTGAGCGCCGAACCGCGCTCGGTCTTGTGCCAGGCACGCCATCGGCCTCGGGCATCGCGCACGCAGAGGGCGGCGCCCGTGCCCGACTGGGACGCTACCCACAGCCGGGATTGAGCGTCAACTAATATGTCCCAAACAGCTGTCGGGCGAAAAGGAACCGATGAGGGAAGGTCGGTTACAATCCGGTCTCCGGGGCGCCGCCACTGCAGACCCGAATCGCTCCGAATCCAGAGAGTGCCGTCGTGGGTCAGGGCACTCGTCCAGATCCAGTTGTTCATCAGCCCGGTGCTGCGATCAAGGATCTCGACGACCCTGGCGCTCGTCCCGGTTTCCAGGCGAGCGAGTCCCTCGAGGGTGCTCACCCAGACTGACGATGTCTGGCTGTCTGGCGACATCCCGAAGACGCTTGGGCTTGGCAAACCCTGGCGTTCGTCATAGCTTACAACCTGTCTGCCACCGAGCCTCACCACGCCTCCGATGTCGGTACCGATCCAGAGGCTGGACTCCTGATCCTCAAAGGCGAAGTTGACGACGTCAGAGGGTAACCCTTGGTGGGTCGACCACTGCTCGACCAAGCCGGTCTTCGGGTCTCGGATGAAAAGGCCGCGATCATTGCTGGCCACGTAGAGGACGCCTGACTTGCCGACGCTCAGGCGGTAAATGAATCGCGCAGGAACCTGCTCGAGAAAGCTGTGCCAGACGTCGGCGTCGCGGTGCCAAAGTCCTTCGTCGACCGTTCCCAGCCACAAGTTGCCCGGGGTGCCGGCAGCCACTCGGTAACTCGCTTGAGGACACGGGGGGCCGGGGATTTCCACCGATTCACCCTCTGGCGAGAACACGAAAAGGCCACTGCTCGTCACCGCAAGCATGCCTTCCGGCACCGCGACAAGGTCGTGAACGATGGTATCCGGCTGGCCGGTTCCGATTTGTAGACGGCGAAAATCACCCGCCCGTCCGACTGCGAGGCCGCCGTTGCCGCCCGCCCAGATGTGTCCCTGCCTGTCCTCCGCAAGTGCCCGACAACGAGCGGCGCTGAACGGTGCCGCTCGTTCGCGAGTCAATTTCCCGCCGGCCCAGCGGGACAACCCGCCTCCGGTGGCTACCCAGAGACTATCCGACCGGTCGACCAGTAACTCGAACACGTTCTCGGAAGGCAGGCCGTCTCGAGCCTGAAACGTCGTGAAACTCTGCCCGTTGAATCGCGCAAGGCCTCCCATGGTTCCGATCCATATGTATCCTCGAGAATCCTGCGCCATGCAGAGCGGCTGCGACTGCGGCAGCCCCTCATCCAACCCGAGGACCTCGAAGGGCAGGACCTGGGCCAGGCCGACGGGTGAAATGCAGAGCAGAACCAGCAGCAAACAGACCGCCGCGGCTCTTATCTTCGGTTCCAAAGGCGCATCCCCCTCCTCGCAAAATGGCGCTCTTACAGTATTCCACTCGCGCGCCGAGCGAAAGCCGTAAAATCCGTAGCCATAAAAGGGAGACAAAACCAGTTTAGAGCCCAACAGAAGTAACCAAACAGTTGTGTAAAAAAGAGTTTTAAACAACGTATTGCGCCGAGGATGTATATATCCCTTTTGAGGGATTTCCATTCGTCATTGGTTGGGAACTGACGCTCGCCTGTGATCTGCGATGCACGCACTGCGGATCGCAGGCGGGTTCCCCGCGGGAGAAGGAACTGAGCACGGCCGAGGCGCTCGAGCTGTGCGAGCAGTTCCCCGCGCTTTTGGTCCAGGAGGTGGACTTCACCGGCGGGGAACCTTTGCTCCGGCAGTCGGGCGTTCAGTTTTGGCGCCTGCAGCCCTTGATTGCGACGGGGCGCTCGCTTTGCCATCAGGATCTGCACCTCGAGAGCGACGGCATTCTCGACTTGGGGTATTTCGTACGCGAGCGAATGCTGATCGGGGAATCATGCGTACAGGTCCTTTGCAGCGACGGCCTCGAATCCGGGTTCGTCGAGTGCCACAGAACCGCAAACGCAGCGTGTTTTGCGGAGTGCGCGGATTGAAACCGCAGGCAACCAGCAAACAGCTTCGACGTCGCAGGCTATTCCAATCCGCGCACTTCGCAAAATACGCTCCGTTTGCGGTTCCGTGACATCCGGCTCGGTCGCGTCGGCCCGCTGCTCGCAGATCCCGTATCGTTCTCCGTTGCACGAAGTTGCACGTATTCCAGCCATGTTGCATAGTTGTTG
>CAYQYP010000444.1:0-3363 GCA_964421755.1 uncultured Acidobacteriota bacterium
CCGAGCGACCGCGCCCGCAGCCTTCGGTGATTGGCTTACCGATCGCGGAGCCCGCCGTCCGTCGGGCGCCCAGGCACGGGCGGTGTATCGCGACCCTCTGTTTCATTATCCGAACTTCCGCGTGATTCTTTCGGAACTTGCTCTTAACCAGGACGATTATCTGATCGAAGTCGGCTGCGGCGGAGGCGCGCTCATGAAAGACGCGCTCCGGAGTGGCTGCCGGGCGGCTGCGGTTGATCACAGCCCGGAGATGGTGCGGCTGGCCCGCGAAAACAATCGAAAGGCAGTGGAGAAGGGACGACTCGAGGTCATGGAAGCGTCCGCCGACCGGTTGCCTTTTCCCCCGGCGACATTCACATGCGCAGCGATGACCGGCGTCCTGGGTTTCCTGCCCGATCCTGTCACCGCGCTGGCCGAGATCCGGCGAGTTCTGCGTCCAGGTGGCCGTCTGGTCGCCCTCGGAAGCGACCCGGAGCTCAAGGGGACGCCCGGGGCGCCCGAGCCTATGGCGTCCCGACTGCGTTTCTATGGGGACGAGGAGCTCGAGGCACTGGGACGAAGTGCGGGGTTTGAACACGTCAAGGTAATCCGTCGAGACCTGACCGACTTTGCCAGAGAGGCGGGGGTCCCGGAAGAAATCCTCCCGCTCTTCGCGGGCCCGGCGCGATTCCTGGTCGCCGTCTCGAGCAAGACCGCTTGACACGGACCGAAACGAGACGAGCCGCGCGCGAGCGTCTTTCCGCCGGCATTCCTGCCGCGGAAGCAAGCGGGTTCGAACCGAAAGCAGGTCGCATGCCCCACCGGAATCCCAAGATCCGTATAAAGTGCAGCCCCCAGTACCCCCTAGTAGGCGCACTCCAATGCGCGCCACGGTTGCTCATCTGCAGGAAAGCCACAGGCAGCCAGAGAAGCGCCTGCTCCGGCGGCCAGAAAATCACGTCGGTCTGTTTTCATGATGCTGTTGGACCTCTGTACGAAAACACAGGACACCCTCGTGCTGATCTGGCCGGCGATGGCAGCACGCCTTCGCGACCCCGTTCCTCCCGTCCAGGACTCTGGCAACCTCCTTCAGCGTCCGGCCGTTTGCGGTCAGCGCCTCGGCTTTGCAACAACAACCGCGTAGAGCGGATCGAGCAGGCTCTTTTCGATCAGGAAATCCTCCAGTTCCATCGCCTTTCCGATGACCTCCCTGACGGCTGGTTGCTCGATCGCCGCGCGGGGAATGCCGCACACCAAAGGCATAACGACGTTGCCATAGTAAGGCTTGTACTCGAGAATCTCGAAATACGCGCGCAAGACGTTTAGTATCTCCGCAGAGCGAATCATTTCGGTGGGATCGTCGAAAGCGACCGGCGGCGCGAGAAAATCCGATCGCCTGTACTCGCGTGGAATCCGCCCGTACATGGATGACGCATAGCCAAGGTGTTCAGCCGCCCACTGGTCTCGGGATGGTCCGACGTACTCGTCGATGTACAACAGGCCCGGGGTGCCCCTGAGGCAACTTGCGGTCATCCTGAGGACCTCCTCCAGATTCTCGACGTGATGAAGACTCGCGTGAAAAAAAACAAGGTCGTAGCCAGGACCCGCCGCGGCTGCCTTTAGCCATGAGACTGCATCAGCGACATGGTATGAGATGCGGCCTGAATAACCCTGCCCGGCGGCCGCCTCCTTCGCACGCTCAACCGACCGCTCGCTCACATCGATCGCATCCATGTGCTGTGCGCTGCCGTGTCGAATCACCTCGCGTTCGAGATTCCCCGTCCCGCACCCGATCGACAGGGCGCGGTTGACCGGCGTCCGCGATTCAGGCGACAGCAAAAACCACGATAGATGCCAGATCTCAGGTCGTCCCGATACTCTTCGATTGACCCACCGAACGACCTCGGGCAAAGCCAGCCAGTAGACATAGTCTTCGCCTGCCACCTGCTGTGCATCCCAAAAGGCAGCCGAAGAAGAGACCTTGTGCCTGCCTCCTGCCAGCCGTCGAAGACGGCGAAAAAGAGCACGCACTTTAGCCGGGATCAAACCCGCAGAGATGCCGGCATGTGGGGTGTTCGCGCCGGATTCTGCACGCGAGGATCGAGGGCCGTCTGTGGACATGTTCCATCCACCATAGAGCCAAACAAAGAGAATCCTATGTGAGGCACCACCAGATTGCAATCACTATCCGGGCCAGCAACCCGTCTGGCGGCCGGTGGGACAGCGGGCACCTTCAGCCTGGTGTGCGGGTCCTCGGTCACTCCTGGGCGGCACTGATGAGCTCGACGCTGATCGAGCCATCGTCTCTACGGACTCCGGCTCATTTCTCAGGGGACTCCGGCTCATTTCTCAGGCCGATTCGCTGCTCAGCCGCTTGGGGAACATCAGGGAGAGGATCACCGCGCTCCCGACAAGCGCGCCGATGATTCCGAGCGACCAGTCGATCGGGAACTTACCGCCGAACCAAGCATTCAGCCACGCCATCTTCACACCGACGAACATCAGGACCAGTGCGAGGGCGTATTTGAGCAGGTAGAACTTCTCAACCGCCCCGGCCAGGACAAAGTAAAGCGCCCGCAAGCCAAGGATTGCGAATACGTTAGTCGTGAAGACAATCAGCGGCTCTCGCGTGACTGCGAATATAGCGGGCACCGAGTCGACGGCGAAGACGACGTCGCTCACCTCCACGAACAACAGGGCTACCAATAGCGGCGTGGCGTGGACCCGGCCAGCCAACCGGACCAGGAACCGCTGGCCGTGCAACTCGGGCGTCACCGGGATCAGCCTCCTGAACAGCCGGATGAGCGGGTTCTTTTCGGGGTCAATCCCCTTGTCGGGAACCAACAGCATCTTTACGCCGGTCACGATCAGGAAGACGCCGAAGAAGACAACAACCCAGTGGTACTGGATCAGGGCCGCGCCTATGCCGATAAAGATGGCTCGAAAAATCAGCGCTCCGATGATCCCGAAAAACAGCACCCGATGCTGGTACTTGGCAGGAATCGCGAAGTAGCTGAAGACCAGGACGAAGACGAAAATGTTGTCGACCGAGAGTGCTTTCTCGATCACATAACCGGTGAGGAACTCCAACCCCACCTGCCGGGCGGCTTCCTGTGCCACAAAGCCAGGAATTGCTGCCAATCGCTCTTCTGCCGCGAATTTCCAAAGCGCGTATTGGTAGAAGAGGTAGTTGAAGCTGAGTGCAAGAGCCACCCAGACGACGCTCCAGATCGTCGCCTCGCGGATTGACACCTCGTGTGCCTTACGGTGAAAGACACCGAGGTCCATTGCGAGCAGCACAAGCACGAACGCCGTAAAAGCCAGGTAAAACCACCAGTAATGAGCAAACGGGAACAACTGAACTTCCATTTCGTCTTCCTTCCC
>CAYQYP010000445.1:0-8927 GCA_964421755.1 uncultured Acidobacteriota bacterium
CTTAGCGAATGATTGGTGGTCCGCTTACTCTCGCTCACTGCCGTTCGCTTTCGTGCGCGGCTCCATTCGATCTCGCCCTCCGCACGACATCAGCCCATAACAAGTCCGTCAATACCTGTGGGCCGAACGCACTTCTCCGACCCTATTCAACACCCTCGCCAAGCGTCGACCTTCCTTGACGGCGTTCGGGGAGCGTTCCCCCGCTAGCGTCCGGCTGCGGGATACGAAGAAATCGGCACGCCGTCCTTGGTCCGGATGACCGTGACGACCAGAGGCCTGTCGGCAAAGATCCGCAAGGTTCCCTCAAAATCACCGGCCGGGATCAAGTAAACAAGCTCCCCAAAGAATTGGGCTATGTGTTCACGTGGCCAAAGGGGAATAGCGAAGGCTCCGGCCGAAGCACCGAGGCTGTTCCGGAGTGCCGTGTGAACGATGGCTCGACTGTCAGAGGGGTTGGCAATCGCCACGGCGGTGTCGAACCCGTCCCGCTTCTCGACGTAAAACGTATAGGATGCCGAGGGCCGGGAGTCACCTACCCCCACCTCGCGCAGCACCTCGCCGTCGACTGAAAGCTGGTACGTCGACGTCCCCGTAAGCGGCGCGTCAGAGACTACTCGAACCCACCCGATCGCCGCCGTTCCCTCCTTCTCCAGGACTCGAATGATTCGTGACTGCTGGAAAGGGAGAGTGAGATTCATCTCCGAGACAGTACCGACATTCTGCACGGGCAGTTGGAGTGGTTCGCCATCCTGCCCGATGAAATAAACAGTCGCCGCAGCCGCTGGCCGAGAGGGGTTGGTCAGCGTGATGGTTGAGGAGTAGCTTTGTCCGCTTGCCACCTCCGCCAGGAAGGTCTCATGTGACGGTCGGAATTCTTCGATGGAGTCCGGGAGAAGGGCGAAGAGGGACCCGTATGCAGTCGAAAAGGTCTTGGACGTTTCTGAGATGAACCACCTGAGCTCGCCATCGGATGCGTCGAGGACGGCAATTCCGTCACCGGGCCCGTACAAGGCTCGCGGGGGAAGGCCGACGAAGATCAGCCCGTTGCTGATCAGGACGTCCCCCAGCATCGGGATCAGCTGTGTAGCATCTTCATAACAGAGAGGGAATCCCCAGAAAAACGGCTTCGCCCAGAGCGGTGCTCCGCTGGTCGGGTCGAAGGTCCAGACCTCAATCGCACCTCCACACTCCGCCGATTCGTCCTCGAAAAGACAAAGGATTCCGGAGCCGAGAGCGAGGCGGAGGAACCCGCGACCTCGAAGGGATCCGCCAACCCAGATAACCTCACCGGTTTTGGCTGACAAAGCCTTGACTCGAGACTTTCCCGCCAGAAACACGGTTCCCTCGGTGGCAATGATGCTGGCAATCGGGGGATCCTCTGTCAGCGCCGTCCAGAGCTCATCTCCTGTCAATAAGTCGAGGCAGCGGATGACTCCGTCGACGTCAGCCGCATACAGCCTGTCACCAAAGAGGCTCAGCGCTGCGCGATCGAGCGAAGTACCCGCCCCGGCTGGCGCATATTCCCAGATGAGATGGCCGTCCGAGACACGGACGGCTGCCACTTTCTTTGCGCCGTAGACGAACGCCAGTTCTCCGGTAATAATCGGAGCGCATCCAGTGACGTCGCCCAGGTCAAGACCGAGAGAGCCTGTCTCCCAAAGAACGGAGCCTGAAACCACCGTAACCGCGGCGTATGAGGAAGTTGTAGGACCCCCGAGAAGCACAATCCCGTGCGAGTGGGCAGGGGATATAAGCGTTCCTGCTCTTTCCCAGCGTTGCTGTCCCGTCTTCTCGACGAGCCGATATCGGGTCCCCTCCGAAGTGGGGTCCCTGACGAGGAAGGAATCTTCGAAGTTCAGCAGCAGGTCAGGGCTCTCGAGACCCGTCGGGCTCGTCGTATTCACCTGCCGTAACGGAGTCGTGAGTTTTGATTCCCAGCTGAAGTAGGTTCGGCCGTGGGTGTACCCGGCGAGGTTGTGATCTCCGGGGTTCTGAGGAAAGGCCGGCAACAAGAGGCAAGGCAATAGGATCAGCAGGCCCAGCAAGGTTTTCATCGCGACCTCCCGGTTCGAGCGCCTGGCGACCGGGACGACGAGGGACAGGGCTATGACACTTCACCCATTATCTTGAAACGCCGCGAGGAATCCCCCGTTCTCGGTCCGCGCGTTCCGGATTATTGTAGTCCTTACACTGATCAGCGAGTGAGAAGATTCGTCGAACCGGAAGTCGAGGACACAGGCCCGTTTGGCCTTCTCGAAATCGCTATCTTTTGATGATCACGACTTCCGGGTCTCCTTCCCGGCGCAGGATGCTGATCCCGACGTCGTCAGGATGTTCATGCACCGACAGGTCAATCCGCGCCTGTCCTGCTCGCAACCCGTTAATCTCGACTTTCTTCAGAAAAGGCGGCAGGGCCGGGTGATAGAAACGGACCGTGCGTTCCGCACCGCTGACCGAGAGGCCAAGGCAAGCCTGGAGAGCCAGAAAGATCGCGCCGGAGGCCCAAGCCTGGGGGGCGCACGCAACCGGGTAGAGAGTGGGCCCTTCTTCGGTGCGCCGTTCAAAGCCGCAGAACAACTCGGGCAGCCGATTGAGATCCATGAACAGACTCGCATCGAACAGCCCGGTAAGGATCCGGAGGGCTTCACTTGTGAAGCCGTAGCGAGCCAGACCGTATGCAATGAGCGCGTTGTCATGAGGCCAGACCGAGCCGTTGTGATACGACATCGGGTTGTACCGGACTTCAAGCGCCGAAACTGTCCGGATTCCCCAACCGGAGAACGAATCGTCTGCCAGGAGGGTCGCAGCCAGCCGGGCAGCGTGTTCCTGGCTGGCGGTTCCCGTGAAAAGCGCGTGGCCGGCGTTGGAAGTCCGTACCTGGCAGGGACGCTTGTCGCCGTCGAGGGCCAGTGCGTACGTCTGAAGTTCTTCACACCAGAACTGCTTTACGAATCGCTCCTGCAACTCGGCCGCCGCGCGTTCGAGTGCCCTGGCCCGATCAGTCTCCCCCAAGTTCCACGCCATCCGCGCCGCCACCCGCCTCGCGGCGTGAACGTAACACTGAACCTCGCACAGTGCGATCGGTCCTTCGGCAAGCCGGCCGTCCGCGTGAAAGATGGAATCGAAAGAGTCTTTCCATCCCTGATTTGCCAAGCCTTTCGGTGTTTTGCGGTAGTACTCGACAAAGCCATCGCGGTCCCGGTCTCCGTACTCGTCGACCCAGGTGAGCGCCGCAAGGATGTTCGGCCAGATCTCCTCGATCAAGCGACGATCGCCCGTATGGTCGTGATACTGCCCGGCCAACAGGACGAACAAGGGTGTTGAGTCGACACTGCCGAAGTAGTGGCCGAACGGGATTTCGCCGAGCGCCGCCATCTCGCCTCTGCGTGTTTCGTGCAGAATCTTCCCTGGTTCCGCGTCGCTGTTCTCGTCGATTTCTGTCGCTTGATGAGCCGCCAGGAACCTGAGGACGCCCTTGGCCAGGTCAGGGTTGAGCCAAAGGCTTTCCAGCGCCGTCAGGATTCCGTCGCGGCCAAACGCCGTGCTGAACCACGGGATGCCGGCGTAGGGGTAGGGTCCGTGCTCGGTTGAGGTAACCATCAGGTGGAGATCGGTCGCCGCACGGTTGACTGAATGGTTGAACTGGTCGTTGGACGTATAAATCGTCGAATCAGCGTTCCTACCCGCTTGGAATTTATCCCTCGCGGCCCGCAGCGCATTCTCGAAAGAAAGCGGGCTGGCTCTCATTGACTCGTCGGTTTCACACGAAATTCCAACGAAGATCTCCATCTTCGCCTTCGGAGCGAGCTCCAAATCGTATCGGGCATGTTTCCCGCGCAGTTCGGACGGGGTGGGGTGGAAGTCGACCAGCGTTCGACGAACCAGGCGGTCCAGGCCCGCATATGCCAGGACAACCTGGTCCAGGTCTTTCGCCGGTTCGGAGAGGTAACCGCGATTCCGCCTACGTACTCCTCGAACTTCGAAAATGTCCGCAAAATCCGCGTCGAACACGAAGGAAACGGTTGTCAGGATGGGCGAGAGTCCGTGGTTCCGGAAAACGAAATGCTGATAGCAGCTGCCGTTCCAGAGGAACTTCCTTGCCAGGACATGAACCGTGCCCCGGGGCAACCGGATTTCAGGTCCATCGAAGACATCCGTATTGGTCATGTGGACAGCGAGGACGAGGTTGTCCAAGCCGACGCTCGAGCTCAGGAGGAAGGGTTGATGATCCCCGAGTGCCAGGCGGAAACGGGACAGGTGCCTGGTCCCCAGATGGTAAACGCCTTCTTCGCCCAGTCCTGCCTTCTCGATGTCGCCGTGCTCATTGAAGACGGCAAACGTGTCTCCCTGCTTGAGTACACGGGTGACCTCGGCCGTTCGTGACGAGGCTGCCACGATGTAGAAGTCTTCGTCGGGTCTGAAGTGCTCGGTTTCAATCATGTGCCCTTCTCACGCCGCGGTTATGGCGTCTCTGCTTACCAATTGCTCGTAGACCTGGACGTAGTCTTCGGCCATCCGCCGCGCGCTGAACCGTTCTTCGAAGCCTCTTCGGCAGCCGGCTCGCTTTATACCAAGCAGCTTGTCGACGGCCTGCACGGCTCCTTTGACGTCCCCCACGATGCAGCCGGTAATACCCTCGTCAACGACTTCAGGGACCGAGCCTCGCCGGAAGGCCAGCACCGGTGTGCCGCATGCCATGGATTCGATCATCACCAGGCCAAATGGTTCCGGCCAGTCGATCGGAAACAGGAGTCCGGCCGCGTTTCCGAGAAGCTCCTGCTTTTCGTGCTGTCCAATTTCTCCAAGGTATTCAACATTTGGCCCATCCAGAAGCGGCCGGATTTTTGCCTCGTAGTATTCCTTGTCGGCGCGATCCACCTTGGCTGCTATTTTCAACGGCATGCCCACTCGGCGGGCGATTTCGATCGCTCGATCGACCCCTTTCTCAGGAGAGATACGGCCGACCAAGGCGAAGTAATCCCGGGCATTCGGTTGAAAGCGGAGAAGATCGAGTGGAAGACCGTGGTAGACGTTGCCTTCCCATTTCAGCCATTTGAGTGGAGTTCTCTGCGCCATCGAGATCGATGTGACGGGAACATCGGAAAATTCCCGGTAGAGCGGCCGCAAATCCGGAATGTCGAGCCTGCCGTGCAGGGTAGTGACGTGTCTGATTGACGTACGTCGCGACAACGGGAAATGCAGGTAATCGATGTGAAAGTGCACGACATCGAAAACTTCAGCCGCCTTGAAAACCTGTTCTACGAGAAAAACGTGGTGGGCCATCTGATCGATGCAGTTGCTGTCCAGCCGCAACGCCCGTGGACACGCTCGAACCAGTTGGGCTCTGGTCGCGGAATCGCCGCTTGCGAAGAGCGTGACTCGGTGCCCCATCTTGACCAGTTCTTCGGTAAGATACGACACCACTCTCTCCGTCCCGCCGTAGTACCGGGGAGGAACACTCTCATACAAAGGCGCCACCTGCGCGATTCTCATACATTTCCCTCGCATAGAACGAGCGGGCACAAGTGGGTGGTCAAGAACGGACGAACAGAGTCAACACGCGGACGAATAACGCCGAAGAAATGCAACCGCTCGGAGTTACTGTAAGGGCTTTTGCCCGGCGAGCTATAACTCTTGTCTGCTTCTATTTATGATACCTGATCGATTCTGAACGGTGAAGTGTACAGGCCCGATCGGGAAAGCCTTTAGCTTGGCGAGATCCAAGCCCCGCGCGGCCACAGAGCCGGGAGCGACCAAGCCGCGAAGCGGCTGAGCGACCGGTTAACGTGGCGCCTGCGATAAGGTGGAGAACGCCAAGTTGTCGCCAGCAGCTCAGTGACCGGTCGCTCAGCCGCTTCGCGGCTTGGTCGCTCCCGGCTCTGTGGGTCCAAAACTGGCCGCGCCCGCCTCGGCGGGCGCGGGGGCTTGGATTTTACTAAGCTAGACGCTTTCCCGATCGGCTGCATAAGAGCCCCTGGCTCGGTTCGGCCGGACGAAAGCTCTGAGCAGGTGCCCTTGACCGAAGCAGAAGGCACGATCGCCGCCTTACGGCAGCGGAATACTCACTTGATCCGGTGTGCCGGGAACTCCCTGACGCCCATGATGCTGAAAAGAACCCTGTTTACCTTCCCATCGGGATCTTTGGTAAATGTCAGCTTGACCGGAGAGCCCTTGGCCTGAAAAACGGTTTCGGATTCCGCGAGCAATTCGCCCTTCCCCATCTTGCTCTCGCCCATCAGGCGGTCGCCCTCACGGGTGATCGTGAAGGTGCGCCCGCCCTCCCGCAGGACCACTTCGGGAGCCTCGATTTCGTATTCACCCACGTAAAGATCCAGCAAGGCGTGGCTTAGCTCGAGGGCTTGTGCCGGTGCCTCTTCCTTCATCTGGTCACCGAGGTAGATTTCGGCGATCTTTCGCGTCAGATCCAGGGCATTGGGGAGGGGACCGGGCGGACGCATTCCTATGTTGGAGAGAACGATTACGGTGAACTTCTGTTCGGGGAAACGGGCAACTTCTGTGCTGAAACCCGTAATGTCACCCCCGTGGTGAATTTCACGGAGGCCCTTGTAGCGCCCGATCATCCATCCCAGACCGAAGACTGCTTCCCGGCCGTCGCTGAGGCGGCTGGGCGTGAAGACCAGCTGAAGCGTCTCCGGTTTAACCAGTTTTCCGGAGTCGAGCGCCTCGTTCCAGAGGAGCAGGTCTTCCACCGTCGAAAATAGAGACCCGGCCGCATACGCATCGATGGCGGCGTTTCGTCCCACGCTTGTGAAGCCCTCAGGCGCGTTCAGATACCCGCAGGCGCGGTCTTTGAGGGAGGCGTCCTGGTCCACGCCGGAACTGCTCATACCGAGCGGTTTGAAAAAATTCTCGTGCAGGTACTCCTCGTAACTCTTTCCCGACACTTTCTCGATGATTCTTCCCAGCATCTGGTAGCCGATGTTGCTGTAGCTGACACGGGTTCCAGGCTCGAACTCGAGGGGCTTGGAGATCGCCTGTTCGTAGCTCATGAAATCCGGGAGCCCGCCCGTATGGTTCAGAAGGTTTCTGATCTTCACCCTGTTCCCCGGCAGGAAATCGGGCAGGTACTTTGATACAGGTTCGTCGATGCTCAGGAGGCCTCGGTCATGAAGCTGCATGATTGAGGCCGCCGTAAGGACTTTCGTGACTGAGGCCAGGAGGAAGCGCGTTTTCGGCGTGTTTGGCAGACTGATCTCGACATCCGCCATGCCGTAGCCCTTCTTGAGAATCACTTCGCCATCCCGGACTACCAACACTGCTGCGCCAGGTGTCTTGCCGGTGCTGACCGGCTCGAACAACTTGTCGACCTCGTGAATCCGGCTGTCATCAACCGCGTCGGCTGATAAAGACGAGAAAACACCAATCAAACAAAAAAGAACCGTAAAAATCCGGTGCATGATTCATCCTCCGGTGAGTGAAACGCACGCTACCCGAAACAGGTTCGCTAGACAATCAGCAATTGTGCGGCACACCGATGAATCTCGGGGCACGATGCATGTGAACAAATAAGCCGCTTGCCTCTCCTGCCCACTTTCTCTTTGTCTCGCCGCCGACAAAAGCTTAAAGTTTCCTTAATCATCGAAGGAGGGAGAATGCTCTACACGAGGCGAGATTTTGGAAAGATCGCGCTCGCAGCCGGGGCAGCGGCCAGTCTGACTGGCGCAAAACCGAGCTCGAATTTCGGCGGGGTCCAGATTGGCATCATCACCTACAGCTTCCGGACACTCCCCGGCAGTGCCGAGGAGACGCTCAAGTACTGCCTTGAGTGCGGCATCAGCGGGGTCGAGCTGATGAGCAATGTCGCGGAGAGCCATGCCGGAGCACCGATGCCGGCCGGACGAGGGTTTGGGCCGGGCGGTGGACCTCCACCCGGACCAGGACGGCCAGGCGCCGGCCCAGGCGGGCCAGCCGGCGGCGGACGGGCGCCATTGACGCCGGAGCAGCAGGCGGCGAGGCAAAAGGCGGCCGAAGAACTGAAGCAGTGGCGCCTCTCGGTTTCCATGGACAAGTACAAAGCCTTCCGCAAGATGTACGAGGACGCGGGCGTCAAGATCTACGCATTCAAGCTGCCGCCCACGCTGGCAATGTCTGACCAGGAATACGATTACATATGGAACGTGGCGGAGACGCTCGGTGCCGACCACGTCACCATGGAACTGCCTACTGAGGATTCTCTCCTTCAGCGGGTCGCCGAATTCGCCGCCAAGCGTAAACTGAACATCGCTTTCCACACGCACGGCCAGGGCGGCTCGTCCGGTTTCGAAAAGGCTCTCGGGGCCTCCAAGTACACAGCGCTGAACCTGGACGTCGGACACTATTTCGGCGTTACGGGCCAGTCCCCGATCCCGATCATCGAGCAGTACCACGACCGCATCTCCAGCCTGCACCTGAAGGACCGCAAGGGCCCGAGTGAGGCGGCAGCCGACGCCGGTCCCGGCCGGGGCGGTGCGAACGTGCCGTGGGGCCAGGGGGGAACCCCGCTGAAGGAGATCCTCCAGCTGATGAAGCAGCGGAAGTACTCCTTCCCGGCGAGCATCGAATACGAATACAACACGCCGGAGGGCTCCGACGTGTTGACGGAAATCAAGAAGTGCGTCCAGTTTTGCAAGGACGCGCTCGCGTAAAGGCGCCCCAGAACCGTTATCCACCACGGACGCCAGCCAACCCGACCGGGGTTGGCTGGCTTTCCGGCATGCGCCACCAGCGAGAAATGGCAGTTCAGAGCGGCGCGATGCGTGTCTGCTCCTATTCCGACTCGAGAGTGGCACGGAGTAAGTCTTCCAGGTACACGCCGGCCTCCATTGCCTTCTCTTTCCATCCGGGACTCAGTCGATCGAGCACTCGCGCCTGTGCCATTCCGCTCAGATAAAACCGGAGGTCTCCGTTCTGCTGGCCGAGTCGCTTCG
>CAYQYP010000446.1:0-8181 GCA_964421755.1 uncultured Acidobacteriota bacterium
GTCAGCAACGAGCTTCAAGCCCTGAAAGGGCGGGAGAGAGAAAGCACTCCGCTCCAGGGGTCTCAATCCCACACGTAGCGTTCATCGTACGCGACCTGGTACTTCTGCAGGAATCGTCGGTATTCGTCTTGGAAAGTTCTCCTCCGGTGGTGTTCGGCCTGCCTGGCGATGTACGCAGTTACCCGGGGCACTTCAGATTGGGATACAGAGAAACCGCCATAACCGGCTTGCCAGTGGAAGTCACGGAAGCGGGGGCCAAGCGTCTTCAGCCACTTAGAAGAACCCGTTTTGACATGCTCGACCGCTTTGCACAAAGCAAGATTCTTGGACAGGGCGAACAATGAATGGACGTGGTCTGTGGCGCTGCCGATCTTCAACGAATGCGAGTCGATCTCGTCAAATATTCCGGCAAGGTAGTCATGAAGCCTTTCGGAGATCTCGGGGTGAAGCACCGGGGCTCGGTCCTTGGTACTGAAAACCAGATGAACATACAGTTGTGCCAATGACTGTGACATGGTCCGTAGCTCCTCCGTGCAGGCATCTTACGCCCTTTCAGGGCTCCGCTCTACGACCCGTCTGAAGCCCGGGGCTACGCAAAAAACGCTCGCCCCGGGCTATTATGTCTCGGCCTTTCAGGCCGAAGAATGTCAAATCTCGTAGCTCCGACTTCCAAGTCGGACACTACACACCGCCAGCAGTGTCGAGCCAGCTGGCCGCATGCCGAATGTCCGACTTGGAAGTCGGACCAACGACAGCAAAATACGCTCCGGGCGCGGCTTCCGATAGGAAGGTCTCGCCCGGTTGTAAGAAGTCGGCATTAGTGGTGGGCTTCTATCTGATCGATCGCATCCTGGATCGCGTCGTCGAAGTCTCCGGCGCACAGCGCGAGTGCCGCCGAGAGGATCTGTTCCCCCTGCTCCGGTGTAATCGCGATCCCGTAGAGGTCGGCCGCAAGCTGTATGGCAAAATCAATCAGCGGCCCGGCGCTGGCGATGTCCGACCCGATAAGGGCTCGAGCATAATGGTAAGTGATCGTGCGAAATGCGATTTCGCCCTCGGTCAGTGTCCACCAACTCGTGCGGTGTGTATCCCAGACGAAAGTCTCATCCAGGAGCGCCTTGTCCTGAAGCGACCGAAAGAGTACACAAAAGAGAACCTTTTCCCCCACCCGCGGGTCGAGGTGCTCTTTGACGAGGAGATCGACGGCCGTTTCGATCACGGTGTGAGCCAAATCCACAGTCACCGGAGGTCCGACCTGCGCCGCCAGAAGGATGGCCTTTTGCACGACGTATCCAGGCTGCTGATCGTTCCACTGGATATGGGCCACATTGTCGGCACCGTAAACCTCGTTGTGGGTTGCCCATCCCTTGGCGAAGGCCTTCTGCGACCCGCTCCACCAGGCGGGGTCGAGCTCGATGAAGTCGAGGTGAGTGTCCGGTCCGGCTGTGGGCCAGTTCTGGGGATTTGGCAAGAACCACGCGATATCCGGCGCGATTGCTCCGTATCGGAGGTCGACCCGGTCGGAACCACCGGGGTGAACGAGTTCTGCGATGCGAACATGCGCCGCGGGATTGAACGCGAGAAGCGAGCCACCGGCCAGAAACAGAACAGCAGCAACCACGACTGATGCTCGCGAAATGCCAAGTTGTCTCATGGTGATCCCCCTCCGAGGCGGGATTGTCCAACGAAAGGAGCCCGGTCGAAGCAGATTCAGAAAAGCGATCCGCGGTTCTGCTCAGAAGCCGGTTAGCGGAGAGGAGGAAATCTGAGCTGGCCGCGGCCGGTCCGGATTCGCCGGACAAATCCGCCGCGAGCGGTTCTGAGAATCATTTGAGCAGATCGTGCCCGGTAGTTCCAGCGGAACGCAGCTCTTCTCATGCGCACCAGCGCTGCAGGTGCACGGGTAAACCAATCGAGGCTCCCCCGCTTCGCTGATCGAGGCGCAAGCGGGGGAGCACTGCACTTAGAAGTACAGCTTGAGGGCCATCTGGATCACGCGGTTGGCCGCTACATATCCAGGCTGGCCGTTGACCTCTCCCGCCGCTCGGCCCAATCGCCCGGTAGCCGGGGAATTGGCGCCGTCGCGGAGATTCCGGAGTGAAGACAGGCTGGCCTGCTGGTTGGCCGCGTAGTTGGAGAAGTCCTTTTTGATGTTAAAGGACATGCCCCCTTGGAAGCCGGTGAACTGCGGATGGTTGAATGCGTTGAACATCTCGAGCCGGAACTGCAGGAAGCGGTCTTTCTCGCTCCAGAGCGGGAAATTCTTGTAGATCGAGAGGTCGTGGACATTCAGCCCGGGGTTCCGCATGTACGTCCGCGGCCAAGGTCCGACATCCCCTACATCGGGAAGGCGGAAGGCCGTGTAATCGAACCAGCTCGCACGGGTGGAGGTCTTCCCTTGCGGATCGGCCGTCAGGTACATCCTCGGCTGCTCGGTCCAGGAGCCGGTGATTCGCTGGTTAACATTGACGTCCGGAATGCCGGGATTCAACTCGGCCGGAGATCCAGTCTGAAACGTGCTGATTCCGGATAGTTGCCAGTTGTCGAGAACGCCCCGCGCCAGCCAATGATCGCCGGTGAAACGGGAGACCCTGGGGAGATTCCAGACGTAACTGACGGACAGGTTGTGCGTGCGGTCGAAAGCCGCCAGCTGGTAATCATAGCAGCGAGAGCAGACCGGATTTGTGTTTGCCCCGTCGCCGTTCGCCGTAGCCATGGCCTTACTCCAGGTATAGGCCATCGAGAAGGTGATATCCCGGCCAAAGCGCCGCTGTAGAGTCGACTGCAGCGAGTGATAGTTGGCAGAACCCATGGGACCACGATACGTAATGGTTCCATATCCGGGGTACTGCCTGAGGTAATTGGCGTCAAGAGCCTTACTGCCGTCGAACTTGAGCCCCTTGTCCGTGTAGACCTGGGAAATCGTAGTGTCCGCGCTCGGAACAGCACTCAGATCGGTGCCGCCCCAGAACCTCGGGTCCTGTGCCTCCCGTGTGAACAGTTGGCCGTAGGGACTGTAGTTCAGGTCGACGGTTTGCCAGAGGTGGGAGGAAAGTGTGCCGACGTAACCGATGCCGAAGACCGTGTCAAGCCCGAGGTTATGCTGGATTTGCAGACTGAAGCTGTGAACGGTGGGGTTCTTGCCCTCCCGGTCGACGCCGTGGACATTCGATGGAGCAAGGATCACTTCCCCCGCTGCCCCGATGGTGTCCAGGTTGCCGAAATCAAACTGAGGGGTGAGGTACACGGGCGGCTGCCCGACTGCCGGAAATACTGACGTATTCCCGGAGACACGATCGTAGGCTGTTCGGAATCCGCCCCGGACGACAGTCCGGGCGTCTCCGAACACGTCGAACGCGAACCCGAGAGCCGGCCCGATTTGAGGTGCACGCTTCTGGAACCCGCCCCGGATATGAACCATGCCATTGAACGGGTCGCCGGACTCCGGGATGATACGACCGGCAAGGTGCTTGGGCAGCAAAACTGAAGGGCTCATCGGGTCAAAAGCGTATCCATCTTTGTCCCGCCTGTACAGCCGAACGGCCTTGGTCGGATCCCATGCGTTCGGATCGAAGTAACGTTCCTGATCACGGGCGTCGTATTGCGGTCCGATATAGGAGAACCGAACGCCGTAATCCAGAGTCAGGCGAGAAGAGACCTTCCAGTTGTCCTGGACGTACCACTCGATATTGGTCGATCGGTACTGCCCTTGACCGATCATCCGGTTCGGCGCTGTAAGGGAATCGAAGTTCCCGAGTATCGCGTTCGCAAAGGGGTGTCCCGCATTGAGCGGATTATTCACGTTGTTGTTAAACGCGATCGTCATCGAGTTCCCCGCCGCCTGGTCTTTCCTCTGGCGCTGAGCGTAGATCCCGGTTTTGAAGGAGTGAGTACCCCAGACCTTGTTGACGTTGTCGTAGAGGTCGAAGGTCGTATTGGAGTTTTTGTACGGGAATTGACTGTAAGCGTTGATCCCGCCGAAGTTCTGGTTGGGAGTCCCCGCGAATGTGACGTTGACGAACTGGTACGGCGAATACGGGAAAGGCGGTGCGAACTTCAGCCCCATGCCTTTCATTGTCGCCGCGTCGGTGTCGACAGGATCCTGAGTCAGGTTGTTCTGGCTAGGCCCAAACACAAACTCGTTGGTCATTGTGTTGCTGACGACCCAGGTGAGATTCAGGGAAGCGTTTCGAGCCGGACCCTGTTTGAACATGATCGGGGTCAGTGGGAAGTTTTGCCCTGAGGCCCAGCCAACTCCGTAAGGCATGATCTGCTGGTCGGTGTCCTGAGTGACCCGGGCAAACAAGCGCAGGTTGTCGGAAATATTGTAGTCGACCCGTAGACTCTCTTCGCGCCTCGGGTAGTTGATGCTTATCTGAGATTCATGGTTGTACAAAGGCAGCTTTTCTATATTCGCGTGCTTGTTGAAAAGCTTGAGAATATTCACGCCACTCTCGTTCAGACGCGTGGCCGGAATCTTGTTGCCGGGGAAGGGCTGCCCGGTTACAGGATCGATGATCGTGATCAGGTTTCCGTCGCCGTCCCTCGTCATGCTGAAGTCGCCCGTCAGCTCGGCGCCTGTGGGCATCCGCACCTGCTGCGGCGACGATCGAGGGACAAGTTGCTGGTGCCACTCCTGTGCCCAGAAGAAGAACAACTTGTCTTTCAGGACGTTTTTAGGCAGCTTGACCGGCCCGCCGACGTTGTAGCCGAAGTAGTTGTAGCGATACAGGGGACGGCTCTTGTTGTCAAGGCCGGCCGTGTTGAAGAACTGGTTAGCGTTCATCCCCTCGTGTCGATGGAAGAGGTAGGTGGTGCCGTGGAAGTCCTTGGTGCCACTGCGACTGGTGATCTTAATCTCACCGCCGCCCGAACGCCCGTATTCCGCCTGATAGTTGGACGTCAGGACCTGGAACTCCTCGATGGCATCCATATTCAGCGCAACGTGCTGGGTGCCGTTCGAGCCGGCATCGACGTTGGTCGCTCCGTCAATCGTGAGGTTGTGCTGGTTGGTCCGGGTACCGTTGATACTGATGTCGCCAAAACCACCGGGACCGGCGACCTGGTAGTTGCCCGTACTCACAACTCCGGGCGCGATCTTCACAAGGTCGAGGTAATTGCGACCGTTGATTGCCAGTTCCCGGACCTGGCGAGCGGTCACGATCTCCGCCTGTTCGCCGGTCCGGGTTTTGACCTGTAACTGCCCGGAATCCGCCGTGACTTGCACCGTGGAGCTGAGTTCGCCGACCTCAAGGACGATTGTCCCGGCTGATTGCTTCTGGTTGGTCTCCAGAATGATGCCGTTCTTAATGACTGTTTTGAAACCAGACATCTCGACCAAGACCGAGTAGATACCTGGCTGCAAAGCAGTGAAACTGAACAAGCCGTCATCAGTTGTAAGTGTTTGCAGCTTCAGGTTCTTGGTCGGTTCGCTGAGGGTGACGCTTGAGCCTGGGATCACTGCTCCGCTTGAGTCGTGCACTACGCCGCTCAGACTCGCACTCGTCTGGGCACGTGCAGCCGGGGGCAGCAGGACCAGGACTAACAGAATGAAACAGATGCAGACATTTCGAGCCATGTGCTCGCCCTCCAAAAGTAGGGAACTTGATTAGCGGTTCCGTCCGATCAGACGACGAAAAAGCGGCTGATCGGACTATCCGCTGGCCTGGGATGGAGGTCTTCGCAGGTGAAGTCCTCGCGAATGTTGTATCGGACTGTCCGGGCTGCAGGTAGGCTAAGCATGTTAGCCGATCGCTGTTAGCAGCTGGCTGCGAATAATAGGATCTTGCGCCGGTTCAATAGCTTAGGTGTCAGACTGATTGCTAACAGGTAGCGGTTGCCCGGTTAACGATTCGAGCGGATCCCGTGCAACTGCTAAGAGACTAAATCAAAACAGACAAGAATCTGATTTCGGCAGTAGAATGATTTCTTGTGAACGGGCGGTGCGGTTCCACGATCTAAGATAGCAGTCCAAGCGTGGCGGGCGGTTGGAGATGCACCAGAAAGTCACCCTTTTCCCCCCGTCTGGGCGAGCCGAGAACCAGACAAAGGAACCAGTCGAGTCCCCTTCGAGCCCCGAGAGGACGGAGCTTCTGAAAGTGCTCCAATCCCGTACTTTCACGCGCTCCCCCCGACTGTCTCGCATTCTCGACTATGTCTGCAGGAAGTATTTCGCCGGCGAGACAGACGAGTTGAAGGAATATACCATCGCGGTTGAGTTGTTCGGTCGGTCCGAAGGCTTCCAACCCCGGGACGATTCAAGTATCCGGGTCGACATGAATCGGCTTCGAAAGCAGTTGAGGAAGTACTATCGAGCCGAGGGGAAACAGGATCCGCTGGTTGTCTCGATTCCCTCGGGGCAGTATGCTCCGGTCTTCTCACCCAGGGAACCCAAGCCAACAGCGGGGGATCTTCCGGCGTTGGCCGAAACCATGACCGAGAGTCCAAGAGCGCTCGATCACGGTCGTTGGTTGATTGCGGGTGTGCTTGGAGTCTGTCTCGTTGTTGCTGTGATTGGGGGGTTGCTCTTTCTCGGGTCGTCTGAACGCGGCCCGGTCAGCAGTACGCCAGTCGCAGGGTCCCGCCCCACCGGATCCGCCTTACGTGTTGCACCATCTCTTCCAGCCGGTCCGGAAATCCGGATTGTTGCCGGCGCCTCGCGGGACCGATCGATCGACCAGTTCGGAAATGTCTGGGTCGGTGATCGGTACTTCACTGGTGGTTCACCGGTGATTTCTCCCGCCGGGCTGGCACTTATTTTCCCGCAGAGCGGATTGGGCCAGGGCGTTTACGCCCGGGAAGGCGATTTCGCTTACCATATTCCCCTCCAGCCGGGTGTTTACGAATTGCGCCTCTACTTCATGGAATGGGTATTTGGCTCAGGCGAGCAGTCGGGAGGTGAAAACTTCCGGGTCTTCGATGTATTCATCAACGGGAACCAGCTGCTCTCCCGGTTCGATATTGTTACTGATGCGGGAGCAGCCCGAGTTCCGGTTGTGAAGGTGTTTACTGACATGTCGCCGGCTTCCGACGGCCTTCTTCATATGAAGTTCATGTCCCGCCGATCGAAAGCCATCTTGAGTGGAATCGAGATTTTGCCGGGAATCCCCGGCAAAATTCGGCCGGTGAAGGTCGCCTGCCGCACTACCCCTTACACGGCCCCAGACGGCGCTGTTTGGTCGGCCGACAGGTTCTTCCACGGAGGTCGGCTCGCGGAAAGGCACGCGGCGATCACCGCAACTTCCGACGCGTTGCTTTATCAGTCTGAGCGATACGGTCATTTTTCTTATACGATCCCGGTAGCCAGTCATGGTCTGTATACCGTGATCCTCGGGTTTGCCGAGACCTACTTCGGCGCCGGCAACCCGGGTGAGGCTTCCAAAGGCGAACGCCTGTTCAACGTCTTGTGTAACGGCCAGATCCTGCTGAAGGACTTCAGTATTATCCAGGAAGCGGGCGGCGCCAACCGCGCCCTTGCGAAAGCCTTCGACCACATCGAGCCGAGCCCTCAAGGGAAGATCGTGTTGGATTTCGTCCCGGTCCGCGACTATGCCTGCGTGAACACTATTCAGGTGTTCTCTGAGTAGGTGAACAGAAGCGACTGAAATGCGGGTTACTCCCGGGCCGACCTCGCTGTGATCGCTGCCATGCCGGGAGGCGGGCCGAGGAGCCAGCGAAGCGTCAAGCCCAACCGGGCAGGATTACTCCTTCCTTCCCAGCGCCCGACGATCTTCCTGCCGGGCGAAATCAGGACCGTGACCGGCCTGTCGTTCACCTCGAGAGCCGTGCCGATCTTCCTGTCCTGATCCCTGATCACCCTAATGGCTCTCAGATCCCAGTCGTAAGGCAGGTTCTCAAGCGCGTCAGGCCGACTGCCCTCGCCGGAAATCACAAGCGCCGCCTGGAGGCCATCTCTTTCGTGCTGCCAGGCCAGGCTGCGCAGCGCGACCGCGAAGCTCCTGGCAATCGATTGATCATGTTCCTGAAAAACCCCGGCGGGGATGACCGTCATCAGGAGCCAACCGTGGCCCGCAGGCCAGTCGTAGGGTTGTTTCAAGACGTCTTCCCCCCGCATGGCAGGGGCCTGGGCCGCGGAGGGGATACCGGGATCTGCCGGGACGGATTCCACCGCGCCTATATCGTTCCCCTTTCCATGCGGAACCGGCCGGCCGAAGAAGTCGA
>CAYQYP010000447.1:0-2363 GCA_964421755.1 uncultured Acidobacteriota bacterium
AAGCGAACGGCAGTGAGCGAGAGTAAGCGGACCACCAATCATTCGCTAAGTCGAGACATTTAAACACGAAGCAGTGGAGCGAGTCAGGTGGTCCGCTTACTCTCGCTCGCTTCTCTCGCTGTCGTGCGCGGCTCCATTCGATCTCGCCCTCCGCCGGAAATTGGCGGTCTATCTGCCGATTAATAGAAGAGTTAACATTTTCAACACCCTCGCAGGAGGGGCTGTTGAAAATGTTTGCTCTTAGTCTGTTTGCTCTTAGTCTGGAGGAAAAGAATGATTGCTGACCTTCGGTCTGTTTTGATTCGGGTTCGGTTGCTGGTGGTCGTGGCCGGTTTGTCCGGTCTGCTTTTTGCCGATGATCCGCTCAAGCCACCGGTCGCGGCCAAGAAAACCAGGCAGGTAACCCTTCACGGCGAGACCCTCACCGACGACTACTTCTGGGTGAGGGAGAAGTCCGACCCTGCGGTTGCTGCTTACCTGGAAGCCGAGAACCAGTATGCCAAGGCGATCATGCTTCCAACCGAGAAACTCCAGGCAAAGCTCTATGACGAGATGCTTGGTCGCATCAAGCAGACCGATCTTTCGGTTCCGTACAAGGAAGGCAACTACTTTTACTACTCGCGCACCGAGGAAGGGAAACAGTACCCGATCCAGTGCCGGAAGAAAGGGTCCCGGGAGGCGTCCGAAGAGGTGATACTTGACGTCAACGAGCTCGCCAAAGGACAGAAATTCACTGCCCTCGGTGCCTTCACGGTCAGTGACGACGGGAAGCTGCTCGCTTATTCCGTCGATTTCACCGGTTTCCGCCAATACAAACTGCAGGTCAAGAACCTGGAAACCGGAGAACTGTTCTCCGACAAAGCCGAGAAGGTCGTTTCTGTAGCCTGGGCGGGGGACAACAAGACGATCTTCTATACGGTTGAGGACCCCGCCAAGCGGTCCTATCGCCTGTACCGGCACCGGATCGGAGACACCAAAGACAAGCTGGTCTATGAAGAAAAGGACGAGCTCTTCGCGATCCGCGTGGGGCGGACTCGTAGCCGGGAGTATGTCATCCTCAGCATCGGCAGCCATACGACAAGCGAAGCGAGGTACCTGAAGGCCTCGACTCCAAATGCTGCGTTCAAGACGATTCAGCCGCGAAAGCACATGATCGAGTATTCAGTCGATCACCGGGGCGACAGCTTCCTGATGTTGATCAATGACAAGGGCCGCAACTTCAGGCTGGTGTCCATGCCGGTCTCCAATCCATCGGCGGCGAGATGGAAGGAGTTGATCGCTCACGACCCTGCGGTGATGCTGGAGGACTTCGATCTCTTCGCGGGACACATGGTAGTCTACCAGCGCAAGAGCGGCCTGCCCGAAATACGCGTCACCAGTTTTGCCTCCGGACAGGCGCACAACGTCTCGTTCCCGGAACCGGCCTACAGTGTCTTCCCTTCGACCAATCGCGAGTGGAACACTTCCAAGCTGCGCTACAACTACCAGTCCTTCATTACGCCCAGCTCCATCTATGACTACGACATGGATACGCGGGACGCGAAGCTGCTGAAGCAAACCGAGGTCCTCGGCGGCTACGACCCGAAGCAGTACCAGTCGGAAATGATCTACGCTACTGCCAAGGACGGGACCAAAATCCCGGTCTCGATCGTCTACAAAAGGGGGCTGGTCAAGGACGGCAAGGCGCCTCTGTTTCTCGAGGGATACGGCTCCTATGGATATCCCAACTCAGTGACGTTCTCATCAAACGATCTCAGTCTGCTGGACCGGGGCTTTATCACCGGGATTGCCCACATCCGGGGCGGCGGCGAGATGGGGAAATCGTGGCACGACCAGGGCCGGATGAAGAACAAGATGAATTCCTTCACGGACTTCATCGCCGCGGCCGAACACCTGATCCAAGAGAAGTATACGTCCAAAGACCGGCTGGCGGTCGTTGGGGGCAGTGCAGGCGGATTGCTGATGGGTGCCGTCACCAATCTGAGGCCGGATCTTTTCAGGATTGTGGTCAGCCATGTGCCTTTCGTCGACGTCATCAACACGATGTCGGATGCAACGCTGCCGCTCACGGTCGGGGAATTCGAAGAATGGGGGAACCCTGCCAAGAAGGACGAGTACGACTACATCAAGCAGTACTGTCCTTACACCAACCTGGCCGCTAAGGACTACCCGACGATGCTGGTGAAGACCTCGTTCAACGATAGCCAGGTCATGTACTGGGAACCGGCGAAGTACGTCGCCAAGCTGCGCACGTTGAAGACCGACCGGAATCCGCTGCTGTTCATCACAAACATGGCGGCCGGGCACGGAGGCTCTTCAGGCCGGTACGATAGGCTGCGCGAGCTGGCGCTCGACTACGCTTT
>CAYQYP010000448.1:0-26262 GCA_964421755.1 uncultured Acidobacteriota bacterium
ACTTCATGCGGGACGGAGTGGTGGCGATCCCGGTGGCGGGAGGGGCGACGCGGGTGAGCTACGACGAGAGCCAGCTCGAGTTCCTGAAGAGCGTGCCGGAAGGCTTTTCCCCAGAACCCGAGCGGCGGGAGCGGGGGAACCGCTCGGGGCGGCACATCCGCCTGGCCGGCTCGGAGGACGAGGTGACGGTGCTGTTTTTCCGGCGCCTGGAAACGGACCCGCGCCGGCAGAACGAGCCCATCCGGCTTTCGGTCGGCGAAAAGTAAGCTTCTAGAACCGAGGTGAGGCTGGAAAGACTCTCAAGAACCGGCTCAGCAGCACTCGTCGATCTTTGCTGTTGGCTGGTTGAGTCGTCCTTTCACCCTGAGGCTCGACTTAGTCTGGGTCTGGCCGGTCGGGAACGTTTGGTATTAGCTGCGGCCATTTGACCGTGGTCGCAATTTGGGGGAGTTATGTTCCGCACAATCGCTCTGAAATGTCTCTTTTGCCTGCCTGTCATCCTCGTTACTGCCTTGGTCACTGCTCAATCACAGTTTCAAGGCGATCCCGTTCGCGGGGAAACGATTCGAGCTCAGAAAGAAAAATTGAGCCAACATCAAAAGAAGTGGAGCTCGGATCTGGTTCAACTGTTGGACGAACACGGCCTGCCTCCCGGCCGCAGCCGCGAGGAGCACGTTGGTGGGATGCGGAGGCTGAGAAACCTCGTGCTTGGGGAAGAAGCCGGCGACCTGAAGTCCAAGATCGAGGGAGGAAGGGTTCACGTCTCGATCAGACTCGAGCAGGGCACCCGTCCGGAGCTCATCACTCCCCTTCTTGACCAGTTCAAGGGGTACGTGGCGAGTCACGACCTCGTCTTCGGGTGGGTTCGGACCAAAGATCTCGACCTCCTCTCATCCCTGGAACAGGTGAAAGGAGTCAGCACGGTATTGCCGCCTGTCACTCGAACCGGTTCAGTGGTCACAGAAGGTGACTTAATACACCGGTCGGCTAATGTACGAAGCACCTTCGGCGAGGACGGAGCTGGCATTCGGATCGGTATCATATCCGATGGAGTTGACAGCGTTTACGAGGCGCAGGCGAGTGGAGATCTGCCGCCCACAGGAGGGGGACTGACCATTTTGAGCAATCGGGTGGGTGGTGATGAGGGCACCGCCATGCTCGAAATCGTACACGACATCGTTCCCGGTGCCGAGCTCTATTTCCATGATTGCGGCAACAACAGAGCCGAGTTCACCACCGCGATCACCGCCCTGAAAAATGCCGGGTGCAAGATCATTTGCGACGACATAGGCTGGCTCTTGGAACCATTTTTCGAGGATGGTTCGGTTGCTACGCATGTCAAGAACCTGGTCCAGGCGAATAGCGTCCTTTACGTATCGGCTGCCGGCAACCAGGGCTCAGACCATTACCAGGGCACCTTCTACCCACTTTCCTCGACAGACATGCATGATTTCAGCCACGGCGTTTCGGCCTATACGGACCTGTATGTCCACCTGGAGCCGGGTCAGGAAGTCGTGGTGGTTCTCCAATGGGACGATAAGTTCGGCCAGTCAGCCAATGATTACGACCTCTATTTATGCCCCCTTACCGACCTGACCACGCCGGTCGCTTGGTCCATAGCTGGTCAAGACGGCAATGGTGACCCGCTTGAGTATTACATCTATACAAGTAACGTTTCCCGGGACTACGCCATCAGAGTGAACCGTTACAGCGGGGCGGTGCGTGAAATTGAGGCCTATATCTATACGACCGGCGACATCTACACCAATAACCTGCGGTCGGGGGACTCTATTTTTGGTCATCCCGCAGTGCCAGGGGTACTGGCTGCTGGAGCGATCGCCGCGGGTGACCCGGGCAATGACACGATCGAGCATTTTTCGTCTCAGGGTCCGGTGACAATTAGCTGGCCAGCCAGTGAATCGCGCCCGAAACCTGACATCATCGGCATTGATGGCGTTTCCGTCACGGGTGCCGGCTGGTTTCCCACGCGCTTCTATGGAACGAGCGCCGCTGCACCCCACATCGCGGCGCTGGCGGGGCAGCTGTGGGCACGAACTCCCTCGCTGACACCAGCGGACATCCGCACGAGACTGCAGGCTGCGGCGGTCGATCTAGGCTCACCAGGGTTCGATAACATTTTCGGGTTCGGGCGCGCGGATGCTTGGAATGCCTCTCCCGACACGCGGTCTGCAACCGGGTACACGATCCTCGGCACCGACGGAGGTGTCTTCGCCTTCGGCGGCGCGCAGTTCTACGGCTCGCTGCCTGCCATCGGGCTGGTGCCTAACGCTCCGCTCAGGAACCTAACCCTGACAACCTCCGAGCAGGGTTACTACATGATGGGCCTTGACGGCGGCGTGTTCTGCTTCGGCGATGCCCAGTTCCTGGGATCGCTGCCGGGCTTGGGCATCAGCAACCAGACGATTGACCTCGAGGCGGTGCCCGGCGGCCAGGGCTATTACCTGCTCGGACCGGACGGTGGCGTATTTGCCTTCGGCACGGCCCAGTTCTACGGCTCGCTCCCCGGTGTAGGAGTCGTGAACACGGCGCTTGACATGGAGGTGACGCCAAGCGGCCAAGGCTACTGGATACTGGGGATCGACGGCGGAATCTTTGCCTTCGGCGACGGCGCCTTCTACGGCTCGCTGCCGTCGCTCGGCGTGGTCCCGGTCGCGCCGCTGAAGCGAATCAAGAGCACGCCGGACGGGCGTGGTTACTACCTGCTCGGAGGGGACGGCGGGGTGTTCGCGTTTGGGAACGCGAACTTCTACGGCTCGCTGCCCGCGCTCGGCGTCGTGAACCAGGCGGTGGATCTCGAGATCACGCCGAACAACCAGGGCTACTACATGCTCGGCCTCGATGGTGGGATCTTCAGCTTCGGCGACGCGGGCTTCTTCGGCTCGTTGCCGGGGATCGGTCTTGTGACCACTACGCTTGACATGGAGGTGAAAACGAACCGGTAAAGGGAGAGAAGATTGAAGGCGAGGAACCGTTCGACTTCTTCCTGGCCTTCAAGCGGCCCGGCTGTCCGGCTGTCCGGACCCAACCGTTCGGGATTCTTGCGTCGGCAGTAAGACGGTCCTATAATCGCCGCAGTTCGCCGAGAGGGCTGAATTTGCAGACGGTGAGTTCACGGCCTGCCCCTCCCGACTTTCGGTGGACATGTGACCGTTTCTTTTGAAGAAAAGGCGCAATGTCCCCAGACGGCTTTTACCTTCACTGTCGGTTCCCAGCCGGTTGCTCCGGTTGCCCGGTCTCTCTTTCCGGCCATCCCATACCCGAACCAACGTACTTTTGTGCGGTGGACGGAACTGCGACGGTCTTCGAGATTTCTCAAGGCGCAGCCATCATCTATTCGCAAGTTCCGGCGACCCTCACCGCGTCGAAAGCCCAGGGAAGTGAGCCAGCCCGAGAGACGAGAATAGGATCACAGATCGAGCACGCAGCATTTGAGGAATTGACATCGAGTGTGGATTATCCCAAGCAGGAAGCTGGCGGTTACATCATCACTCTCCCAGCCGTGTAAAAGCACGAGCGGCTGGCGAGTCACTCGAGGCCTCGCCAGCCGTCGGCAGTCAGGCTTCTGCTAGAGCCGCGGGTCTGTTGACAAGATGCGAAGCATCCTGTATTCAGGAGGCTGCAACCTGACAGCTTGCAGATTTGGTCCTGGTTAACCAGCGGTTTGGGGGAGGCTGCAAATGACCGAATGCTACCAACGAGCCGTAAGTAGACTTCTTCTTACTCTCCTTCTGTTGACGATTTGTGGCGCAGATTCGCTGGCGGGAGAAACCAGTTGGACAACATCCGGACCGGCCGGAACCCGCATAAAACAGCTCGAGGCCGATCCGCTCAACCCTAACGTCATCCTTGCAAGCGTTATGCAATCGCTCTACTTGAGCGACGACAGCGGCCGGTCCTGGTCCTTGCTCCCGACCCTGCCCGGACCGCCGGTTGCGATGGTGATCACGAGAACAGGGAAGATCTGTGTTGCCAACGGTTCCCTGTACGTCGGGTCAGGCTCCTTTTGGCAACGGACTAGCCTGCCAC
Organism: uncultured Acidobacteriota bacterium; assembly: GCA_964421755.1. Classification (GTDB taxonomy): domain Bacteria; phylum Acidobacteriota; class UBA6911; order RPQK01; family RPQK01; genus CAVUUN01. The sequence continues at coordinate 4,048 of CAYQYP010000448.1, forward strand.
CGGGCCACCCGGTGACCTACTGCCTGGAAGAGGACCCTGCCAATCCCGAGACGCTGTACTTGGGCACAAGCAAGGGCCTTTTTTTTACTCGCGACCTGGGCGCAACCTGGTTCCCACTGAACGACGACCTGGTAGACCCCAACGGGTATGTATACCCGATCCTCGCCTTGGCTTTTCATCCCCAGACCCCCGGGATAGTCTACGCAGGAACCTGGAACGGGATCCTCAGAACGGTTAACGGCGGGATCACTTGGGATCTCCTGAATCCAGCTTGTCGGAACACCGTTGCGCTAGCCTTCGACCCGGCCGACTCCGACACGATATACGCCGGTTCGAAGGCTTTTGAAGGAGGTATCTTTCGCAGTCAGGACGCCGGGGCTACGTGGACTCCTCTCGGGCTCGGCGGAATCCAGGTCCAGGCGATTGGCGTGAGCGCGAGCAAACCTGGACTCCTCTACGCCGGGACGTCTCACCGGGATCTGTATACGTCGGGAGGCCTCTACATTAGTGAAGATTATGGTCAAACCTGGGTCGTCTCCAGGAAAGGCTGCACTTACGGGTCGGTTCAGTCCCTTGTTGTCGACTCGGGATACCCGGGATTGGTCCTCGCCGGTGCGGACGATGGAGTGTTCCGGAGCGAGGACCACGGCGTTACCTGGTCGACAGCCCATCCCGAAGTAAACACCGTGCTCCTCATCGGGGACATCAATATCCATCCTCGGTTTCCGGACCGGGTGCTCGCAATCCAGGGCAACTATTTCTACAAAAGTCAGGACGGCGGAGCGAGTTGGAGCGCGGTATCGTTTTTCGAGGGATTTTGGGTGCAGAACATCGCCCGTTCGCCCAGTATCCCGGACCTGGTGTACGCCTTGGTCAACGACGGCTCGATTGCGGTCAGCGAGGATTCAGGGGAGAGTTGGAGCATGTTTGCCGCGACATGGAACAGTGCTTCGAGCGTCGATGCGCTGGCACTACCGACCCCGGTGGGCCTCGTCGTGCACCCGACCAATCCGTTGATCTTATTTGCCCTGCGGGGGGGGCGCGGCATAGCCAAGTCCACAGATGGGGGACATACCTGGAACTACTGCAATTCGGGCCTGCCGGGGTATAACTGGGGAGTCGGGCTCGCGATCGACCCTTCCCAGACTGATACGATGTATCTCTCCCTGGAACTGCAGGGAATCTACAGGACCACAGACGGAGGCAACACCTGGACCCCTGCGAATGCCGGGCTGACAAGCATTTACGTCAATCAAATCGTCATCGATCCCGAAAATCCGTCGACGGTTTACGCGAGTGCGGTTCAAGCGGACGCGTACCCAGCGGGGTCCTGGGGGCCGGGCGGCGTTTACAGGAGTGTAGATCGTGGGTTGAATTGGACCAGGTGTCCTCTTGATCTGCCGCTTTATGACGATGTTATGAGTCTGGCCCTGGATGCCGAAGAACCTTCCGACATCTATGCTGGGACCGCGAGCGGCGAGTTTCTGGTCTCTCATAATCAGGGGCAGGACTGGGAAGCGTTATCCCCGTCTTTCCCGGAAATCGTTGGAATTTTTCACGTCAGCCACATTTATCCTCTCCTGATCAGCCCCTCCTCTCCGAAGATGTTCTACGTCGGGTCGAGACAGGGGATATACTGCTTGACCCAACGTAAGATCACGGGATACTACGTCCTCGGAGGCGACGGAGGGGTTTTCGCTTTCGGACAGGCGCATTTCCAGGGCTCTCTCCCGGGACTCGGGATCACGCCCAACGCCCCCCTGGTGAATCTGACCGCGACACGAACCGGCAACGGCTATTACCTGCTCGGCGCTGACGGAGGCGTTTTTGCCTTTGGAGACGCGGCCTTCCACGGATCGATCCCCGCCCTTGGCCTGTCAGCCCGCTGCCTGGATCTGGAAGTAGTTCCGGCGGGAGACGGCTACTACCTGCTCGGTGAGGACGGTGGAGTGTTTGCTTTTGGGCAAGCGCCGTTTGTCGGGTCGCTTCCATCGATTGGCATCGCTACTGTCGCCGTCGACATGGAGGTCACGCCGACAGGCCGAGGATACTGGGTAATCGCCAGGGATGGCGGGGTCTTCTCGTTTGGCGATGCGCGCTTCTGGGGCTCTTTGCCGCAGTCCCGGATAAAACTCCTGCGGCCTTTGGTAAGGATCAAGTCGGTGGCTGACGGCGCTGGTTACTACATGCTTGGCGAGGACGGAGGCGTTTTTGCGTTCGGGTCAGCCCGCTTTATGGGGTCTCCCCAGACCGCTGGCATTCCTCTTGACCGTGCAAACGACCTGGAGATCAGCCCGCAGAATCGCGGCTACTTTGTGCTCGGCGGCCGAGGCGAGCTGCTACAGTTCGGCGAAATGCCGTTCTTTGGGTCGCTTCCGGCCCTCGGCATTCAAACCGACACGATAGACCTCGACATCACGACGGAACAGCAGCCGTAAGGTCGCGCAACTGCGATTGCGTATGATGTGACGGCCGTGCGGAAGCAGCCTGGAGTCGCGGATTTCTGGTTCAAGAGCTTGCCTATTTTTTGCCTTGGTGCTTGAATTTCGCCCAATTGAGACAAGCTGGTTGGAACTCTTTGGAGGTTCGACATGCCCGCTTCCAAGACCACGATTCCTGCACTGTTAGTAGTCCTGTCCCTGTCTGCGCAGCTGTTTCTCTTAGCCGACGCCTGGACGCCCATCGGGCCGAGCGATTGGGTGAGAAGTATCGCCGTGCCCGTCGATCGGCCGCAAACCATCTTTATCTCGGCGTTACAGAATGCGGAACCGTATCCGTACGGAAGAATCTGGCGAACGACCGACGGAGGTAGCACCTGGCAATCCCGCTACTCAACTGGGGTGGTGCCGATAATTCATGTTTCACCCAGCAATGGGAACCTGATTTTCGTGAACGCCCGAGAGAGTCTCCGACGAACCACCGATGATTTCGTGTCAGTAGACGTCGTCACTCCGTATACCGGGATTCAATGTATCGATCTGGCCATCGATCCCTCCACTCCAGGCAGGCTGTTTCTCGCACATGAGCACTCAGGCTATTCGTCCGATCCACTGGCCGCATCGCGGCTGCTGAAATCAACCAACAACGGTGACTCCTGGTCAATCGCCGACACCGGCATCAATGATTCAAAAATCGTCCGGGTGGTCGTTGACCCTGTGACACCTAATCGTCTCTATGCGCTCGGCCAGTCGACCGGTGTTTACCGGTCAACGGATGGCGGAGTGAGCTGGGAGAACGCAAGTGTGGGCCTGTCTCACCTGACCGGCGTGGACCTGGCCGTTTCTCCGAGCAATCCCTCCGTGCTCTACTATGCCGCTCGGCAGGCCGTCTACCGATCGGAGGATGGGGGTGACACCTGGGTCCCGGCCGCCCAACTTGGCCTGGAAGGCGTTGACCTTGATCGTCTAGCTGTCGATCCCTTAGATCCCGCCTCGGTTTATGTGTCCACTTCCGCCGGAGTGTTCGGAACGATCAACGGTGGCGTCTTGTGGTCATGTATGGGGCTCGCGACTTCATCGGTGGGACCGCTCGTTATTGACCCACAGAATCACGCGCGGCTTTTCGCCGGAGCTGTGGGTGCTTTCGTTACGGAACGCGCCAATGCGCCGGATCTAACGGTGAGATTAAACGATTCGTCGCACCTCGAACGAAACATGAGCGGCTATCTGCACCTGACTGTAACGAACGTAGGCCGGGTCGCTTCGACCTCCCCGATGACTCTGACCGATATACTACCCTCGGATGCAAGGCTGCTCTCTGGCTCCGGCGTCGGTTGGACCTGTTCCTCCGATGGCGGCACCGTCGAGTGCACTTCGGCCCAGACGCTCGCGCTGAACGAGTCGACTGGCGTTTCCTTACACATAGCGTTCGGCTCGCCACTGACAGGAGTCAATACCGCGACGGTCTTAACAGCGGGCGACGTCAACGGCGCTAATGACCAAGATTCAGAGACGTTCCATCTTGGCGGCCCAAATGTCTGGGTGAATGTCGGACCCGCCGGACATATCCTGTCTTCTGTCCTGTCCGACCCAAGGAACGAAGCGGTATTGTTAGTCGGAGCTCGCGGCGCGGTCCTTAGAAGCTCTGATGGAGGGGAGACCTGGCTCCCGGTTGAGCAACTGAGTAGTTCTGAATATGTGGCTGACCTTGTTCGAGCCCGTTACAACCCGGATGTTGTCTTCGGCGGTGCCTCGTCACTGCTCGTTAGCCTCGACGGGGGACTTACCTGGACGGAGAAGACCGGCAACGGTGACCGTTACCTGACCGTTGTTACGCCCCATCCGAGCGACCCCTTGATCATTCTTGCGGCAAGCAGCAACAGACTGCTGAGGAGCAACGACGGAGGTGACACCTGGACCGAAAAGATTCTCTCACCGGCTCTCGACGTGAACTCCATCGCTTTTGCGCCGTGGGATTCGAATGTTGTGTATGCGGCAGCCGGAGATCGGCTGCTGAGAAGCGACGATGGCGGCATCAACTGGGTCGAGAAGCTTCAAGCGGCCGGACCCGTGGTTGGGATTACCCTTCGGGAAAACGAACCCGGCACGGTGCTCATCGCGGTCCATCATCAGTACAACCAGGGAATCTCCAGGAGCACTGACGCCGGGGAAACCTGGGATCCTGTCCCATTTCCTGGATGGCTGTACTCCATGGCTGAGACTCTTGGCCCGTCAGGCGCGCTGTGGGCAAGCAGCTCTACCGGCGAGAAGGCTTGGCGCACTCAGGATTTGGGTCTGGACTGGAACGAGTTCAGTGATGGCTTGGAAGGGTGGCGAATCTACGGGCTGCACGTGGATTCGGCGCACCACGTAGTCTATGCCTTGGTGTTCGACGAACAGGACTCGTCGAACCAGAGGCTGTTCAAGCTGGCCGTCCTCGAGACAGCCGGTTATGCCATGACGAACGAACAGGGCGGCGTCTTCAATTTCGGCAGCTCGAGGTTTTTTGGGTCCATCCCACAACTCGGGGTTCAGCTTAACGCCCCCGTCAACCGGATCACGATGACTCCATCGGGCGCTGGTTACTATCTTCTGGGCGAGGATGGCGGTGTCTTCACGTTCGGCGACTCACAGTTTTTCGGATCGCTGCCGGCGCTGGGAATCAGCAATGCCAGCGTGGATTTGGAGGTGACGCGCACTGGTTTAGGCTATTACGTGCTTGGCGCCGACGGTGGGGTGTTCGCGTTTGGCGACGCTCAGTTCTACGGGTCATTGCCCAGTCTGGGCATCAACAACACTGCCTTGGATTTAGAGGTGACGCCGAGCGGTCAGGGCTACTGGGTTCTGGCGGTCGACGGAGGAGTTTTCTCGTTCGGAGATGCGGCGTTTTTCGGCTCACTGCCCCACATTGGCATTGTCCCCAACGGCCCGGTCATGCGCTTAAAAAGCACCCCCGACGGGTCAGGCTACTACCTGTTGGGCGGGGATGGCGGGCTTTTTTGCTTCGGCGATGCCACTTACGCTGGCTCCCTGCCTGCACTTGGCGTCAATGACACAGCCGTTGCTCTCGAGATTCTGCCGACCAACCGCGGATACCTGATTCTCGGTAGTAACGGGGAAGTATACGCATTCGGCGAGGCGCGGGATTATGGCTCCTTACCCGACCTAGGCCTGCCCCTTCCGGTCGTCGACATGGATTCTGTCACCAACCTGCAGTGAATATCCGCGCTAGAGTTGGGCGAGCGGGGCATCCCGCTCGCCCCTGGAGTTTTACATTCTTCGGCCTGAAAGGCCGAGACATAATAGCCTGGGGCGGAGCGTTTTTTGCGTAGCCCCAGGTCTTAGACGGGTCGTAGAGCAGAGCCCTGAAAGGGCGTAAGATGCCTGCACACAGGAGCGAGAGGACCATGTCACAGTCATTGTCTCTCCCGCCCTTTCAGGGCTTGAAGCTCGTCGCTTACTTAGCCCGGGGCTACGCAAAAAGCGCTCCGCCCCGGGCTATTATGTCTCGGCCTTTCAGGCCGAAGGCGATCGCAGCCGGCTGAAAATGTAAAAACTCCAGCGGCGGATTCTGAACAGCGAATCCGCCATACGGCCGCTGGGCATGCGTAACCCACTCAGTCGTAGGGCGGATTCGCTGTTCAGAATACGCCGCTTTACGGCCCGGTTGGCGGGCTCGCCGGGCGGTCGTCAGCTTACTGCGCAGACTCTCCGCACCACCGCGGCGTTTTCGCTCACCTCGTCCTTGAACCGGGGGTACATGCCGACGATGACCGCGTCCTGCGGTTTGATGTTCTCGAACGCAAAGTGAAACGCCTTCTCGAGACCCTGCGCGGAATCGGCCAGGCGGCCGGCGGCCAGAATCTTGTACGCGAGGCAGGTCTTGCGCGTCTGCTTGATGACCCGGCACATCCGGGCTGGATCGCCTTCGAGGAAAACGTAGCCGAGCGGAAGCTCACCAAGCATCTTGCGAATCTCCTCGGGCGAGCGGCTGAACTGGTAAAAGCAGGTCATGTAGAAATCGACGTCCCAGTTGCGCTCTTCCACGTGCTCGATCACCGCGGGAAGATGAGTTGAAAGCCCAACCAGGACCCCGCTATCACGAATTGCCTTCAGGTAGTCGCGCACCCGGTCCATTTTCCCCGCTTTGAACGCTTCGTCGGTCGCTCCACCGTGGTGCACGATCGCCATCGGTTTGAGTCCGGCCACCGAGGGGATTAAGCCGGGGTTGTCCCGCATCGCCCCTCCGGTGAGGACGAACCATTGGATTGGTTGCTCCGACTCGGCCTGGTGAATCTTCAGCGCTTCCAGACTGGAGGGATAGTAACTGAACTGCCAGGTGTTGATGCCGTTCTGCCTTGCTTGACGCACGACCTCGGCGACTCTTGTCGGCGTGCACCATTCCTTCATGTGCGCGGACAGCGAGGGAATCGCGTAACAGAAACCATTAAAGGGATTGGAGCCCAGGACCAGTCGCGTCACGCGGTGTGGTCCAAGCGGAACGGTGGGAAGCGACGGTGCAACCGCGCTTTGCGAAGCAGCAGCCGGGATTTCCGGGCGATCGAGCGCAAGAGCTCCGCCAATCCCTACGGCAGCCTTTAACAGTGTCCGACGCGATGCGCGACCGTTTGCCATGTTAACCTCCAGCGTTTACCCTGCGGAGAACACATATCACAATTTGATGGTTTTTGCTCGACAGACCCCAAGGACTGCCAGTCGTTCAGTCGTCAGTTATCAGTCGTGGGGTCCGCCAGCGGCCGCCCTTCCAGCCGGCCTTCATTGCTAAATTTTTAACAATTTTTTCTGCTAATTTCCACGCATTTCGTTTATAATATTCTCGTTCGGACAAGCACTGTTCGCAGTTCACGATTCGACTCCTTCAGTTGCGGGGGACTTTTATGCGAGTTCGAAGCAGCAGGTCGAGCGCCTTCCTTACAGTTCACTTGATTCTTGCCGCGCTGATTCCGGCTCTCTTCCTGACCGGAACGGTAACCGCCAATCCACAGTCACATGGCAGCACCAGGGCAGCTGCGGCGCGTGGGAGCCTCTATTTCCCCCTGCGTCACGGGTACAAGTGGACCTACGTGGTCAAGTCGCCCATCTCCCAGACAACGACGACCTGGCAGGTGGAGGTGCTGAGCCCACCGCCCTCCGCGACCCCGGTGAGTGGGTACTATCCGCTCCGCGGTTATTTCCGAATGGATGAAACCCGGGCGGTTCGGGCCACGCCTTTTGGGACGGTCGTCGAACAGGGACCGGAGGGCGAGCGCAAACTCTGGTACGAGCTGGACGCCCAGGTTGGAGAAAGTTGGACAATGCACGTGGCGCCTCCTCTTCCGTCGTGTGAGGACGGTGCCGTTTTGACGATGACCGCCAGAGACGAGCGGGTATCCGTCCCGGCCGGGGATTTCAGCCGGGTCTTGCGAGTAGACCGTCTCGCTTCCCAATGTGCGGATGCCGGCATAGTCAGCGAGTGGTTCGCACCGGGAGTCGGCCTGATCCGTCGGGAGGAGCAGACTATAGCCGGCCCGGTGATCAGTGAGCTGGTGTCAGCAGAGCTCGGAAACGACGTATGGCCGGCCTCTTCTTACACGACCGCACTGCATCTGTCGAAGGCCCAATTCTTCAACGACCTGATGCCGCCCGTCGATCCGGATACCTTAGCGCACGTACGCGGCACTTTCGTCATGGCGAACCGCGCCGCCGAAGTGCCCACCGAATTCGTGTTCTCGGGATGCAAGAGCCTGACCCTGGAAATTCAAAATGCAGAGGGTACGATCGTCCGCAAAATCGAAGTCGACGACGGGGGATGCTGCGAGTGCGATTCGCTGGTCACGGTTGACCTGAGCAAGGAGCCACTGCGCCTGGCGTTCGATTTTGTGCTTGTCGACACGGAGGGGAAGCCGCTTCCGGACGGTTTCTACAGCCTGACGGCGGTCTTGAACAGCCAAGATCCGCCGGCTTTGCGTCCAGCCGCCCGGGCGCGAATCGAGGTCGCCTCGGCGCATTGAATACGTTTTGACAGATCGCACGAGACACCAGCGGGGGATGCCTCCCTCTCCCCGCGTCTCGTGCGTCGATCCAGGGGACATGGCGCTCGATTCCCAAGCTGGTTATTGACACTAGCAATGGGCCCCGGGAATCAAGCGGTGTCCCCTGGATCCTCCGAAAAGCCACTGCGCACTGCGCAGAGTAATCCGCAGCGCGCAGTGAGGAGTGCGCACTGCGCAGTTGTCTCCTTGTCTCCCTGTCTCCCCCTCTCCCTGTCTCCCTGTCTGTCGTTGAAAAAGTGGCTACTTTTCGGGGTTCGTGCTACAACTATCGCCGATGGAGGCTTCTTTCAGATGAACATCGAATCGGACAAAAGAGGAAACGCAGTCTGGGTTCGAATCAGCGGACGTATGGACGCTGTCAGTGCGCCCCGATTCGATGAGGCTTTTGGGCAGTGGATCGAGGAGGGCGCGAAGAACCTGGTGGTCGATCTCGGAGAGATGGATTACATCAGCAGCGCCGGCCTGCGAAGCATTCTGTCCGCCGGCAAAGGTGTCAAAGCCCGAGGCGGGAGCCTCGCCCTGTGCAATCTGAAGGGGATGGTGAAGGAAATCTTCGAAATTTCCGGTTTTGTCTCGATATTTCCGGTTTATTCGACCGCCGAAGAGGCCCTGGCGCAGATTTGATCAGGGCAATACTATGCGACTGCCGGCCGTGATGGAATCGGTGGAGCCTTTTCAGGACATGGTCCGGCGCGCAGGGGTCGCCTGCGGCTTCCAGGACCACCTCCTTTTGCGCGTGGAGCTGGCGACCGAAGAGTTGCTCGTCAACGTCATCAACTACGCGTACCCATTAGAATCGACTGGCTGGATCGACTTGGATTGCGAGGCGACTGCTTCCGGCGACCTCGTCATGACGATCCGCGACGGAGGAGGCCCGTTTAACCCGTTGGACCTCGGCACTCCAGACACCGACGCGGCGTTGAACCAGCGAGAGGTCGGCGGGCTGGGTGTCCTCCTGGTGAGAAAAATGGCGGACGACTTCCGGTACGAGCGCTGCGGCGAAACGAACGTCGTCACTCTCCGGTTCAAGGGTGAATCATGAAGCTGAATTTGAAAAGGAAGATACTCGGCCTGGTCTTCCTTGCCGCCACGTTGCCCGTCCTGGTGATGTTGAGCCTCACGACCCAGTTCGAGCGAAGCGTCGCAAGCACGGCCGAGCAGGAACTGGACACGATCGCCAGCCAAAGCGTCATCCAGACGGCGAAGGACATGTACGCACTGTGCGATACCTCCAATCAGCTCATTCGACGCAAGGCCTCGGACGAGCTGAGCCTGGCTCGAAAGCTTCTCAACGAAGCCGGCGGACTTGAACTTTCCAGGGAGTCGGCCGAATGGGAGGCAACCAACCAGCGAACCGGCGAGGTGAAGAAGGTCCGGGTCCCGAAGCTTCTTCTCGGCGGCCAGTGGTTCGGCCAGCGCGCCAGCCTTCAGGCAAAGATGCCCGTCGTGGATGAGTTGAAGTCCACTCTTGGGATTTGGTGCTCGATTCTGCAGGCGGCCGACGCGGACGGCAGTCTGCTGCGCGTCGTGACAAGCGTTGAGACGCTGGATGGCCGACGCGCTCTCGGCACATTCATTCCCGCTACCGATGCCGACGGGAAGCCGAATCCCCTGGTCCAGGCGACCAACCAGGGGCAGCCATTTTATGGAATGACGAGTGTTGCCGGCCGTCCCGGAATCATCGCCAGCGAGCCAATCATTGACCGGCAGGGGCGGGTGATTGCAGTCCTCGGCGTCATGGAGCGGCCCGAAACCCTCCAGACCCTGTACAAGAGCATTAGTGCGACCCAGGTTGGCAGGACAGGGTATGTTTGCGTGCTCGGAGGCAAAGGAGACCTTCGCGGACGATACATTATCGCGCCGGCCAACCGGAAGGAGGGGGACAACATCTGGGAAACGCGCGACTCCCAGGGCAAGTTCTTCATCCAGGATCAGATTGGCCGGGCGATTCGACAACCGGCCGGGGAACCGACCCTTGAACGCTACCAGTGGCAGAACCCGGGAGAATCCGCGCCTCGGACGAAAATCGCCTCGCTGGTGTATTTTGCGCCGTGGGACTGGGCCATCAACGTCGGTACATACCAGGATGATTTCTACGCGACCAAGGCGCGAATCAACGACTCGATCCGCTCGTTGCTCCTCAAGCTGCTGGTGGTCGGTGCGGTCGTGCTTGCAGGAGCGTTGGCTCTCGGAGTGTTCCTCGCGGGGAAGGCCACAAAGCCCCTGGGAGTCACCATTGAAGTGGCCAACCAGATCGCATCGGGTGATCTGAGCCGGGCCAGGACCCGGCTGAAATCGGCCAGTGAGCTCGTTCCTCGACGGCGATTCATCGGCATGATCGATAACACTGACGAAACGTCTCAGCTGCTGGGTGCCTTCGAAGGAATGACCGGGAGCCTGGACTCGCTGATTGGCCAGGTCCAGCGTTCTGGAATTCAGGTCACCACTTCGGCAACGGAGATATCCGCTTCAGCGCGCCAGCTCGAGGCTTCCGTTGCCGAGCAGGCGGCGTCCACGCGGGAAGTCACCGCAACCAGCCATGAGATCTCCAAGACTTCGGATGATCTGGTCCGGCTCATCGGGGGCGTTGGCGAGCAACTGGCCAACACGGCAGGGCTGGCGGAAACAGGTCGCACCGACCTTGGCAGAATGGAATCGGCGATGCGCCTGCTGATGAAGGCGACCGGGTCTATCACCACGAAGCTCGCGACGATCAATGAACGCGCCAACCGAATTTCGAGTGTGGTTACGACCATCAACAAGGTCTCCGACCAGACGAATCTGCTTTCACTGAACGCGGCGATCGAGGCGGAGAAAGCCGGGGAGTACGGCAAGGGATTCGCTGTCGTTGCGAGGGAAATCAGCCGTCTGGCCGACCAAACGGCTTCGGCGACCCAGGACATCGAGTACGTCGTCCGTGAAATGCAATCCTCGGTTGCGGCCGGTGTCATGGAGATGGACAAGTTCGCTGAGCAGGTCAGGACAGGCGTCGGCGAGGTAGCGGGCATCGGGGACGAACTGACCAAGATAATCGACCAGGTGCGAAATCTCGGCCCCGAGTTCGAAACGGTACAGCAGTGCATGCAGGTGCAGTCTCAAGGCGCTGTCCAGATCAGCGAGGCGATGACCCAGCTGTCCCAGGCAGTTGACCAGACCCGGGAATCGTTGCAGGAGTTCAAGCTGGCGACCGGACAACTCAATGACGCCGTCCACGGCCTGCAAGGCGAAGTCACCAGGTTCAAAATCAGTGCGGCTTAGGTTGTTCTGACAGGCCGATCCGATGGTTTACCCAGAGGCTCGAAGGAAATGAGTGGCAAGCGGACCGAGGCAATTGACCCGAGAGGATACTTCGAACGACTTCCCATCGCCTATAAGCTCTTTCTCAGCAGCATCGCCTTCGCCCTGCCGTTCACCGTACTCCTCTATTACGTGATCGCCGGTTTCAACAAAGACATCCAATTCTCGGAGAGCGAAATCTCCGGGGCTCGCCTGGTCATGCCCATGGAGACGACGGTCCTGGCCCTGATGACCTACGAGCGGGTGATGCTCGAAACGACCTCCGCTCCCGGCTCCAACGCAAAACTGCAGCAAGCCAGCCAGGACGTGGATCGTTCCGTGATGCGAGTGGGCCAGGAGATCCAGAAGCTGCCTTCGGAGTTTGATGATCTAAAAGCGGCCAGCACGCAGCTGGTTACAGAATTTCGGAAGGTGTGGGACGAACGCAAAGCTGCCGACGAAAAGAAAAAGGTCGTGTCTGCTTCGTTGCTTCCTGAAGCGTTGTCCCTGATTAAAAAGACAGGGGACAACGCGAAGCTGGTCCTCGATCCCGACCTCGATTCCTACTACATGATGGAGGTGACGATACTGCGGCTCCCCCGGCTCCAGCAGATACTCGCCGAAGTCACGCTTGCCTGCAGACTGGCTCAAACTTACGGCGGGCTCCACCCGGAGGACCAGACACTGCTGGCGATTTACGCGGACAACCTCGAGCGCCAGAGGGATTCTCTGAGGGAAAACCTCGCCATCTCGACAGCCCAGACCCGAAACCCTGCCCTCAAGGGCGTCATTACCCCGCTCCTCGACCGCTACGACAAAGCCCTTATTGCGACTGTCAAGCTGATCCGAAAGTTAAGCGAGTCCGAGGGCGCGCTGTATGCCCCGGATGTTGACCCCACGCTGATCACTGCCGCCGAGTCAGGTTCGCGGCTTTGGCAGGCGTCCGCCGATCAGCTGCTGCTGTTGCTCGAGGCACGCCGGGATGATTTCAAGACCAGCCGCCTGCTCGCCATAGCGCTCTGCGGCCTTGCGCTTTTTGTTGCGGCCGCCATGGTGCTCCTCATCTCGCGCGGCATCACAGTACCTCTGAACAAGGCCATCCGGATTGCGGCGAAAATCGCCGACGGGCAGCTAAAAGAAGCTCGCGCGAGCCTGGACACCGACCCGAACGCCGCGCAACTTCAGAGAGGCAGCAAAGACGAGATCTGGCGACTGCATGTTGCCATGGAACGGATGTTGGGCAGCCTCGATTCACTTCTCGGCCAGGTCGGCAGATCCAGCGACCAGGTGAGCAGCTCCGCCGCCCGGATCACGGAGTCGGTCCACCAGCTGGAGGCCACCGTTGCCCAGCAGGCGGCTTCGACCAGCGAGGTGAGCGCAACCAGTCGAGAGATCTCAAACAGCGTCAACGGACTCGCCCAGACGGTCTGCGACGTGACAGAGGTTGCATCGAGGGCGGCGACGCTTGCCGCCGAAGGTGTCAACAGCCTGGCCGACATCAACTCGACGATGAAGACCCTCCTCGACGCGACGACCGAGGTCTCAGCCAAGCTCGAGATCCTGCAGACGAAGACGGCCAGCATCAACCAGGTGATAACCGCCATCACGAGGGTGGCAAATCAGACCAACCTCCTCTCTCTGAACGCGGCTATCGAGGCGGAAAAAGCCGGCGAGTACGGAACCGGTTTTGCAGTCGTAGCGCGGGAGGTGAGAAGGCTCGCCGACCAGACGGCTGTCGCTGCCCTGGAGATCGAGGATGTGATTCTTGAAATGCAGGGCGCGGTGAAGGAAGGCGTTGCCGGCGTTGAGGTTTACACGAAGCAAGCGGCCCTGAGCAGCGAGAAGATTACCCGCATCAGCGCGGACCTCGGTCGCATTATCGAGTACACACGAGAGCTCAGTCCCCAGTTCCAGACGGTCAACCAGGGGATGCAGAGCCAGTCGGACAGCGCCAGCCAGATCAGCGAGGCCATGAGCCAGCTGAATGCAGCGGCGCGCCAGACCAAGGAGTTCCTCGAGGGCTTTCTGGAAGTTACCGAGCAATTGCGCGCGGCCGTGGAAGGACTCGAAACGGAAGTCGATCGTTTCGCCCTGACTTAGAATATGCTCCTCCTGGTTTTTGAAGCAGGAAACAACCGATACGGGATAGAAGCTTCCGAGATCATCGAGGTGATCCCAGTTGTTTCTTTTCAAAGAATCCCTCATGCGCCCGTCTACGTGGCGGGCCTGCTCAACTATCGAGGGGCCGTCGTTCCGGTCATCGATCTGCAGGCGCTGCTGGGTGAAAATCCGGCTCGCAGGCTTCTCAGCACCCGTATCATGGTTGTTCGTTTCCCGTCCGCGGCAGGGCCGGACCGGCAGCTCGGCCTCCTGGCGGAGCGAATCACCGAGACACGCCGGTGTGAGGCGGCAGACCTCCAACCGGCGGGAGTTCAACCCGAAGGAGCGAAGTACCTCGGCCCCGTGCTCGCCGACTCGGGCTCGTTCGTTCAGAAAGTCACGGTATCGCAGATCCTTTCCGAAGACGTAAAGAGGATCCTGTTCGAGGACAAAGGGAAAAATGCGTAAAAGAATGTTCTGTCTTTCTTCTTCATCGCGCCCGCTGACCTTGGTTGCGGCCGAAGGCAGCGCCGTGTTTGTCCGTGCGAAAGCAGGCTATGGGACGCTATCCTGATGCAGAGCGACTGATTAGGGACTGTATGGGGCTCGAGATCGAGTCGATCGGACTCCGTGTTTTCGAGCGCGCCGTGGCCGCTGTGCTGGGTGCTGACGTTTCCAAGGCTGATCTGTTCGTGCGGTTGCAGCCGGGCCGACCGGAACTCGAAGAGCTGATCGACCTCCTGGTGGTGCCTGAAACCTGGTTTTTCAGGGACCGCGGGGCATTCGAGTGCCTGCGAAATCACATCGAACGAAAGCGACAACAAAATCCGGGCAAGCTGGTCTTCACCGTCCTGTCGGCGCCCTGTTCTACGGGCGAAGAGGCCTTCTCGATTGCCGCGACGCTGGTCATGGCTGGGGTGGAGCCTGCCAGCTTTACGATTGACGGCCTGGATATCAGTCAGAAAGCCGTCTGCGCGGCCCAACAGGCGGCGTACCGATCCGCTTCTTTCCGGGAACAACGCGCCTCATTTCCGCCGAACTTCTTCCAGCAGAACGGGGACGTCAGGCAGGTTTCGGCCGAGATAGTCGCCCGATCGCGATTTCAAAGGGCTAATCTCGTGGACGGAGGCTGGCCGGCCGGCCAACATCTCTACGACGCCATCTTCTGCAAGAACCTGCTGATCTACCTGACCGAAGCAGCGCGCGATCGCTTGATACGAAATGTCAGCGGTCTTCTCAAACCGGACGGAGTACTGTTCGTCGGGCACTCAGAAGTACCGCTCTTTCATCGCGCCGGTTACCGGCCGGTCGGGCATCCGCGATCCTTTGCCCTCACGGTCGCGCCGAAGGAGAGCTTGGCTGGAACACGCGCCGGCGCGCCAGACAAACCGAAAGCGAGACGGGAGCACAGAGCGCACCAGCCTGTTCGGGAGCCGGGAAACAGCGTGAACCGGACCGGACCCGTGCGCGGCAGTGCAGGATTGGCGGGCAACTCCTCGGCCCGCGACGAGGGGGCTTCATTCCTTGCTCGGGCCCGGCAACTGGCTGACCAGGGACAACTCGAACAAGCCGCTTCACTGTGCGACTCTTTGCTGTCTACCAACAGCATGGATCCGGAGGTGTACTATCTGGCCGGGTTGATAAAACAGGCGCGCGACCTGGCCGAGGACGCGGAAGCGTTGTTCCAGAAAGCCAGCTACCTTGACCCGGACCATTACGAGAGTCTCGTCCAACTGTGCCTTCTGAGCGACCAGAAAGGCGACTCTGCACGCTCGAACCAGTATCGAGACCGGATGCGCCGCCTTCAGGCCCGACACCACAGCCGGACAGCGACGAAGGCAAACGTCTGAGAACGTGAGCAGTCCCTATGGCTAGCAGTCTTAACAGCACACAGGCGGAACGGTGTTGGAAGTCGATCGGAGTTTTTGGCGACCGATCGTGCGAACGGCTTCAGCGTCACCGGCACTGCCGAAACTGCGAGGCATATTCCGAGGCCGCCAAGAGCCTGTTTGACCGCGAAGTCCCCGACGAGGAACTCCGGACCTGGACCAAACAGCTCGCCGAAGGCAAAGAGGTGGAAGTTGCCGGCAGCGTCTCTGTTCTGATGTTCCGCGTCCGAGCCGAATGGCTTGCGTTGCCGACCGAGCATTTCAAAGAAGTGGTCGATATCCGGCCTGTGCATCCCGTGCCGTTTCGAAGCAACCAGGTGCTCCTCGGCCTTGTGAACATCAACGGTGAATTGGTGCCGTGTGTCTCCCTGGTTCACCTGCTGCGTCTTGAAGACGAGACATCAGCCGGGAACGCTGACGCTCGTAAGGGCCGGCAGCGAATGGTAGTGGTAGAACGCAACAAGCAACGTTTCGTGGTGCCTGTCGACGAAATCCTCGGCGTTCGTCGTATCAGCATGGAGCACGTTGAGCGCGCTCCGGCGACAGTGACTAAGTCCCCGGCCGCTCTGAACCGGGGCATCTTCGAAGTTGAAGACAAGGCGATCGGGTGGTTGGACGAGGATCGCTTTTTCGCGGCATTGGAAGAGAGCCTGAACCCGTGAACAAAGCAAAGAGCGGGGCTTCGACACAAATTCTGGAGCTGTTCAGGAGCGAGCTTGGCACCCATGCGCGCTCGCTGGCAGACGGGCTGGGCGCCGAACGCACACAGGCGAACCACCAGAACCTGGTGAGGGCGGCGCATTCGATCAAAGGGGCGGCGCGGATCGCCGGACTGAAGGCGGTAGCGGACCTGGCCGATCCCCTGGAGAGCCTGCTGGCGGCCGAACAATCGGGGACGATTCTTACAGAGACGGCGGTCGCTGTCATGAAGCGCGCCGTGTCCTGCCTCCACGGGCTTGCCGGCGTCGAAACAGCCTTGATCGCCGACCAGGCTGCCCTGAAATCAGGCGAAATATCTAAAATCGCCGACGAGCTGAAAGAAGCCTCGACCGCCTGCCTTGCAGCAACGGCGACGACCACTCCTCCTAAGCCTGTTCCGGTCGTCCAGGAAACCATTGACCCGGTGATGCTGGACCTGTTTCGCACGGAGCTTCAGAATCATACCCGAATCCTGGATGCCGGACTGGTCGGTCTGGAACGTGATCAGACGCCACAGAAAATCGAGCCGCTGATGCGCGCTGCCCATTCGATCAAAGGCGCTGCGCGAATCGTCGGTCTCAACAATGCCGTCCGGCTGGCCCATGGAATGGAAGATGTCCTGTCCGCCGGCCAGCACGGGAAAATGCGCCTTTCCTCGAGCCTGATTGACCTGCTGCTTGCAGGTAACGATGTCTTCCGTGCCCTGGCAAGCGTTCCCGCCGCCGGGATTCCGGCCGCACTGCATTCGCAGGAGTCAGAAATCACCCGGCTGGAGAAGTCGCTGACCGAAGCCCAGAGCGCGGGCCAAGAGCCGATCCAACAAACGTCACCGCGGACCGAAAAGGTCCAGGCCGTATCGGCTGACCCTGCCGCGCCGCCTGCGCCCCAGACACCGGCCGAGCCCGCCCATCCCGAAGACCAGCCGGAAAGCCTTGTGCGGGTGCTGGCCGAGAACCTCAACCGGCTCATGGGTCTGACTGGCGAATGCCTGGTGCAGGCGAAGGCGACCAAGCGGTTCTCGACGGCGTGGAGCCGGATCAAAGCCTGGCAGATGCAGCAGCACAGTACCCTGGAAAGTCTGTACGACTGGAGCTCCGGAGAAGATGGGCTCCCGGAGGAGGTCAGGACAAACCTGGCGCAGGCCCTCAGTCGATCGAGCAAAATCTCGGAGCTGTTGCGAAAGAAGCTGGACCAGTTCGAGCTCTTCTCGACGCGACTTGAGCAGCTCACCGACCGGCTGTACGCGGAGGTGGTGGCTACCCGGATGAGACCGTTCTCCGAGGGAGTCTTCGCGTTTCCTCGCATGGTTCGCGATTTGGCGCGCATGACCGGCAAGCAGGTCCGTTTCGAAATCGTCGGGGGAGCCACGCGCGTTGATCGGGACATCCTCGAAAAGCTCGAGGCGCCGCTCACACACCTCCTCCGCAACGCGATCGATCACGGGATCGAACGACCCGGCGAAAGAACAGCAAACAACAAGCCCCCGGAAGCCGCGCTCGTTCTCGAGGCGCACCACGCATCCGGCATGCTCCACGTGACAGTCAGAGACGATGGTCGGGGGATCGACCGGGAACGCATCCGCGAAAAAGTAGTGGAGAAAGGCTATGTCCCGGCTGACGTTGCCACCGCCTTGACCTCCGTGGAGTTGCTTGAGTTTCTGTTTCTGCCCGGGTTTTCGACCTCGGAAGTCGTCACGGAGACCTCCGGCCGCGGGGTCGGGCTCGACGTGGTTCAGTCCATGGCCCGGGAGGTTGGCGGCGCGGTGCAGGTGGAGTCGAATCTCGGCAAGGGAACAGTTTTTCATCTTCGGCTTCCTCTGACCCTTTCGGTTCTTCGCACCCTCGTGGTTGAAATCTCGTCGCAGTGCTATGCGCTCCCGCTGACCCGCATCGACCGGCTCGCGACCGTGGCACGAAAAGATCTGCAGGTACTCGAGGACCGGCAATTCTGCGTGATCGACGACGACAACCTGGGAATCCTGGAGGCTTGCCAGGTCCTCCAGCTACCCGCGACTGCGAGCGACCCTTCACAGCTGCATATCCTCGTGATCAGCGATCGTTTGAGCCGATACGGGCTGGTTGTCTCGCGGTTTTTAGGCCAGCGCGACCTGGTCGTTCTGCCGCTGGATGAGCGCCTGGGCAAGGTGCCAAACATCAGCGCCGGCGCTATCCTGGAAGATGGCACACCGATCCTGATTCTCGACGTGGACGACCTGGTTCGCTCGATTGACAACCTCGTCAGCCAGGGCAAACCGAGCCGGGTTGCGCAGATTCAGCAAGCGGTCAGAAGCGGCCGGAAGCGCATCCTGGTTGTGGACGATTCGTTGACAGTCCGGGAAGTCGAGCGCCGGCTCCTTGAGAATCGGGGCTACGAGGTTACAGTAGCGGTCGACGGCATGGACGGCTGGAATACCCTCCAGGGCTCGCAGTTTGATCTCGTGATCAGCGACGTCGATATGCCCCGGCTTGACGGCATTGAACTGGTCAAGCGAATCAAAGGCTCGCCACAGCACAAAACGCTCCCGATCATGATCGTCTCGTACAAGGACCGGGAAGAAGACAAGGTTCGGGGACTTGAAGCGGGCGCAACTTATTACCTCACCAAGAGCAGTTTCCACGACGAGACGTTGCTGAACGCCGTCCAGGATCTGATCGGAGGTCCATAGCCGTGAGGATTGGGCTGGCTTGTGACCTCGACGCCGAGATTGGCGGACTCACCCGTATTATCGACTCGGTGCCGGCCTACCACATCGTCTGGGTCGCGGAAAACGGTCCCGAGGCGGTCCAGAAGTCCGTGGATGACCGACCCGACCTCGTCGTGGTCAAGCTGGACCTCCCGGGAAAGGGAGGTGCGCAGACAACCCGCGAAATCGTCGACGCCACTGCCTGCCCTATCCTGATCCTGGCGCCGGCTGCCGCCCAGCATTCCGGAAAGGTTTTTGAGGCCATGGGTTACGGCGCGCTGGATGTCGTCGCAGCACCGGTCGTGGGACCGGGCGGCGAGGTGATCGGCGGGGAAGAGCTGCTCAGGAAGATCGCCATCATCGGACGCCTGATCGGCGAACGAACTCCGGCCGCCAAACTTCCGGCCAGGCCGGCGACGCGATCGGGTTCCGAATTCCCGCTCGTTGCGATCGGAGCGTCGACCGGAGGGCCCCGCGCGCTGGCTGTTATTCTTTCGAGCCTGCCGGCGGATTTTCCAGGGTCGGTGGTCGTCGTCCAGCATGTCGACGTCCAGTTCGTCGCCGGCCTGGCCGAATGGCTAAACGAACAGACTCAACTCGAGGTCGAGCTCGCAGCGGAAGGAAGCCATGCCCGCCCCGGTCATGTCGTGATCGCTGCAAGCGAAGACCACCTGGCGATGGACCAGAACAAGCGTTTCCATTACGTAGCCGAGCCGCGGGACTACCCGTACCGGCCTTCGATTGACACTCTGTTTGACAGTCTCCGGCGCTTCTGGCATCGCAAGGATGTGGCAGTGCTACTCACGGGAATGGGGAGGGACGGCGCCCGGGGACTCCTTGCGCTCCGCGATTCCGGCTGGCACACGATTGTGCAGGACGAAAAGAGCTCGACTGTTTTCGGCATGCCGAAGGCCGCGGTTGAATGCGGCGCCGCCGAGGAGGTCTTGCCGCTGTCCCTGATTGCCGGATCGATTATCCAACACGCGAAACGGGAGAAAAAATGATGTGCGCAGTGTCAGATGAAAACAACGCGGGCGCCCTGAGCGAGCACGCGATCAAGGTGCTGCTGGTCGACGACCAGCCGATCGTGGCCGATGCGGTTCGCCGAATGCTCGAACCGGAAACGGATATCGTCTTCCATTATTGCCAGGATCCGTCTGAGGCGATCGACATGGCGGCCGAGGTTCAGCCCACCGTTATCTTGCAGGACCTCGTCATGCCGGATATCGACGGGCTGACGCTGGTTCGGTTTGTGCGCGCTCACCCGGAGCTGAAGGACGTCCCCCTGATTGTGCTCTCGAGCAAGGAAGAGGCGATCACGAAGGCGGAGGCCTTCGCGGTCGGGGCGAATGACTACCTGGTGAAACTCCCTGACCGCATAGAGCTGGTCGCGCGGATCCGCTATCACTCGCGTGGCTACATTAACCTGCTCGAACGTAATGAGGCCTACCAGGCACTGTACGAGAGCCGGCAAGCGCTCATGTCTGAGCTCGCCCAAGCGGCCGACTACGTCACTTCCCGCCTCCCCGAAGAACTGATGGAAGGACCAATTCGGACAAACTGGCGGTTCTTTCCATCAGCCCAGCTCGGAGGCGACTGTTTCGGATACCACTGGGTCGATGACGAAAACTTCGCCATCTATCTCCTGGATGTTTGCGGCCACGGAGTTGGTTCGGCTCTGCTTTCGGTCTCGGCCATCAACGTCCTCAGGTCACATTCGTTGCCGGGCGTGGACTTCAGGTCACCCGAGAAGGTGCTCAGCGGCATGAATGAGGCGTTTCAAATGCAGGAGCACAACAACCTGTACTTCACCATGTGGTACGGGGTCTTCAATGCCCGTACCCGTAAGTTACGTTTCTCCAACGGCGGACACCCGCCTGCGCTTCTGGTATCGAGCGGCTCCTGCTCGGAGTTGATAGCCACCAACTTCGTTATCGGTGCCTTTCCCGGCGGTTCCTACTGCAGCCAGGAGACGGAGATTCCCGCTTCCCCTGCGGATCTGTACGTCTTCTCGGATGGAGTCTACGAAGTCGAACAGCCGGATGGCAGTATGTGGACGCTGGAACAGTTGCGCGATTTTCTCCTGAACCCCGGGCATTCGCCCGCATCGAAGATAGATGACCTTTACAGAATGCTCCAGAAGATGCGCGGGCGGGATGTGCTTGACGACGACTTCTCGATGGTAAGAGTCACTTTGTAGGCTTGGCAGCCGATAGGACCTAACGGTGTGTGCGGCCAAGCGATGCCTTTTCAACAGCCGCGCACGCGGCGAAGCTGTTGAAAATGTTCTTCGCTGTTAATAGACCGGCGAGTTCCCGGCGGAGGGCGAGATCGAATAGAGCCGCGCACGAGAGCGAGAGAAGCGAGCGAGAGTAAGCGGACCACCTGACTCGCTCCACTGCTTCGTGTCTAAATGTCTCGACTTAGCGAATGATTGGTGGTCCGCTTACTCTAGCTCACTGCCGTTCGCTGTCGTGCGCGGCTCCATTCGATCTCGCCCTCCGCACGACATCAGCCCATAACAAGTCCGTTAACCGACTTCATTGCCGTGTTCCCGACACTTGTCAGCATAGGCTTGCCCCGTAGCAAAGCGGTCAAGCACCAAGTGGATCGTACACCAGTAATTGGAGTCGGGTCGTCCAAACGGAGTTCCGGCACGAGCTTGTAGCGAAACGCTGGACCGATTCCTGGGACGCGGGGATAGCACGAGATCAGCCTTCGTCGATGTCGTCGTCAACGACTTCGTAGTTGCAAAGATCCTCGACTACGGAGTGCAACTCTGTGTCGAACCACCGTTGGAACATTTCGAAGTCACGGCCTTGGGGCCATGCCTTTTCGTCGAGGTGCCAGCTCCTGAGTTCATTCTCGAAAATAGTCGGATAAAGCTCCTCGAGGATCTCCCACGCTTCCGCATCGTCGCTGTAGCTGGGAATTAGATATACGGTCTGCTCATTTCCAGGGTCCGGCACGAGGCCGGAGTCGTCGAGCGACAAGGCCCAGTCTAAGTACGGTTGCTTCGGGCGAACGATGACAACAGCTCTGTTCAGCATGTGCTTCCTTAGTCCGACGACACCACT
>CAYQYP010000449.1:0-2743 GCA_964421755.1 uncultured Acidobacteriota bacterium
TTCTCTCCCGCCCTTTCAGGGCTTGAAGCTCGTTGCTGACCTGGCCCGGGGCTACGCAAAAAGCGCTCCGCCCCGGGCTATTATGTCTCGGCCTTTCAGGCCGAAGGCGGTCGCAGCCGGCTGAAAATGTAAAAACTCCAGCGGCGGATTCTGAACAGCGAATCCGCCCGACGACTGACTGCTTCCGCATGGCGAGCGGTCGTAGGGCGGATTCGCTGTTCAGAATCCGCCGCTTTTCGGCCCGGTTGGCGAGACGTCTATGTGTCTTCTACCTTGCCCGCCGGGCGATGACGACGAGCTCCTCGCCACCGAATGCAGTTTCGGCCACCGTGATGCCCATCAGTTCGTAGCCGTCAGCACCGGCTACGCTGAGCTCTTTGGCCATCGTTGAGGTGCGGTTGGTGGCCAGGAGTCTGTAATCATACATCTGGATCCGTTTGGCCGGGTCGCGTTCGAGGATCACGACCACTTCCTGTCCTCCGAACGCTGTGTCGAAGACTGTCTGTCCCTTGTACTCGAAGCCTGATTCGGCCGCCTGTTGGAGCTCCTTTTGCATAGTTGAGGTCTTGTTCGTGGCCAGGACCCTGTACTGGTACCGGGTAGTGTCGTCGGGAGGCAGCTTGACCATTGCGACTACTGCTTCGCTTCCGCCAAAGGCTGTTATTCCCCCCATGACGCCCGCGAAACGAAAACCGTCCCCGGCTGTCTGATTGAGCTCCCTCTCCATGGTCGACGTCTTGTTGGTTGCCAGGACTCTGTAGTCGTATTTCGGACTTGCGGCTGTCTGGGCCGCGATAAAAAAGGCCGCGGAAAATACGTATGTTCCGATCGCTGCAAAACGGACCACCCGGGTCATAATCAATCCTCCTGCGAAGGGCCTTGGGGCATCGGTTCTCGAACGATTTCTACAATTCTGACTCTCGAGCCCCAAAAAAGGATCACGCGGGGGAACAAATCTGCCGGCAAGGATACTGTATGAATGCTGCCAGGAGGAGAGATGCTTAAACGATTCGTTCGCGGCCGACTGCCTTTGTTCATTCTCGCGCTTCTTGGTTTTCAGATCTTTTTCGCCGGATGCGCTTCCCGCAAGCAAGCGGCCCCCGCACCACCCGCCGAATACCAGGCACTCGTTTCCGAGGGGGACGCTTACTTCGCGAAGGCGCACCTGTGGGGCTGGCGGAAGGCGCTGGCCGCCTACAAGGCCGCCCGGGCGCTTTTCGTCGACGAGAACCTGAATTCAAAACTGGTACTCACCGCCGCCCTGGTCGCGACCCGTGAGCATGACGAAGGGATCAGGGACACGCGGAGCGAATCGGAAATTGAGGCATGGGCCCGGCCGGGTAATCCTCGCGATCAGTTCCTTCTCCGCCTGACGCGCCAGTACAGCAAGGGCGGCACGCTGCCCGCCGGCGTTCTTCCTTCGGAACCCGAGGTCGAAGCCTTGCTCCACGTGGAAGGCGATGCACTTGATGCCTATCTCTACGTTTTGTATTTGAAGGTTGCCAATCCGGAAAAACTGAAGGCGGCCGACGCGACTCTCTCCGAGATGTATAAAAACTCTCCTCTGTTCCTTTATCGAGGGACGGTCGAGGACCCCGACAAGGCGCAGTCGGAACACCCGGAATTCGCTGAACTGACGTTCTTTGCCGGCGAAATCGCGTTTTCAAACCAGGTCGTTGGCAAGGCCAGGCAGGCTTTTGCGCGGACGGTGGAGCTGCTGCCCGATCACACCGGCGCCATCAACGGATTGGGTGACATTCACTTCTTCAACCTACAGGATTATGCAAAGGCGATGCAGTTCTATGAGCAGGCGCACGCCATCGACCGGACGAACGTAAAGGCGGTTTTTGGCAAAGGCGCTGCCCTCCACTACCTGGGCAAGTTCACCGACTCAACCCTGACCATGGATACATTGCTCAACAGCAAGGAAGCCGATTGGGGACGTCTGAACCCCGCGCAGTCTGACTATTACAGAGGCGAAGCGTACTACTACATGGCCTACAACCACTACCTGCTGGACAACAACGCGGAGGCCAGGCGACTGATCGATACAGCCAAGACCTATCTGCCGAAGTCCGGCGGCATCAGCTTTCTCTCGGGATTGATGTATTACAAAGGCGGCAGAAATCAAAGCTCCAAGACCGATTTCACAACCGTCCTGCTGGAGGCAACCAGCTACTGCGAGGCCCCTTACTATCTTGGACTGATTGACACAGCGGAAGGAGGCGCTGTGGCGCCCGGCTACTTTCTTTCCTCGGCCGAGTGCCTGACGAAAACCGTGAAGAAGATGGAAGACGGCCGGAAAGCCATCCCGAGAATGGACATTACAGCCGAGGAGAAGGCCTCCCTTGAAGAAAAAGCTCGGACCGGGATCCAAGCTTTCCGCAAGTCGTCCGTGGACATGCTCGATCGGATGATCCGTCTGACCGAACCCGCAGCTTCCGGAGATGAGCCGACAAGTACCCGGGCGGTTCTCGAAGCCGTGCGGGCCGAAATGGGACAAACCCCGGAAAGATCGGCTGGGGCATCGATACCTGCAGGGAAATGAAATGCATAAATGGTGCCACTGCGGAGGGCGAGATCGAATGGAGCCGCGCACGGCAGCGAGGGTGTTGAATAAGACCAGTTAGCGCATTTGGCTGAGAGGATATTGACGGTTTCCAACGCCAAAGGCGTTGCGTAGCAAAGCCCAGGGTTGGCTGCGTTTTTTGCAGCCTACCCTGGGATCCAGAGCCGTAAGTCG
>CAYQYP010000450.1:0-2227 GCA_964421755.1 uncultured Acidobacteriota bacterium
CATGATTCCTGAAGACATTAAGAAGGCAGCAGAAAATTGGGAGCAAAAGACGGTCAAGAAGACAATCGGCAAGTTCCCCGAGCGCTCTGCGGAGTTCCAGACGGTTTCGGGCGCCCCTGTCGATCGTCTCTACCTGCCCGATTCTTCGCTTTGCGACCAGTACAGCCAGACGCTCGGGTTTCCGGGGCAGTACCCCTTTACCCGCGGTGTTCAGCCCACCATGTACCGGGGACGCCTCTGGACCATGAGGCAGTATGCGGGGTTCTCCACCGCCGAAGAATCCAATCGCCGGTATCGTTACCTGCTCGAGCAGGGATCGACCGGGCTGTCTGTAGCCTTTGACCTTCCAACCCAGATTGGCCTCGATTCAGACAACGAGATGTGCCTCGGCGAGGTGGGGAAGGTCGGGGTAGCCATCGATACGCTGGCTGACATGGAGGCTCTGTTCGAAGGTATTCCACTCGACAAGGTGTCCACTTCGATGACGATCAATGCTCCGGCATCGGTTCTGCTGGCCATGTACGTCGCGGTTGCACAGAAGCAGGGAATCTCGGCCGACAAGTTGACGGGGACCATTCAGAACGATGTCCTCAAAGAGTACGTGGCACGCGGGACCTACATCTTTCCGCCGGAGCCCAGTTTGCGGATCGTTGCCAACATTTTCCAATACTGCAGCCGGGAAGTACCCAAGTGGAACACGATCTCGATCAGCGGCTACCACATCCGGGAGGCGGGGTCGACGGCCGCCCAGGAAGTTGGATTTACACTGGCTGACGCGATCTGCTACATCGAGACCGCGATGCGGGCCGGGCTCTCGGTCGACGATTTCGCCCCGCGCCTCACCTTCTTCTTCGCCGCTCACACGGACCTGTTCGAAGAAGTCGCCAAGTTTCGCGCCGCGCGCCGGCTTTACGCGTCCATAATGCGAGATCGCTTCAAGACTCAGGACCCGCGCAGCATGATGCTCAGGTTCCACACACAGACCGGTGGCGTCACGCTGACCGCGCAACAGCCGGATAACAACATCGTGAGGGTCACCCTGCAGGCGTTGGCCGCCGTTCTGGGCGGCACCCAGTCGCTCCACACCAATTCAAGGGACGAGGCGCTTGCGCTCCCGACGGAGGAATCGGTTACGATTGCCCTGCGGACCCAACAGGTCATTGCACACGAATCAGGAGTGACGAGCACGGTCGACCCGCTGGGCGGCAGCTTCTTCCTGGAGGAACTGACTAACTGCATCGAGGAAGAAGCCAAACGGTATATCCGCGAGATCGACCAGATGGGGGGCGTCGTCCGGGCGATCGAAAGCGGTTACATTCAGCGGGAAATCGAGCAGTCGGCGTACGCGTATGGCCGGAGTGTCGAAGACAGACGGCGGATAGTAGTCGGTGTCAACGAATTCACGTCCAATAAGCGAACCGAATTTGAATTGTTCGAGGTGCCCGAGGAAGTTCGCAACCGCCAAGTCGAAAAACTCAACCAGGTCCGCGCGAGCCGGGATGGCGCTCAGGTCGGCCAGGCCCTGGACGCGTTGCGGGCGGCGGCTTCCGATCCGAAGGCCAACGTGATGCCGCCCATCCTCGATGCCGTGCACGCTTACGCGTCCGTCGGCGAGATCTGCGGCGTTTTGAGGAGCGCATTTGGCGAGTACGAGGACAGCTACAGCATGTAGGGAACAGAAGGGGCAGAGGGACAAAGGGACAGAGGGGTAAAGGGGAAGTGAGAGAGGGACCGACCTTTTCCCTTTGCCCCTTTGTTTCGTGCTATTTGTGGATCAT
Source organism: uncultured Acidobacteriota bacterium (assembly GCA_964421755.1). Lineage (GTDB taxonomy): Bacteria > Acidobacteriota > UBA6911 > RPQK01 > RPQK01 > CAVUUN01. The sequence continues at coordinate 1,779 of CAYQYP010000450.1, forward strand.
AAGTGAGCATGAGAGTAGAGCGTATTAATCACATCGGCATCGCAGTCAATTCCATCGACGAGCAGCTCCCTTACTATCGGGATGTGCTGGGGCTTCCCCTGGAATCGATCGAAGTGGTGGCTGATCAGAAGGTGAAGATCGCCTTTTTTACGGTCGGTGAAGTGCGCCTCGAGTTGCTGGAACCGACCGACCCCACCAGCCCCATCGCCAGGTTCATCGAGAAGCGTGGCCAGGGCGTTCATCACCTCGCCTTCGGCGTCGCCGACCTGACCGGCCGGATAGAGGAGCTCAAGCGCGCAGGCATCAAAATGATAGACAATGCGCCCCGGCAGGGAGCGCATCAGATGCAGATTGCCTTCGTGCACCCGAAATCCACTTTCGGCGTACTCACGGAATTGTGCGAGGAATTTCGGGGACATAATACTTAATTCCCCAGCCGCGTAACCGTG
>CAYQYP010000451.1:0-17054 GCA_964421755.1 uncultured Acidobacteriota bacterium
TCCGTCTGGATCACGTCATCGATAATGCGGCCTGAATATGAACGCAGCGAGCGACCCAGCGCACTGACAACGCCGGCAGTCACGGTGCACTGGAACCCGAAAGGATTGCCAATGGCGATCGCAACCTGCCCGACCTTCAGCTTCTGAGAATCGCCGAACTCGGCCGTCGAGAGACCCGATCCCGGGATGCTGATGACTGCGAGATCGGTGTCCGGATCCTCTCCGATCAACGAGGCTTCAGCTGTCGACCCGTCCCACAGCGTGACGCTCAGCCTGCCCGCCCCGTGAACGACGTGGCTATTGGTCAGTATGAGGCCGTCCGGGGCGAAGAGAAACCCCGAACCGGTTCCGGCCACCTGGTCCTGGCGCCGCGACCGGCGCGAGGACGACTGTGGCTGCACAGCGATGTGAACGACGGACGGGCTCAGCCTCTCAGCCACTCCGCTGACCGCCCGCGAGTAGGCATCCAGCAGTTCGATGTCATCCGAGGCGAGCTGCCCCGGTCGGAATGTCTCGTCCCCCCGGCTTGAAACAACGAAAGCTAGAGGTGTTTTCATAATACTCCCTAATAAGATCCCGGTGCTGACGAGGCAAGGGGCAACGTAATTCGGGTAACGTCTCGGGAGATTCCTGCGAACCCGAATGCGACCGGCTTCGTATCTATAGGTGTTCGTTCCTGGAGGAGCGCGGAAGGCCGATAGTCGTTGCATTCTGGGTCGGCCTTCGCATAGGATTGGTCGACTTCACTCTCGGCTGGGATATGCTCACTAACGACCTTCGACCCGTCCACGGGGACCCCGGTGGCACTGTGTCCGCGCCCGGGTGCATTTCTGCCCAGCTGATCCAGCAGCAACTGGACAAGATGTTGAGCAGTCCAACGCTGTCCCAGTCCCAACGCCTTGTCCGATTTCTACGTTTCGTGGTCGAGCAATACCTGAAGAACGAGGCGGATCAACTCAAAGAGTATCGACTGGGTGTCTGCGTCTTTGACCGTGACGAGACCTATGACCCGCGCACGGACCCGATCGTTCGAGTGGAGGCCAGCCGGCTCCGGACCAAACTCAGGGAATATTACGACGCCGAGGGCAAGGACGACCCGATCCTGATTGAGATGCCGAAGGGCAGCTATGCTCCGACCGTCGTGATGCGCGTTCCTCCCCCTGAGGTCGCGCCGCCTCCGGTGGAGTATAGACGTCTCCGGTCGGATCGGACGCTGCTGATCCTCCTCTCGCTGCTGGCCGTGTCGGCATTAGCGATGGCCGGATACTTCTATGTCCAGCACCGGTCGTCCCAGCAAGAGCTGCAGAGCAGGAAGACGACTGAATTGCTCGGTCCGGAGGTCCGCGTCATCTGGGGAAGATTCTTGACCCCCGGCGTCGAAACCTATGTGGTCTTCGGCAGCCCCATCTTCCTCGCCTCGCCCGACCATAGCCTTTTTGTTCGGCCCTACGGGATCAAAGAAGCGCAGGGCCTGGAAAGCAATCCGGCTTTTCAGGAGTTACAGAAGCGTTTCGGCTTGTTGACCGGGCCGCGCTACGACTACGCACTGCTGGGAGAGGTCCTGGCAGTTCATCGATTGACCGATTTCCTGGTTCGTCGAGGCGGCAACCTGACCGCCTTGCCGTCATATAAGACTACGTGGGACGCGATACAGAACGGGAACATCATCCTGCTCGGGGCACCCCGGATGAACCACCTTCTCCGGCATTTCCCGCGCTCAATGGAGTTTGAGTGGGATTCCGAGGAGAATATTCGAAATCGCAAACCGCAGCCTGGAGAGCAAGCGAGCTATACCGCCAAGTTTCACGAGGGCTTCTTCGATCGACAGAACAGCCCGGAGGTAATAGACGCCCAGACGTATGCCATAGTCGCCCTGATTCCAGGGCTGCGCCCGAATCGGGAGATGATGATGGTCTCGGTTCATGGAGGACCGGGATTATGGGAATCGGTCGATTACCTGACCAGTTCGGAGACCCTGCGCCCCCTGGTCCGACAGCTGCGCCTCGGGACCAAAGGTGCGGACGAGCATTTTGAAATGCTGCTCCGCGTCTACGTGGACCGCGGCATCCCGGTCCGAACCGAGTACGTCACCCACCACATGACTGGCAGCTCCAACTGAGTGAAGTTCAGGGTTAGCCGGTTCGCGGTTACCCGGTCCAAGGTTTACCGGTTAAGGAGCTTCCCGGTTCAGTGTTGTCGATCGTCAACCCTGGTTTAAAGCCCTTCCCGCCTGATAGCTGATTGAGCCCCCAACTCAGAACCCTGAACCGGGTAACTCCTGAACCGTCTAACCCTGAACCGTCCAACCGTGAACCGTGTAACCGCGAACCGTCCAACCGTTAACCGTCGCAGACTTACCGTTACATTACCGCAACGTTTCTGATACTCACTCCCGGGGCGTCTTTCCGGTTACGGAAGATAAGCATCATTCACGCACTGTGCCTAAAAGGAGAGTTATGAATCGATGCTTGCTTCTCGTCGCCGCCATTCTCACCTGCCTGGTAGCGACCAATCCGCTCGTCGCGCAGGGTGCGGGAGAGTTCCCTGAGATCCCGCCTTCAGTGCTGCCGTTGGCACTCCAGGAAACACCGAACGGAAACGACCCCATGGCTTCGCGACTGTTCAGGACCACGTCCTTGCGGCCCCAGATCCAGCTTGGCGGGTTCTGGGACTTCAAGACCGACCCGGACGGCGTCGGAGAATCACAGGGCTTCTTTCGAACCTTCCCCGATTCCGAGACCCGGATGTGGATCCCGGGAACGTGGAACAGTTACGCCCGGTATTGGCACTACGAAGGACCTGCCTGGTTGCGCCGTCAGTTCGAAACCACATCGGCCGGACATTTGCGCGTGCGCTTCGGTGGAGTTTTTTACCGGGCCAAGGTGTGGCTGGACGGAAAACCGCTCGGTGCCCACGAGGGAGGATACCTGCCGTTTGCCTTTGTGGCGCGAGACCTCCCGAAAGGCGAACACAGCCTGGTCGTAATGGCAGATAACCGACTGGACGAGGACAGTCTTCCCAAGGCCGGAGTCGACTGGTTTCCCTATGGAGGAATCTACCGCTCTGTCTATGCCGAACTGGTCCCTTCAACGTTCATCGAGGGCTTTCACGTGGTGTCCTCCGAGGTGACACCTCATCAGGCGTTGCTGGCCGTCAAGGCCTTTCTGACAAATGTCGGCGGGCAGGCGAAAGACTCCTCGATAGCGTTCGAAGTGGACGGAAAGCCTGTTCATTCGCAAGCCTGCAAGATAAGCGGGAACCAGTCTGAGGTGTCGTTTACCGTTCGGGTGGACGGTCCCGAATTGTGGTCTCCGGATTCCCCCTCTCTTTACATGGCCCGGCTGGTATTGGACGGTACGGGCGACGATCAATTTTCGCGGTTTGGGATCCGGTCCTTTAAGACCGACAAAAACCGGATTCTGCTCAACGGCGAACCGTTTAAGGTGCTGGGCGCCAATCATCACGACGATCACCCGGATTGGGGTTCCGCACTTCCTCCGCACATCATTCGCCAAGACATCGAGATTCTGAAACGCATGGGAGCCAACGGCGTGCGCAGTCACTACCCGACCGACGAGATGTTCATGGATTATTGCGATGAAGCCGGACTGGTATTCCTGAACGAAGTGCCGGCCTGGCAGTACTCCGCCTCACAGCTCGCTCGCCAATCCGTGCAGGAGAAAATCAAGAGCCAGTTCCGGGAAATGGTTTGGCGGGACATGAACCATCCGAGCGTTCTCTCATGGAGTCTCGGCAATGAGTGGCCCGAATTCGAGAAGTCGTCCGGCGTGATCAAGGAACTGCTGGAATATGCAAGGAGCGTCGATAGCACGCACTTGATCACTTTCGTCACCGGCGGCGCTCAGTTCGGCGAATGCTCGGCGCTCATCGACCTGATCTGCACCAACTGGGCTCAGTACCAGTGGTATGACCCGTTCACCACCCTGGACGACAGGGAAGGCAAGAACAGTATCCGGGCTCTTAACCTGATCCATCAGAACTTCCCGGACAAACCTGTCGTGCTGACCGAGTTCGGAGGCGCCGAGGCGCAGGCCGGCTGGCACAACTGGGGAAACGTCAAGTGGAGCGAAGAGTACCAGGCGCGCAATGTCTTCGACTCAGGGCTCTATGGGCTCGACCAGGACTGGATTTCCGGTGGGTGCGTCTGGCAATTCTCCGACACCCGGAGCGCGCCCTCGCGGTTCCTCGCCGGGCGCCTGAGAGGTTGGAACGGCAAAGGAGTGGTGGATGGCCACAGGTCGCCGAAATTGGCCTTTTACAGACTGCAGGGCCTGTACAGCGACCATCGGCGGAGTAGCGAAGGGACCGCGCGAAGCTCGCTCAATCGGATAGACGCAGACGCGCGGACAGGGTCGAACGCCGACGTATCCACTTCGACGACAGGGAGCCCGGCAAAATGATTCGCCCGCCCCTCAAGCAGTCTGGCTACTGCGGGCCTTACGCAACCGGTCCAGGTAACCGTAACGCGGCGGTAACGTTGCCGCAAGATACTGTGCAATCGTTTCCTTTCGGTTCAAGCTTGGTCAACGACAGAAAACGCCATCCCAGGCGATAAGGAGGCCGGATATGAAAGGGTTCGACAAGAAGTGGGCTTTGGTTTTCTTGTTTTTGGCTGTCTTTCTCTCGGTATCTATTCGCGGTCAGACAACAGCGTCCATTTACGGGACAATTACGGATAGCCAACAGGGGGTCCTGCCGGGCGCCACCGTCACCGTTACCAATGTTCTGACCAACGAGAGCCGGACCGCGGACACGAACGAGGTCGGCAATTACAACTTCCTGAACCTCTCGATCGGGATGTACAAAGTGCAGGCGGGGTTGCCGGGGTTCAAGACGACGGTGCAGGAGGGAATCGAGCTTTCCCTCAACCGGAACGCCAAGGTGGACATCAAGCTGGAGATCGGCGAGTTGGCCGAAACCGTTTCGGTTCACGGTGACGCGCCCCTGGTCGAGGCGACCACCAACGAAATGGGCGCTCTCGTAGACCAGCGGAGGGTCGCTCAGCTCCCGTTGAACGGCCGGAACACCCTGAGCCTGATCAGCCTGATCCCCGGGGCCCAGCGTGTTGAGTCGCGCACCGAACAGGGGTTCAACATCAATCCGGTCTCCGTCAACGGCGCCCGTCCGGAGCTATCAAACATGCTCCTGGATGGGGGCGACAACACGTCGACGCTGCGCAACTACGGAAGCCCTGTTCCGAACCCGGATGCCATTCAGGAATTTCGGGTCGTCACCAACAACTACAGTGCCGAGTCCGGCCGGTCGGTCGGGGCGATCATCAACGTGGTGACCAAGTCGGGCACCAACGAGTTCCATGGCAGCGCCTTCGAATATCTCCGCAATGATGCGCTGAACGGGGACAATTTCTTCAAGGGGGCGCCGGACAAGCTCAATCAGCACACGTTCGGAGGCACCGTCGGGGGGCGGATCATCAAGGACAAGACCTTCTTTTTTGCCTCCTTTCAGGGCTATCGGCGGTCGCGGGAGCGGTTCGCCAATAAAGATTTGGTTCCGACCGAGCTCGAGCGCCGGGGTGATTTCACACAGTCGGTCTTCAAAAACGGCCCGGTGGTCTATGACCCCTTGACCCACGCGCCATTCCCGGGCAATGTCATACCGGCATCCCGGATCAGCCCCATCGCTACCAAGTTCCTCGACATGGTCGTCCCGCTGCCGAACAACCCCGAGGGGGGACCAAACAACTACACGACAACGCATCCACTCTCGGATCCCGCTAACGAAGTCCTGGGCAAGATCGACCACGCCCTGAGTGCCAATCACAAACTGTCGGGATCGTACTTCTTGAATGATTCCGTGATTGAAGAGTCGGTCAGCGAGATCCCCTACCAGTATCGGGACAACACAAACCGGCAGCACAACCTGAACATCCACGAGTACTGGACGATCACACCGACCCTGCTGAATCACGTGCGTGCTAGTTACAGTCGCAATGCGGCTTCACGAGCCTTGCGGTCCGAACCTAAGATCACCGCCAATGATCTGGGCATCAGCTACGGGAACCTCCCTTCCGGCCCTCCCGTCGCGCCTGGCCTTTCCCCGAGCGGTTACTTCACGACTCCCGCCCAGGCCGGCGGCCCCAAGACTTCCAACAATTACACGGTCGCCGAAGGGCTCGATTGGATGAAGGGACGCCACAGCCTGAAATTTGGAGGCGAGGTCTGGCTGCGCCGGTTCCACGATATCACCCAGGACGCTCGCAGCGGCGGGGAGTTCAAGTTCAACGGGAACGCTACCAACAATTCGATTGCCGACCTGCTGCTCGGGCAGGTTAGTGACCGATTCAGGTACCGGGAGACGAGCTACAAGAGCAACAACCAGTGGGCCTTCTACTGGTTCGCGCAAGACAACGTTCGCGTGTCCAATCGACTGTCGCTGACTCTCGGTGTGCGGCATGAGATCGATATGTATCCGGTCCATCCCCTGGACCTCGTTGTCGCCTATGTGCCGGGCATGCAGTCCGGCTGCGTTCCCCAGGCGCCTGCGGGGATCGTGTTCCCCTGTGACCCGGGCATTCCCCGAGCCGGTTTGAACAACGACTACAACAACTTCGCGCCGCGGATCGGCCTGGCCTACGACCTGAAGGGCGACGGGAGGACGGTGCTGCGGGGCGGGTACGGTGTGACGTACGCCTTTCAGATCTTCAACACCTTGCAGGGTGGCCAAATCAACACCCCTTGGGCCCTGATCGAAGAGAAGACGAACGGAGCGCCCAAGAAGTACATGTCCCAGATTCAGCTCGCCGACCCCTGGGCTTCGGTCGGCGGCAATCCGCTACCGATCAAGGTTGACCCGGCGAATCTCAAGTTCCCTGCCGGCAGCATCTACAGCGCGAATGCCCTGGACCTTCCCGTCGGCCTCGTGCATCAGTACAACTTCTCGATCCAGCAGCAGCTGGGAGCGTCCACGGTTGTGGAGCTTTCCTATGTCGGTAACCAGGGCCGTGGATTGATCGGCGAGTTCAACATCAACCAAGCGGTTCTCAGCCCAACGGGCACCTCGGACACAGCCAATCTGAATTCCCGCCGGCCGATGCAGAATCCGTCGTTCAAGGATTTCAACAACTTCAAGAGCGTTGTTCCCTCCTGGTACGATTCGATGCAGGCGCGCGTGGAGAAACGATTCGGCCGGGGATACAGCGTGCTCGGTTCCTACACCTTTGGGAAAGCGATGGATTGGGCTTCGTGGCATGCCTCGGGCAGTTCGTGGTCGGATCCGCGGCACCCGGAATTCAACAAGGCGCTGGCCGATTACGATCGACGGCAGTCGGTGTCGGTGTCCTTCCTCTGGGATCTGCCGTTCTTTAACCAGTCGGGTCGGTTGGCTCGGTCACTGCTCGGCGGCTGGCAGCTCTCAGGGATCGCCTCCTACTACTCGGGTGCGCCTGTCGATGTCACTGTCGAAGAGGATACGAACAAAGACGGTGTTTCCGGGAATGAACGCCCGAATCTGGTCGGAAACTGGAAAATAGACCCCCCGTCCGCCAGTGCGCTCAAAGCCGGCGCAACGTGGTTTGACCTTGCCGCCTTTGAGGAAAACGGAGTCGGGGAGATGGGTACTTTTGGTCGCAACGGCTTAACCGGTCCCTCGTTCCGAAACGTCGACCTGTCGCTCGCAAAGCGTTTCAGGATCAGTGAGCAACATGCGTTCAGTTTGAGATTGGAGACCTATAACCTGCTCAACACCGTGAATCTGGACTCTCCCGAAGCCGACTTCACCGACATGGATTTTGGCGAAATCAGCACTTGTGCTCCGGCCCGGATCTTCCAGGTCGGGCTTCGGTACGATTTCTGATTCAGTCAGTAAAGGCGCCCAGCGCAGTTCCAAGTCCGCGCTGGGCGCCCCTCCCACCGCTTCTCGGGCCCGCGCGGTGCGGTTCTGATGTCTTTCAGGGGGCCGTGCCAGGCAGACCCGGGTGGCGTCGCCCCAACCTCTTGTCCGTCGCAATCCTCACTCAAAGGGCATGATTGGTGGTCCGCTTGCTCTCGCTCACTGCCGTTCGCTTTCGTGCGCGGCTCCATTCGATCTCGCCCTCCGCACGACATCCGCCCATAACAAGTCCGTCGATACCTGTTTGCCGCACGCACTTCTCAGACCTCATGCAACAGCCCCGCTGTGTGCGCGGCTTGCGAACGCGATTGCGCTCCGTTACGACTCAGGCGCGCGATTTACAGGACTTGGTGCTAGACTCCCCGCATGTTCAGCACCATACCAGACGCGGTCCTGGAATGGCTCTTGGAGCCTGACAACCCGCCCGTGCGCTACCTGACCCTTACCCGCCTTCTCGGTCGTGCGCCTTCGGACCCAGAGGTGGAAGAGGCCAGGTGTCGTTTGAACCAATATGGACCGACCCAGTCAATCCTTGCTCAGTTCGAAGAGTTCATAAATGACAACCGTGCAAGTGCCTATCAGAAATACGGAGGCATGTACTGGCAGATGATTTTTCTGGGGCAGCTCCACGCCGACGGTCGGGATCCGCGCATCCGCGAGATTGCAGAGAAGTTGATCGAGACACGCAACTGGGTTTTGATTCCACAGGGCGGGCAATGCCTGACCGCCAATATCCTGTCGTCTCTGCAGGCGCTCGGCTATGGCGAGCACCCGGTCGTTCGGGACGCCCTCGTAACACTAGCGGAGAGGCTGGTGGCTGACGGCGGAGTGGACTGCGAGGTGATGGAATACTCTCTCCTGCCGTTTTGCTACATGGCCCAGCCGAAACTGCTTCTCTGTTTTTCGGCGAGTGGCGAAACGCGGCGCCGCCACCCGAGTGTGACCGCAGCAATCGACCTGCTGGTCGCCAATCTTCTCGCACATCAGGTTTTCGTCTATGTCGCGGGGAATCGCACGCGTTGGCTCCAAGTTCTCGAAAGGAAGCCAGCAAAGTCCGAACTGGGCGGGAAAACGGTCAAGACCTGGATGGCCGAGCAGAAGAAGCAGTTTCTTGCGGAGATGGGACTAGGTCAGCTGGACGAAAAGCCGGGGTGGCTGAAGTTTGGCTTTCCGTTGCACTACAACTCCGACGTGCTCGAAGCCATGTACGTACTCGCCCTTGTGGACACTCCTGTTTCCGAGCCCCTGCAACGACCACTCGCTGTCATCTGCAGGCAGATGACGTCTGACGGAAAGTGGTTAATGGCAAGCAGCCTGAACGGTAAGATGCGGGCGGACGTCGAACAGAAAGGCCGCCCGAGCAAATGGCTGACCTACCGCGGATGGCACGTCCTGCAGCATTTCGGAGCTGCAGGGGCATCGAGGTAAGTGAGCTGGAAACGGCGCCCGCAAAAACCGGGGGTACTCAGGCGTTTCCAGCCGGAGCGATCAGCGTGAATCGACTACCGCAACCGGGAGAACTGTGCACTTCCATTTTCCCGCCGACCAAGTCGAGACGCTCGCGGATGCTGAACAGTCCGAAACCATTCGCTGACGTCTCACCCGCGCGGGCTTCGGCGGGGTCAAATCCGACACCGGTGTCCGAAACGATAATCTGAATTTGACCTTTCAGGTGGCTGATCTGCACATGGGCGTTGTTTACCCGGGCATGCTTGACCACGTTGAAAAGAAGTTCACGCGTAGCCTGAAAGAGAAGCACCCGCACATCTTGTCTTTCCGGGTCGGTGTCCGGTTCAGCTGAGAGTTTGACCGTCAACCCGTGCTTTGACTCCATCCAGCCGCCCAACCACTCGAGCGCGAGCCCAAGCGTTCGGTCATAGAGGACCGGCGGGCTCAGCTCGAATGTCAGGGACCGCGTGGCTTCGATGGATTCGCTCAGGATCTGATCCAACTGGCTGGCCACCTGCTGGATGACTTCGGCGGACGCGGTGCGGTTCAACCTCAACGTGTGCAGCTTGGCCGCAACCAGCAGCTGCTGCAGATGATCGTGCATTGCCTGGGCCAGTCGCCGGCGCTCGCGCTCTTCGGCCTGGGTCAATTGGGTGGCCAGGGAGCGCAGTTGCGCGGTCCGTTCCTCGAGCGAAAGAAGCGCATTCCGGAGATCGGCCGTCTGTTCTTGAACCCTTAGCTCGAGCTCATCAGCCAGTCGCCGGTGCCGTTCCTCGCTGCGCCGAAGATCCTTTTCCATCTGCTGGCGTTCAATGGCATAGCGAATGGCGCGGGCGATCTGTCGCGCATCGGTTTGGCCTTTGATGAGGTAATCCTGGACGCCGTGCCGGACCGCCTCGACCGCCAACTGCTGGTCACTGACTCCCGTGAGTACTACCACAGGAACGTCAGGCGCCTGGCTTTGAAGTCGCGAGCAGGTTTCTACTCCGCAGCTGTCAGGAAGGGTGAGGTCCAGGAGAACAACATCGAAAGCGGCCGCGTGAAGCTGTGTTAAGGCGTCTTCCAAGCGCGTGACGTGCGTAACCACGAAACGCTCGAAGCTGACTTCGACCAGATGCTCCTGGAGCAGATCCGCGTCCGACGGACTGTCTTCAACCAGCAAAACCCTTAGAGCGGGTCCAGTCATAGCACAAAGTCATCCATGAAGTCTCCCGTGGCCCCCCTGAGCCAGCGCCTATTTCGTTGCCTCCGACCTGCTCACCGTCTTGTCCGGTAAAGTAACCACCGCGAGCCAGAAGTTCTCGATAGAGCGCACGACCTTCAGGAAGTCCTTAAATACGACCGGCTTTGTGATATAGCAGTTGCATTGCAGCTGGTAAGCACGCAGCACATCCTCTTCCGCACCGGACGACGTCAGGACCACGACCGGGATGGTCTTTAGGTTGTCGTCAGCTTTAAGCTCGGTGAGCACGTCGCGTCCATCTTTGCGGGGGAGGTTCAAGTCGAGCAGAATGAGGTCCGGACGAGGAGCACCGGCAAAGGGGCCCTGCCGGCGGAGGAACGCCATCGCTTCGACGCCGTCCTGTACAGAGCTCAGGTGATTCGCTACCTTGGCCTCCGAAAGAGCCTCAATCGTCAACTCGGTGTCGCTTGGGCTGTCCTCGACCAGCAAGATTTCGATAAGCCGGCTGCCGTCGTATCGGTTCATCGCGGATATCCTCTCTCAATGGAATCGTAAAGTAAAAGGCAGATCCCTGGTTTGTTTCAGAATCCACCCAGATGTGGCCTCCATGGCGTTCGACTATTTTCTTGCAGATAGCCAGGCCGATCCCAGTGCCTGGGTACTTCAACCTGGTATGCAGGCGCTGGAAGATCAGGAAGATCCGGTCGCGATATTGCGGCTCGATGCCGATACCGTTGTCCTTTACCCAGAAAAGCCAGGAATCTTCCTGTTTTTTGGCGCCGACATGAATCACCGGGGGATGGTCGCTTCGGAACTTGATCGCGTTGGCGATCAAGTTCTGGAAGAGCTGCGCGATCTGCGTGTCATCCACGTCAAGGCAAGGCAGGGGGTCGGACGTGATCGTGGCGCCCGCTTCCTTGATGCTCACTTCCAGACCGCCCAGCGTCGTGGCGAGGATGGCATTCAGGTCGGTCAGCTCGAAGCTCTTGGCTTGGGTGCCCACTCTCGAAAAGGCCAGCAGGTCCACAATGAGCCTTTGCATGCGTGCGGCCCCATCCGATGCTCCGGCGATGTACTGGAGCGCCTTTTCTTCCAGTTTCCCCGAGTAGCGATGATTGAGCAGTTCCACGTACCCGGCCACGGCTCTCAGCGGTTCCTGCAGATCGTGAGAAGCGACGTAGGCGAACTGCTCCAGGTCACGGTTGGAGCGGGCGAGCTCCTCGGCTGTCTCACGCAGCGATTCTTCCGCTCGACGGCGCTCGGCGTTTTCTGTGTGGAGCAGTGAGTTAGCTGCCTCCAGCTCGGAGGTCCTTTGTTTAACCAATTCTTCGAGGTGATCCCGGTACCGGCTCAACTCCGCCTCGGCTTTGAAGCGGTGTATGGCTTCACCGATAAGCGGCGCGAGAGATTCGAGCAGGGCCAGTGCCTGCGGGCTGAAGTGGGACGGTTTGCGATCAACGAGGTGGACCGCACCTATCACCTGATCCCGATAGCGGATCGGGATGACCACCAGTGAGTTGAACCCGGACTTGACGCAATTCCCGCGGTAGCGGACGCGTTGCGCATCCGGGAGACCCCGGATGAAGCCTGCGGCGTCATCGCAGCTGAATGACCCGGCGGGGGTCACCAATCCCTGTTCCTGCGGGTCGATAAGTTGAGTGACCGCACGGATGCAGACGCACTGATCTTTTTCGAGCGATATGCGATTCTCCAGCTTCAAGAACCGGCCGGAGAAGCCGATCGAAGAAGCGAAGGGGATTTCCTGCGAGGCATCGGCGATCCGGATGCCCACCGCATCGCAACTGGTCCAGTCCCGGATGAGCCCGACCGCCGCATCCAGATAAGCCTGGCTGGAGCTCTTGGTCGTAAAGAGCTCGAGAAGGGAATTTGTGAAATCGCGCCTCTTCTCGGCGGCCCTCAGCTCGGTGATGTCGCGCGCCGCCGCGAAGACGCCCTGCACCTCGCCGTTCACATCCCGATACAGGCTGGCATTGTAGAGGACGTCGGTCGTGCGACCGGACGTGTGGCGGATGGTCAGAGGATAATCCCGGACGAGACCGTCGGAAATGACCTTCTGGTACCCCGCATTTGCCTTGTCCGGCTCGGTGAAGTAATCCGAGAAGTTGCTTCCGATCAAGCGGTCACGACCCAGGCCGGTGACCAGTTCCGTCGCTTGGTTGACGTCGGTGATCTTGCCCTCCGGGCTGATCGTCACCAGCGGATCGAGGCTGACCTCGATAAGGCTGCGCGCATACAGGGAAACGGCCCGTAATTCTTCTTCCATCCGCTTCCGGTCGGTGACGTCCCTGGCCGCCGCAAAAACCCCCTGAACTTCGCCCGCCTCGTTGCGATACACGCTGGCGTTGTAAAGGACGTCGATCTGCCGGCCGGATACGTGCCGGATGGTCAGCGGGTAGTCGCGAACCAGACCGCGCTGGATGACGGCCTGGTAGCCCGCTGCCGCTTTCTCGGGCTCGGTGAAGTAAGCGGAAAAATCGCTCCCTGTGAGTTGTTCCCGAGGCACCCCCGTCGCCTCTTCGGTGGCCCGATTCACGTCGGTGATTTTGCCGGCCGGGCTGATCGTCACCAGCGGGTCGAGACTCGCCTCGATCAGGCTTCGGGCGTAGAGGGAAGCCACCCGCAGTTTCTCCTCCATTCGGCGGCGTTCTGTAATGTCACGGGCGATTGTCGACGCTCCGGTGACCGCGCCATTTGCATCTCTGATCGGGGACGCCGTCAGCGAGATAGTGATCGGGCGGCCATTCTTCCGGATTCGCGTCGTCTCGATGTGTTCGACTCGTTCCCCGCGACGAATGCGCTTGAGGATATTGGTCAGGCTGTTGGTTCGTTCTTCGGGCACAAGAGTCGACATCGATTTGCCGACCATTTCGTCGGCGCTGTACCCGTAGATCCGTTCCGCCCCATGATTCCAGCTCGTCACAATCCCGTCGAGCGTCTTTCCGATGATCGCGTCTTCGGATGATTCAACAATCGCGGCCAGACGGCGGTTGACGGTCTCGGATTTCTCCCGCTGGGCCATCTCCGCCTGAAGGGAGTCGCAAGCGCTTCGCAGCTGGAGAGTCCTTTCCTCGACCCGGTGCTCCAGTGCGACGTTGGCTTTGTGCAGCGCCTCCTCGGCCCGTTTCCGATCGACCGCGATGGCCACCTGGTCGGCTACTGTCTTCATCAGTGAAATCTCAGCCGCGTCGAACCGTCGCCGACTCATAGTCCCGAATGAAAGAGTGCCTAAAACTCGATCCCGGCAAATCAGTGGGTGGCAGGCGTACGCCTGAACGCCGTAAGAACGGACAAGTTCCGTTCCAGGTTCGGCCGTCGTCTGAACATCGGAGCAGATTATCGGCCGTCCCTGCTGAGCGGCTCGACCGCATATCGCAGCGCCGTAACTCAGCCATTCAATCCGGTGAGCCTCCCCGTCGGTGATGCCCGCAAAGGCGTTCAGATGAAGCTGCGATTTTCCCTCTTCAACCAGGTAATTGAAGAAAACCTGACAGTCGAGGAATTCCATGACTCTCCGGCACAGGGATTGGACCACCGCCTCCGGCGACTCGCTTCTCAGCAGCTCGCTGGCGGTTTCGGACAATACGTCCAGGCGCAGATTGGTTTTGTGCAGCGCTTCTTCCCGTCGTTTCCTCTCGGTGACGTCGACGAAAAGCGTCGCAAATTGTCCGGAAGATGGAGCATACGCGATGACTTCAAAGTCCTTTTCGAGAGCGCGTGCCGGGTTCTCGATGTGCGCCGGCTGCCCCGTGAGCGCCACCTCGCCGTAAGCGCGGATCCAAAACGGTTCAATGTCCGGCAGAACCTGGCGGATCGTGCGCCCGGCCACCTGTTCGCGTGTCAGCCCCGTCAGTCGTTCAAAAGCTGGGTTCACCTCAAGAAACCGATAGTCGCAGGGGACTCCCTGTTCATCGCAGATGATTTCGTGGACCGCAAAGCCCTCACTCATCGCGTTAAAGAGGGTCTCGTAACGATTCACGGTCTCCAGGAGCGTTTGTCTTGCCTGTTTCAGAGAAGAAGCTTCGATCAGTTCCCAGCCCTTTTCGCTTCCGATCAGCGCAAACTGGTGATTTCGAACAACGTCGAGGATCTCACTGGCGCTGCATTTCTCCAGCCAGTAGGTGCAAAGCGCCATCATCCGGTGCTTGCCGATCACCGAGTTGATGGCTTCCTCGTAATCGGCGAAGTCCTTCCAGTCCTCCTTCTCGAGCCAGGCGGTATTCCCCGTCAGCCGAAGCCCTTCAAACCCCTTGGCCAACGCCTGTTCAAGCTTCTCGAGCCAGCCGTTCAACACGCGGTCCATGTCGAACTCGCCGGCCTCCAGGTACCATCGCGAATAGGGCAGCACCTGGATCTGCCCTTTTTCGAAGTAATCATCAAGGTCGGGCACGGCCCGCCTCAGCGCGGATGTCGCCTGCTCGTCGGTCAGAGGCGACGAAGTGACCCACATGCATGCTTCGTTGTTCTCCAGCCCGGCTTTGAAGTAGGGGACCAGGACGTTAACAAGGTCGTCGCGGTTCCGGTAGAACTGACAGAAGTGCGTTCCCCAAGGAGCGTCACCGACAATATCGAGGCCTGTCTTCCTCATGCAGCACTCCTCAATTCGGCGAACTCCAACGCTTGTCGAAATTCGGCGATAGGCTAGTCAGACGGAACCGATCCCGATTCCGTGTCTAGCCGGGGAGAATATCACGACGTGTCAACCGTCAGTTCAGCAGCTGGGATGGAGAAAATCTTGAGCCGAGACGGGTTGCGTGCGGAGTCGGTTAATTCGCCCGAGGAGTGATTTCACTGAGTACGGCTTGCACGACCGCGTGGCAACGAGTTGCGTGGAAGGGGAACAATTGCTCGATGCTCCCGCCGAATTGCCGCGTAATCAGACCTCGAATCCGACGACGCGCCCTGTGTAAAGCCACCTTTGCGGCGTCCACGGTTATATGCAGACACTCGGCAGTCTCCGACGTACTGAGCCCCTCGACGTCGCGGAGGATCAGGACGGTCCTGTAGCGAGCCGGCATAGCGTCGATCGCCGATTCGAGGATCTTCCTCACCTCGAGGTCAAAGGCCTGCTTTTCAGGACCTGAGGCGTGATTGTCCGCTCGAGTGGTCATTTCTTGCTCCGTCTCAAATCGCTCGTTTTTGCCGTGCAGCCGTCGCTTGTGGCTTATGGCCCGCCGGATCGCGATGCGGGTCAGCCAGGTGAGGAAAGCTGACTCGCCCCGGAACTGATTCAGTCGGCGATATGCTTGCAGATAGACTTCCTGCATTACGTCTTCAACGTCGTCATTGCCGAGGATGGCTCGAATCGTCCGGTAGAGCCGCTGATTGTGGCGGCGCATCACGATTTCGTAGAGTGCTGTCTCCCCCTGAAGGACGCGGCGGATTACTTCTTCATCCGTCAACCGTCCCATGCCACTTTCCGATAACGTTTGTGTGTCCAACTCTTTAAAGACCTCCTCATTGCCTTATCAACCATTAGACCGCAGCGGGTCCCAAAGGGTTACAGCGCTACTCCGGGGAGTGGCTTAGACCCCCTTTGCCTTTTCCTGAAAATGCCAACGGAAGCCGAATCAAACGGTGGCCCAAGAAAACTCCCCCGAATTTCTGGCCATTCCAGCCGCCGCTGTAACCCTTTGCCCGACCCGAGACTCAAATGGGCCACAAAGGGAGAAAAAAGATGATCGATTCAAGAATAGCAGTGACTTGGTGGAGTTTGCGAATTGGGCTCGGAGCGACCGCATTCCTCGCGGGTTTGGATAAGTTCTTCAATTTGCTGGCCGATTGGCCTCAGTACCTGAGTCCTTTGGCTCAAAGCTTGATACCGCTTAACCCTCAGACCTTCATGCAGGTTGTCGGCGTTATTGAGATGATCGCTGGCGCGACAGTCCTTTTCGCTTCGGCACGGCTCGGTGGCTACGTCGTGTCCGCCTGGTTGGTCGGGATTTCGTTCAATCTGCTCCTTACCGGCAACTACTTCGATATTGCCGTCCGGGACCTCGTGATGGCAGTCGCCGCGTTTGGACTCGCCCGCTTGAGCGAGTATCGAGCTGAGGTGACGGCAAGCGAAGGAGAAGCGATCCGCGCGAGGGACCGGGGTTTCGAGAGCCGCGCGTGACGGTTGCCGGTCTTTGCGGTCCGCGCATTTCTTCAAAGGTGAACGTCGGCATAATCAGCTGGTCGCTTACTCTCGCTCGTTGCGCACGCTTGGAGGGAATTGAAAATCAACTCTTCTATTAATAGGCGGATAGACGGCGAGTTCCCGGCGGAGGGCGAGATCGAATGGAGCCGCGCACGAGAGAGGCTGTCGGTTCTTAAGGCCTGAAAGGCCGGCACATATTAGCCCAGGGCGAAGCGTTTTGTGCGTAGCCCTGGGTCTAAGGTAGAGGCGGAGACAAGCCCTGAAAGGGCGCAAGAACGGCAACCTTATCACGATCTTACGCCCTTACAGGGCTTCGCGGTCGAGACCGTGTTGACCCAGGGCTACGCGAAAAGCACGCTTCGCCCTGGGCTATTATGTGCCGGCCTTTCAGGCCTT
>CAYQYP010000452.1:0-5296 GCA_964421755.1 uncultured Acidobacteriota bacterium
CGCTTACTCTCGCTCACTCCCGTTCGCTTTCGTGCGCGGCTCCATTCGATCGCGATTCGATCGCGCCCTCCGCACGACATCAGCCCATAACAAGTCCGTCAATACTAGTGGGGCCGAACGCACTTCTCCGATCTTTTTCAACACCGTCGCTGCGTGCGCGGCTCCGAAAAAGCCCGCTTGGCTGCACTTGTGAGAAGTCCGGGCTAATCCCCGGGCGACTTGAGCTTTTTAACTTCTGCTCTCAAGAGTGCGAGCTTCTTGCGGACTTCGCCGACTGCCGGATTGCTCGGAGCCACCTCCAGGAACTCCTCGAACGCTGTGATGGCCTCGGCGTACTTTCCTTCGAGCGCGAGTGTATTGGCGAGGAGCAGATAGAGGTTCCCGTACCGGGGGCGGGAGCGCCGAGCCAGTTGCAAGCTCTTCTCCGCCTCGGCGAATTGACTGAGTCCGTAGTACGTACGGCCAAGCTCATAGTGAACGCGCCAGTTTCGCAAGTTCAACCTCTCGGCCGCGACGAGATAATCCCGAGCCTCCGCAAACTTCTTTAGATCGTTAAGGATCAGGCCGGTGGAAACATGACCGTCATACGAAGACGGATCCAATTCGAGCGCGTGCTGCAAGGCCCTGAGTGCCTCTTCGCGTGCTCCCAACTGAAGGAGTGAGATGCCAAGACCAGCGTAAGCCGCGGCGTACTTCGGGTAAATTTCGATCGCCGCCGAGAATTCGCTTCGCGCCTCCTGGTGACGGCCTTCCCTTTGGCGCGCCAGGCCTTCCCGATACTTCGCCTGAGCATCGGGAGGGGCGGCGAGATCGGACAAACTGACCTCTGGCTCGATGGGGCGCTTCTCGACCGCCGAGCGACGAAGCAGAACGATTCGAACTGTCTCGCCCGCGATCAGGAGGTCTTCCCAGGCGGAAGGCACAAAATTGGCCGCGGAGACGACAATCCGGTAGCCCCCGCTGCCTAACCCCGTAAACGTAAATCGTCCCTCGGTTTGAGTCGTAACCGGACGCCCCTCCCACAACCGGGAGCCCTGCAACCGCACCGTTGCACCCGGGATCGCAACCCCCCTGTCGTCCACAACGTTCACCTCCAGCGCAAAACTCCGCTGAGCGGTCGTCGAAGAAGCCGCAGTGCCGCCGACCGTGTGCAGCAACCACAAGACAAACGATGCCTTTGCGAGCCGACCAACCGTGCCTTTCCGACGGTTCTCCCCATATACATGAGTTCTTCCGATCTTTGACAGTGTACGCATTCTTCCTCTCTTTCACTGATTGGTTTCGAGGTATGGGCCAGCCCGCCTCGTGAGGATCAAAGTGCAGGGCGGGCTGTTTCCGAGGAGAGTAATGCGGGCTTGTTCGAAATGCATGTCGACAAGCTGACGTTTTGCCGATGAAACCCTGATTTCGACTCCATCGGCTACCGCGCAGGCCTTGCCGCGTCGCATCGCGGGCAGACGTTTTGGTAAGATTCAGACAAACGTCCTCTCACGTCTCGCCGCTATGGACCAAAGAGAATTGGTTCCTCTCGCCTTCGAGAAGAACTTCTATATCGGGTGCTGGCTGGTTGAACCTTCGAACGGACGGGTGCGGAACGGATCGCACCAGGCAAGGTTCGAACCGAAGGTCATGCAGGTCCTCGTCTTTTTGAGTAAAAAGGCGGGACGGACCGTCAGTCGCGACGAGTTGATCGACAACGTGTGGAACGGGACGATTGTCAGCGAGGACGCCATAAACCGCTGCATCTCCCGGTTGCGGCGTACCTTCCACGCCGATTCCGGGGTCAGGATCGAGACTCTGCCCAAGATCGGCTATCGCCTGCTCGGGGAAATGCGCGAGGCTCCCGGTACTGAGCGTTCAGAGATTCAGGAAGAGCCGCCAGCGGTCCCTTCGACTTCTTCAGACCGTCAACCAGAGCGGGCGAGTCGTTGGCGACGGGTCTGGTTTTTCGGTGGCGCGATTGTCCTCGCGCTTGCGCTCGTTCTCCTGGCGTCCGCTCTTCTGCCAAAGAGGGCCGGTGATCGTGCTCTGGATTTCCGAGTCACGCCTTTCACCAGTCTGCCCGGTCATGAAGGAATGGCCTCGTTCTCATCGGATGGCACGCACGTCGCGTTCGCCTGGCGCCAACCGGGGAGTGCTGATTCAGACATCTACATCAAGACTGTCGGCAGCGACGACATGTTCAGGCTGACCAGCGACCCTGCCCGGGAGTACAGTCCCGTCTGGTCACCCGACGGCGGCCGGATTGCCTTCGTGCGTCTGAAGGACGGCATCGCCCAGCTGATGATCGTCTCTTCACTAGGCGGCGGCGAGAGGCGAATTGCGACGTATCCGGCGTCTGAGGGAAGCGACCTGTCGTGGAATCCAACCGGGGACAGCATCGCTTTCGGCGGCCAAAGGGAACCGGGGACGCAGTACCGGATCTACCTCGCCTCGGTCGCGGATGGTTCAGTGTCGACCCTGACGAATCCCCCCCATTCCTGGATTGGCGACGAGTACCCGTGTTTTTCGCGTGATGGCTCCAAGCTGGCTTTCGTACGGAACCGGGCACATGGTGTTTCCGACATCTACCTTCTGGACCTGCGCACCCGGGAAACCAGGAGACTGACTTCAGACAACCTCAAGATTCATGGTATTGCCTGGGAATCCGACGGACGCGGAGTCGTGTTTTCATCCAATCGCGGAGGCGGCTTCAGCCTCTGGCGGATCGGTTTGAACGACGAAATACCGACACCGTTGCCGTTCGGAGGACGGCACGTGGACGGGGTTGCGGTTTCACCAACCTCCAATCGACTCCTTTACCAGGAGTGGATGGCCAGTTGTGGTCTCCTTCGCTTGGATCTTTCGTCGACTGTCTCTCCGCCCGGCCTCGACACGGCCGGGTCGATGCGCTTTGACTGGGATCCGGAGCTCTCTCCGGACGGCCAGAAGATGGCGTTTCTGTCCGACCGCTCGGGGTCTGCGGAGGTCTGGGTGAGTGACAGAAACGGCGATCGCAGACTCCAGATCACCTCTTTTGGAGGAGCCTATGCGAAAACCGTCAAATGGTCGCCAGACAACCAACGCCTCGCACTGACGGCCCCTCCGCACGGTCACTTCGACGTCTTCGTGGCGGACCCGAACGGCGGTGGTATGACACGCCTGACCTCCGACGAGTCCGATGATTACGCACCCGCCTGGTCGCCCGACGGCGAGAGTCTCTACTTTGCCTCCAACCGGTCAGGGAGGTGGGAAATCTGGGTGATGTCCAGGGAGGGAAAGCATCCGCGTCAGATTACGCGAAACGGGGGCAAGGCGGCCCTGCCGTCGCCCGACGGCAGATGGCTCTATTACGTGAAGCCCGACCAATCGGGAATATGGCGACAGCCGATGTCGACCGAAGCTGAGGAAGAGCTGGTGATCCCGGACTTCCAACCGGTCGACTGGAACAACTGGGAAGTGACCACGAGCGGGATCTTCTTCGTTACCCGCCCCACGACACAGGACGTTTTTCTGCATTTTTACAGCCCTGACACCCGTGAGCGTCGCCAGTTGATGAGCCTCCCCCGACTCCACTATGACTCAGGCATCGACATCTCCCCCGATGGCCGGTTCCTTCTCATTTCGTCCGTGGCAAAAAGCGAAAGCGACCTGGTCCTCGTGCAGTACAACCGGTAGCCCGCATTTCTCCCCGTGGCGCCACACAGAGCCTTTCGGAGCGGCTCCGATCACAATTCGTCGGGTTGTTGTGAGAAGTCCGGTTTAGTTGTTGTCAGTCGTCAGTGGGCAGTGGCTTTATGCTTCGGAGATTTGCTGGCGCAGGACCCGCAGCGCGGAGGGCAACTCCGTGACCAGGTTCCCCCAAGTGGCTTCGATCGACAATCTGCCCCGATATCCCGCTCTTTTCAGCGCCCCGAAGTAGGGGCGGAAATCGTCTTTCATTGTGATCGGGCCGGTCCGGTTCTCGAACTCGGCAATGTGGCAGTGATGAATGTACCGGCCTGCTCCAAGAATCTCTTCGGCGGCCTCATTCTCCCGCGACATGTGATAGATGTCGACCAGCATCCTGAGGTTCGGATGATTGACCGTCTCGACGATTTCAACCGCCTGACGGACGCGGTTGATCAGGTTCGTCTCTCCGCGATTCAGGTGTTCCAAGGCCAGGGTTACGCCATGTTTTGAGGCGATGGGCACCGCTTCTTGCAGAAAACCGATCAACTGCTCACGGGCTTTGCCGGGATCAAACCCGTCCGGGATTCTTCGCGCTCCGCCGCTGCCAAAGACAATTGTCTGGACACCTGCTTCACCCGCGCGTCTCAGCACGGTTTCCGTATGAGCCATGAGCGCCCTTTGCTTCACGGCGGGGCCTACGCAGGGCAAGCTGCCAGGCAGGAAGACCCTGCAGGCGCTGACGGGCAGCGATGACGTCTTTATTGCTTCGAGCTTTTCCCGGAATTGGTCCTCTGGCTGGTCAGGCAGCAGGAGGTCGGCCACCTTCTCCTCGACGAAGGCGTATCCGCTCTGGCGCAGGAGCGCGTGGTTACTCCACGACGTACAGACGCCGATGTCTGCCAGAAAGGGGCGGTCGGTTTCGCCGGCAGCCGGCCGAGTCGCGATGGCCCCGGAAACAATGGCGCCGAGACAGGTAATGCGCTTCAGACTCTCTCGCCGATCAATGATTTCGCCGTTTTGCATAACAAGCCCACTGCCCACTGCCCACTGCCCACTGCCCACTGCCCACTGCGCACTGCCCACTGCGCACTGCCCGCTGCCCGCTGCCCACTGCCCGCTGCCCGCTGCGCACTGCCCGCTGCGCACTGCCCGCTGCCTGCTGCCTTCTGCCTTCTGCCTGCTGACCTAGTCCGGCAACCGCCGGATCTTGATCTCTCTGAAATGCCACGTACTGTCGGCGTCGTGTGCCTGAATGGCGATCGCGCCTCCCCGCGGGTCCAGTACTCGCAACTTACGGCTCTCAGATCGTTCGGGATTCTCCGGCTCGGAGTAGTCGACCACGACTTTGCCCTCGACCTTGTCCAATCATTCCCCTCGGTGGATTGAGGAGGAGTCGCTGTATGGGACTTTGTTTGCCCCCAGCCAGTCAAAACCGAGGGCCAGGCAGAGGCTCAGGATCGCCTTCGGTGCTTGTGTAAACAGTTGACTCATGGCGTCTCTGCTTATATCACACTTGTTTTCTCCATGAATGAGATAGGAACCATCGGCCCGATCCGTTGGACTGGGCGGATCCGTCGGGTCAAACCTCTTCCCTTGCGTTTTCTTTGCGCCTCTTGGGTCCCTTGCTCGTTTTCGCACCTACCGC
>CAYQYP010000453.1:0-5111 GCA_964421755.1 uncultured Acidobacteriota bacterium
CACCTGACTCGCTCCACTGCTTCGTGTTTAAATGTCTCGACTTAGCGAATGATTGGTGGTCCGCTTACTCTCGCTCACTGCCGTTCGCTTTCGTGCGCGGCTCCATTCGATCTCGCCCTCCGCACGACATCAGCCCATAACGAGAGGGATCATCTCGACACATCGCCGTTCCGGCGAAGAACCCCGAGCCAGCCCGCCGGCGAGAGGAGCGGCAAGCGAGCAGGAAAAGACAAAATTGCGACGGTCCATATTCCCTCCCGATTTCAGTTCAGTGTCGTGCCGAACCTCACCGCGTCGTTTCGTCAAGTGCCGTGATCTTGACCCAATCCACGAAGAGATGTTGGATATCATAACGGAAGTGTCCAGACCACACGGCCGGCCAGTTGCCGACCCAGAGCTGCGCCGGCGACTTGGGGATTTTGCTGGTCGAAGTGTGAAGCAGGTGGCCATCCACGTAAAACTCGACTCGCGCGGGGCCGTTGGTCCCGTCGTACCAATCCCACCGATAGACGTGGAATCGACCGTCATTCTGCGGTGCACCGGTGTCCTGCACCTTCTCGTTGATATGTTCGGGCCCTGGGTAGTACGTATTCAGACCAGCCCAGTTTGACCAGTTGGGCGCTTCCGCCTTTCCGTTGGCCGGCATTTCGATGTCGATCTCAGTGTAATCGCCGTTGCCCTCGTAGTAGTTCCAAATGCACGAACAGCCGCCGGGGAGCGGGAGGTTCTTCATCCGCACCTCGTACCGCCCCGGCCCGAACTTCTGCTTCGTCCAGACCAGTCCCCCAACGCGAGTGCCGTCCTCAACCCGTTCGTATCGTCCCGGATCGGCCAGGGGAAGGCCATTGGGCTTGCTCTTGATCCCTTTGACCGGGCCCCGGTACAGGTCGCCGTGAGCCTCTGTATCGAGAACCGTGACCGACCGCCCTTCGTCGGTAACTGTCCTCAAGCTCAGGTTCTCCGGGACCACTCCCCGGTTGTTCGGGCCCCATTGGTGCAGTCCGGGAACCCACTTGGTCGTATCCAGTTCGGGCCCCTCGAAATCGTCGAAAAATAGAACCTTCTCGGAAGGCTCAAGCTGAACTCCCTTGATGATCGGGAACTCGGCCGCGCCGGGCGTGCCCCTGAGGAACAACAAGTGGGGGCCCGGGGTCTCCGCCTCGAATGCGCCGAGGCCGATCCGGTCCGCATGCCGTTCCTTCTGGGGGAGAACCGTCCCGGCGATCATCGCCTCGACGGATCCGCCCGCCCCCGAGGCAGGATCGAGGAGCAGGGCCAGGCGATAACGACCGGGTGCCGGCAGTTGGACCCGCCAGGCGATGAGCGTTTCCGGGTTTTTCCAGCCGGCAAGAGCGCCGTCTTCACGGCGGCTGATTTCAGTCCCGTGGATGACCGCGTCTCGCGCTTCAGCCAGCACCTGGCCAGACGCCTGGGGCCAACTCGTGCGCCGGGCGAGGGCTCTGTGGTGAATACCTGCCGCCAGCAGCCTTTTTTCGTGCTTTTCGAGACGCGTGAGGAAATCGGAGAGTTCCTTGCCTTCCCGGGGACTCCAAAAAACCTCGGCCAGGGCGGAAGCGCGTGGGAAAGTCATGTAGGCGACCGCCTCGAACCCGGGCAGGTACTCGGCCCACACCTGCGTTTGACCGCCGAGAATTCGAACTGAAGCGGCCTCCGGCAGGCCGGCCGGAACCGGTTCATACGCAAATGTCCGGGCCAGGCTGATCGATCCGCCTATTGCCAAGGGCTCCTCGGCCGGAGGACCCTGGCGGTAATCCAGATAGGTCCACCGGTAGGGACTCATGATCGCATCGTGCCCCGCTTTGGCCGCTGCCAGGCCCCCCTCCTCGCCACGCCAGGAATGGACAACTGCGCTCGGATGCAGCGCGGTCTTCGCCCCGGCCCCGCCGAGCTCCGCGCCTGCCAGAATCTCGTCCCAGCCGACCAACCGTCGTCCTTTGCCCGCCAGGTAGCGGCTCAACTCGGCCGTGAACCATGCCTGCAGCTCGTCGGCATTCTTGAGACCAAGGCTCTTGATCAAGTTCTGGATCTCGCTGCTCTCGTTCCACTGGTCGCGCGGCGCCTCGTCACCCCCGGTGTGGATCCAGGTGGACGGGAAGATGTCGCAGACCTCATCGAGGATCCGGCGGCAGGCTTCGAGCGTTGCCGGCCGGGGCGCGAGCACGTCTTTGCTGACACCCCAGCGTTGCCACAGGTCCATGTTGGCGGCCCGTTCGGGAAAGACCGCGAATTCCGGATAAGCCGAAAGCCAGGCACGGGCGTGACCCGGCATCTCGATCTCGGGGATGACGACGATGTGGCGCGCTTTTGCGTAAGCCACGATTTCGCGCAGGTCATCCTGCGAGTAGAAGCCGCCGTGGGGCACGGTCGAGAATTGATGCGGCTCCTTATCCAGATGTCCGAGAAGCGTTCCCGAACGCCAGGACGACCGGGCCGTCAAGCGCGGAAATGCTCGAATCTCGATCCTCCAGCCCTGGTCGTCCGTCAGATGCAGCTGGAGTCGGTTCATCTTGTGCATGGCCATCGCGTCCAGCATTTCGAACAGGACGGCCTTGGGAATGAAATGTCTCGCCGGATCGAGCAGTAGCCCGCGCCAGGAAAACCGCGGGCGGTCCAGGATGCGAATGCCTTGAATCTGCCAGTCTGCCCCGGCAGGCGCCGCCGCCCGTCGCCAGGCAGCCGGTGGAAGCAACTGTCGGAAGGTCTGTCCCGCATAGAAAAGGCCCGCTGCCGCTCGCGCCGTCATCCGCACTCCAGCAGGCGCGACCAGCAACTCGTAGCCCTCTTCGCCCAGATCCGCGCGGGAGTTATCCAATACAAGGGTTATGTCTTCTCTTCCCCCGCCCGACGAAACAAGCGATAACGGACGCCCGAAAGCATCGGAGAGCGCGAGGGCCAGTTTTCGACCTTCGTCTGCAGCCGCCTCGTCCGCAACAACCCGGGTCTGCTCAGTGAACGCCCAGACTCCCTCGCGCTGCTCGAGCTGCATGGGGCGGGGCAACAATCCCAGATCGCTTCCGACCCGAGGTGCGGCCTCTCCCGACTCCCAACCGAGAACCAGGGAAAACGAAAACAGGAGAAGAGAAACCCGACTCGAAATCCCTTGTTTGACCAAGACAGTCCTCCTTGAATCCTATTTCGCCTTCCCGGCTTCTTCCAGCAGCCGTCGATGGGCCGCTTCGAATCCCCTCGTGGTTGCATCGTAATCAGTAAAAGTCCGCACCAGCTGCCCGCAGATCTCGTCGGCTAGCTTCTCATCACGTCCGGCAACGACTCGGAGCAGCTCGTAGTCTTCGATGCCTGCGCCCATGGCTTCGAAGCGCACGCTCGACCAGGGGCCATCTTCGCCCGGATACACCAGGTGCGAATCACCCGGTGGCAAGTGAAAATCCTTGTACGGCCCGTGCGGGGGAGTCGTGTTCTCAAACGGGTGCTGCTCCTCGATGATCTGGTTCAAACCCCAGTGGAGATAGCCATCGAGGCGGTAACGCCAGTTGGCCCAGTGAAGCAGGCGGGTCCGCAGGAGCTCTGTATCGATGAAGCGGTTGAGGTGAAACCCGCTCGGCGCACAACAGGTGTAGAACCAGATGACGTCTCCGCGGCGCCGGTGCGCCTCGAAGCTTTCGCGGCCCTTCTCATAGCTCTCGCTGAGCGGGACCCAGATGTCCACTGCACCGTCGAGCTCCGGTTCACCGAGGGCATCGATGAGCGGAACGCCGGGGAGGAATTTCCTCACCGTGCCGGCCATGATGCGGTATTCGGGGAAATGCTCGGGTGGCGGTTCATCGACAACGTGCTGCGTCGCTCGATCGTACCATCCGTTGCGCCGCAGCATGTTCGCCCAGGCGGTCAGGTACTGGGCCAGGAATTCGTAGGCTTCGTGTGATGTTCCAGGCGTCGGCTTGCCATCGACATTGACGACGAATCGCGCAACCGCTTCTTTGCGACGGTCGTGCCCCGCGATGTGCGGGAGCTCGATGTGCGTGAAGCCTTCGTCCATGAACATCTTGATCATTCTCTCGGTGCGGGAGAAGTCGAACTCCCAGCGGGCCGTACCAACCTTCTTTTGTTCCGGCCGTGCGGGAATGAAGTCTGTCTGGCGCCCGCGCCGCATCATTTTGGCGTATTGACGAAGCATCTCCCAATGCGGCTCGGACCACGGTTCAACCTTGTGCAGGCGAGCCATGTGTCCGGTGCTGAACCAATTTGTGACGCGCAGGTGACCCTTCTCGGGCACTTGCGCTGCATGCACTGTCAGCGTAACCGGGACCTCGGCAAGTTGGTCGCCGACCTGGATACGCAAGGCTCCCTTCTGTTGCCCGGGCTTCGCGTCCGAACCGATCCTGAATGACACGTAGACCGCTTCGGTATCACCCCGGGCACTGGACCCGTCCCGCATTGGACGCAGGGCTTCGTACACGCGGTAGGGGGCCTTCCGAATCACGTAGTCAGGCTTGGGCTGATCGGGCGGGATCGCGCTGCACGGCGGGCCGGAGTTCTCAGGCACGTTTACGTCAATCAGCTGGTAGATCTCCGGCGTCGGGCCACCCTCGAACTTGCAGGTGAGCGGATCGTCCTTCTTCACACCGCGCAGGAGTACCTGGAACCCAACCCGCCCGCCACGCGCCGAATGCAGATCTATAGCCCGGGCGGGCGACGCCGGTATCGGCGTGTCCGGATAGAGCCACTCATTGGCGGTTACGACGTGGTATTGGAGGGGAGCCGCCAGCAAAGCTCCGGCTCCCCGCAGATACAGCATCCCGGCGAACACAACAACTGCAAGCTTCCAATTACGATAAATCATGGCGTTCTCCAGTGTAATGTCAACGAGCGTATTGTGGTCGGGGAGGTAAGTTCAAGGGGAAGAAACGGAGGCGGCCAAATGGCGGACGTCATCCGTAGTAGGGAAAGCGAAAGGAGCCGTGCACGAGAGCGAAGGTGTTGAATAAGGTCGGAGAAGTGCGTTCGGCCCAGGTATTGACGGACTTGTTATGGGCTGATGTCGTGCGGAGGGCGAGATCGAATGGAGCCGCGCACGAAAGCGAACGGTAGTGAGCGAGAGTAAGCGGACCACCAATCATTCGCTAAGTCGA
>CAYQYP010000454.1:0-6373 GCA_964421755.1 uncultured Acidobacteriota bacterium
CACCTGACTCGCTCCACTGCTTCGTGTTTAAATGTCTCGACTTAGCGAATGATTGGTGGTCCGCTTACTCTCGCTCACTGCCGTTCGCTTTCGTGCGCGGCTCCATTCGATCTCGCCCTCCGCACGACATCAGCCCATAACCAGTCCGTCAATACCTGTGGGCCGAACGCACTTCTCCGACCTGAACCCTGTCACCTCGTCACCGCCTCGCGCTGCGCCACCAAAGCCTCCAGCGCTCTCATCTGTTCGTCTGTCCCGATGACGACCAGAGTATCTTCCTTCTTGATCAGCGAGGACGCCTGTGGTTGCAGATCGAAGCTTCCGTCAGCTCTCTGAATGGCGAGCACGAGGGCTCCTGAAAGGTCCCGGATCGCCCCCTCTTTTAGAGTCTTGCCGGCGAGCCTGGAATCTTCGCCGATTGAAATTTCATGGAGCTTGAACTCGAGGTGGCCGCCGTGCGCAACCAGTTCGAGAAAGTCGCTGATAACCGGGTGCATGGCGAATGCAGCCATCCGGATTCCGGCTATGAAGTAGGGGGATATGACCCGGTTGGCACCTGCGATCACAAGTTTTTCCTCAGCGTCCCGGCGCGCAGCCCTTGCCACGATATGCAGGTGAGGGTTGAGGGAGCGTGCTGAGAGCGTAATCGAGACGTTCGAAACGTCCGAATCGGAGCAGGCAATCAGGGCCTTGGCCCTTTCGATACCCGCGCGAATCAGAACCTCATTTGCGGTAGCATCACCGGTCACCTTGGGAATTCCACGCTCCTCAGGCTCTCCGACCGATTCCTCGTTGTCGTCGACCACGATGAACGGGACTCCGGAGGCCCGGAAGACTTCGGCGACGCGACGCCCGACTCTACCGAATCCGCACACAATGCAATGGTTCTTAATCTGCGTGATTTTTGTCATCATCGTCCTCCTTTTGGGTAGCCCGACAGCTCGCCTCGAAAAAGACTCGACTGCCCGGCCCGCAGCCTAAACGGTATTTCGGAAACGGATGACTGCCAGTGCCACCGAGAAAACGCCGAAGCGAAACTGGCTTCACCTCGTTGATGTCGATCGTAAAACGGCGGCATCGAGCAACTCAAATTTCCAAATGAGCTTGTAGCCGAGAACTCCGCTTGGGAGAGTCAGCAACAGGAGAATTCCAGCGGGCAGCAGATTCCGAAACGGTTCATCGCCGGACTTCCTCAATTATACATCAGCGGCTGAATTAGTTAACCATTTGATAGGGAAGGAATTGTGTTTGCAGGCAGGGAGTCCTCGCTTCTAGCATCGTGGTGTGATTCTGCCCGGTTAAAGGGCAAGCATCCGACGCACGTTTATTCGATAAGAGGTCTCAAATCTCAATTTCCTCGCTTGAAGCAGACGACCAAAACTGAAATTTGAAGGGTTTGTTGCCCAAATCGATAGCCTTGCGGAGGGTTACTGGCCAAAACGATTCGGGCAACAGGCCCCTAAGTCACGGCCCCGACCCACTTGCCCCTGGCTCAATCAGCGGCGACGCCCAGTCGTCGTCTCTTCGACGTACTCGGGGCTGTTTTTGATCTCTTGAGTAGTGGCTCGCACGCGGATTTCCTTGTTGTTCCAGTCGATCCTATCGATCCGTTCCCGATGAAGCAGGACTGGCTTCCCACCAGGCATGTTGGAGGTATCGATAAGGATTGAGTTGACCACCCAGCTGTCGCGGTTAACCAGGAAGTCGTCGATGTGGCCAACCTCACCGTCAGTCGCCCTGATGTGGTATCCGGCGACCTCCTTCGCGCTTCGGAGCTGGCTACCGGTTACGCCGCGTTTCGATGAGGCCGCGGTCCCCATTCTCCCCCGCGCCTCACTTGCGGGGTGCGGCTCTCCACTCGTTCGGGCGGCAGTTCCGGGACGCGAGGCATAGGCCCGGGGCGTAGTCGCTGACCCCCAGATGTCCGTACCTTCCCAGTAGTGGGGGTAACCGTAGTACTCGGAGTAGCTGCTTTCGTACTCCCGCGAGACGGGTTGTGTAAGGTCTGCGGGGGGGCTGTTCTTTACTCTCATCCGATCGATGTTGAGGTTGACTTTGCCGTCATTCCAGTCGACTCGGTCGACGGATGCTGGGGAGATGAGAACCTGACGACCTTCGAGCCAGGTGCCGGTTTCGACGACAAGGTAACGGACAGCCCACCGATGTTCATCGAAGTAGCAGTCGACGACCTTTCCTATATCGCCATCGACGGCGTGGATTGTAGAGCCGGATACTTGATCCAAAAAACGAATCATTTCTGACCTCCGTCTTGAAAAGTTGTTAACAGTTAGGCGGACCCGAGAGGGCCGCCGGCAGGTGCTTACTAATATTTTATCGGGCTGCTAAAACCGATAGAAGAGCCTCGATCCGCTGCGACGCACCGGTCCCTCCGCTCAACCGCGAATCGAGAGCTGTGTCGCCGGTCGGGGAGTGGGAGCCCAGGGCCTGAGCGGGAATAACGGGGCGAAGCGAGCGAGGTCCAAGAGGGGGAGGATCTGAGAGCGTCTTGGTTTTGCTGGCGAAACCCTGAATCCCGGTTCAGAATAGTCCCCGCTGCCCGGATCGAATGGAATTGCTTGAAGGCTTTGGCGGGTCGATGTAGAGCGAGGAGGGAGTCATGGAGAAGCGCATGAATCGGGCTTCTGCCCAGCCCGAGACGACGAATCAGACTTTCCTGCAGCCGGATGATGAAACGGCTGGCGATCGGAGCCGCCTCAACCGGCGGAATCTACTGCAGGGTTTTGCGGTTCTCGGGGGCGGGAGCCTGGTCAGCCAGGCGATGCCGCAGGCGCAAGCTTCCGGGGCGGATGCCTCCGCAAAACAAGCCGAACCGGCTCCGGCGCCAGGCAAGCCGCTGGTCTCCGAGAAGGAAATCCTCGAGAAAGCTCGCGAACGCCTCTACCCGACATGCCGGGTTTGCCCGGTGTGCAATGGTGTCGCATGCTCCGGAAATGCGGGCGGAATTGCCGGCGCCGGATCGGGCATGTCGTTCCAGAACAACTTCACCGCGCTCCAACGCGTCCGGCTCGTGATGCGAACCCTGCACGACGTGACCAAGGCCGATCCGTCGACTACGATTTTCGGCCACAAGATTTCTTTCCCGGCCGTGGCCGCTCCCATGGGCCCCGCCGCCACCAGGTTCGGCAAGGGGATGCCGGTCGCGGACTGGTTCGAGGCGCTGATCGGTGGATGCAACTCCGCCGGCACTTTGGGCTCCGTAGGCGACGATCCGAGATATCCGCCCGACGACGTGAAGAGCAGGCTGGAGATTGTTAAGCGCTTCAAAGGAAAGGCCCTGTACAACAGCAAGCCCGCCCCCAACCCGATCATCCTCCAGTGGCTGCCTTTGATCGAGCAATCCGGGGCCGCTTGGCTTTCCATCGATGTGGACTCCGGTCCGAAGAGCGTGGCCGAGCTGCGTGAACTGGTCAAGGCGTTCAAGCTGCCCATCGTCGTCAAGGGCGTCATGACGGTGGACGACGCTTTGAGATGCCTCGACGCCGGAGTTGCGGGGATTGCCGTGTCAAATCACGGCGGGCGCCGGTTGGACCACACGCCGGGCACTGCAGAGATTCTGCCGGCCATTGCCGCCAAGTTGAAAGGCAAGATCCCGATCTTCACCGACGGCTGCGTACGATCCGGTTACGACGTGCTGAAGTACCTGGGGCTGGGCGCCGATGTGGTCATGGTCGGCCGGCACATCCTGCGCGCGGCATACGGAGGCGGCTCCGACGGAGTCGCGCTGTTCATGAACCGAATGCGGGGCGAGCTGGAGCGCGCCATGGTGTTGACCGGCGTTTCCTCGGTGTCGGACGTCACGAGCAGCATCGTCAGTGCCACTGCCTGAAAGTTGGCACTCAAGCTTGGACAAGCTAAGGTAGCGGTGGAATGGAGCCGCGCACGACAGCGAGCGAAGCGAGCGAGTAAGCGGACCACCTGACTCGCTCCATTGCCTCGTATTTAAATGTCACGAGTCTCGCAGTTTCCGGCTCGCCTCCCGGCCCTGCTACAATTGAGTCAAGTAGTGACGACGGCGGATCGGGCATGCAGGCCGTTGCGCCCGGTAAATTCTCGCCACCGTTTCAGGCCGGACATTGAAGCAGTTAATCTCGTGAGGTCAGCCATGCATGTCAGCCTCTGTCTTCCCATTGTTTTGTGCCTTGCTTGTGCAATGGTTTGCGCTCAGCCCCCGGAATCAGTTGTGCCGGACGAGCAGTCACATAATGAGACCGTCACCCAGTCGGCCGGGCAGGCCCCGGGCACGCGGGCGGCGGCCAGCATTGGAACCGCCACGACTGCAAATTCGACGCAGAATCGTGTACCGTTTGTGCGGACCGAGAAGAATAACACCCCGCGCAGCGAGTTGTTCGGAGGCTTCTCCTATCAGCGCCGGCAAAATGGAATGAGGCTGGCCGGCTTGAACGCGGCCGCGAACCTGAATTTGACGCCTTGGTTCGGACTCACCGCAGACGCGGCCATTCAATCGCCCGACTTCGCGTTTTTGGATGCCACTACCGACCCTGCGAAGCGATATTCCCTCCTTTTCGGGCCGCAACTGTCCGTTCGCGGCAGCAAACTGACAGGTTTCGCCCGAAGCCTGTTTGGCACGCATTACTATGCGGGTTTTCCACGGGTGAACAACGGCTGGAACTTCGCCTACGGTTTTGGCGGAGGCGTTGACGTCAGGCTAAGCCGCCTGTTTGCCGTGCGGCCAGTCCAATGGGATTACATTGTGATCGATGGGCGAGACAGTCACCTGAGCGCACACCGGGTATCCATCGGCGGAGTCGTCCGGTTCTGATGACCTTTCGCCGCCGTCGCAGCGGTCTTGAGCAGGGCAAGCGGCCGGGCGATTAGGGGACTAGAGCCGAGCGAGCGGGCTGCTCGCGTCTACGAGAAATGCCGCGTTTGTAACACGGACTAAACGGACTGGCACGGACAAAGCTGCCATTCGAGCGCGATTAAGAAGAAAGTAAGAAGAAAGATCGAATATCGAATATCGAATGTCGAATATCGAATGTCGAAGTGAAGAATTCCTTCCCTTCCTCCGATATTCGCCGAGTCTACAGACTTTTCCTTCCTTCGACATTCGATATTCGATATTCGATGTTCGATATTGGGTCTGTCTAGTCAAAGCGTAAAATCTTCGCAGAAAAACGATCCGCGCACTTCGCGCAAAGCGCTCCGTTTGCTGTTCTTGCGCTCACTACCGTTCGCTTTCGTGCGCGGCTCCATTCGATCTCGCCCTCCGCACGACATCAGCCATAACAAGTCCTTTGTAGCGACGGCGGCAGCAGGGAGCCGAAAAGAATGGTAAATTCCTTGGCAGCGAGCCGTGTGAAAGAAGAATTTGAAACTGGAGGAAAACATGACAAGTCTGAAGAACGCGGTCTGGATGGTATGTCTCGTAGTTGCTCTCGGTGCTCCGGCTTTGGGTCAGGCGTTGCCGACCAATTCTCACCCGGACACTTCCGGCTGGGAGACTCTCTTTTCCAGTGACCTCTCCAACGCCATCTTGGAACCGGGAAGTTGGGTCGTCGAAGATGGCATCCTCCATGCTGTCGGTCACGGCACTATCTGGACGAAGGACTCTTACGGGGATTTTGTCCTGGACATGGAATTCAAGGTGGCCAAGGGCGCAAACAGCGGCGTGTTTCTTCGGGCCGGTGATATCAAAGATGTGCTCTCGGCCTTCGAGATCCAGGTTCATGAAACCACCGACGGCAGCCGCATCGGAATGGTGGGCGCGCTGTATGACGCAAAAGCGCCCAGCAAAAACGTGGCGAAGCCGGCGGGCGAATGGAACCGTTTTACCATCACCTGCAAGGGCAGCCGTCTCTACCTGGTGTTCAACGGAGAACAGGTGCTCGACGTCAATCTCGATGACTGGGCCGAGCCGCGAAAGAACCCGAACGGAACCCCGAACAAGTTCGCAAAGGCGCTGAAGGATTATGCGCGAAAGGGGCCAATCGGGTTGCAAGGCATCCACGGTCGAGAGGGGCAACCCGTCTGGTTCCGCAATATGAAGATCAAAGTGTTGGAATAGCGCAGCGTGACGAGGAGGCGTTCGAGCCCAGAGGTCGTCGGAAAAGTGGACCGACCCGCGGGGAATAGGCAGGAATCGCACCGCGTGCGAAATCGCAAGGAGCCGCGCACGAGAGAGGGCGTCGAATAAGTTCCTAAGGCCTGAAAGGCCGGCACATAATAGCCCAGGGCGAAGCGCGCTTTTCGCGTAGCCCTGGGTCAACACGGTCTCGACCGCGAAGCCCTGTAAGGGCGTAAGGTCCTGATAATGTTGCCGTTCTTGCGCCCTTTCAGGGCTTGTCTCCGCCTCTACCTTAGACCCAGGGCTGCGCACAAAGCGCTTCGCCCT
>CAYQYP010000455.1:0-3269 GCA_964421755.1 uncultured Acidobacteriota bacterium
CGGATGCCGTTGCCTGGCTGGATGGGCTGGGAGCGCAGGCATCCTGCCTGCACTGGGGCCGCAGGCATCCTGCCTGCTTGTGCCGCCTGCACCATTGATCGCGCAGGCGGCACAAGCAGGCAGGATGCCTGCGGCCCCAGTGCAGGCAGGATGCCTGCGCTCCCAGCAAGAGGTGCGCTCTGATTTCTTGACGTTCCGGTTAGTCAGTTAGGAGGTAATCATGGCCGCACGATCTCATTCACAAAGATACGACGCGATTGTCATAGGGACCGGACAGGGAGGGAAGCCTCTCGCGGTCGCGTTGGGACAGGCGGGTTGGAAGACGGCCGTCATCGAACGCAGTCATGTGGGCGGCTCTTGCATCAATCGGGGTTGCACGCCAACGAAGACCATGGTGGCTAGCGCAAGAGTGGCCTACCTGGCAAGGCGTGGGGCGGATTACGGCGTGGGCTGCGGGACTGAATCCGTCAATCTCGGCAGGGTGATCGAGCGAAAGCAAGAGGTCGTAGAGACGTTTCGAGGTGGCGTCCTGCGGTCGTTGGAAACGACGGAGAACCTCACTCTCATCCACGGGACGGGGCGTTTCCTGGGTCCGCAAGAAATCGAGGTGGCCACCAATGACGGGGACTTGCTTCATCTGCTCGCGGACAAAATCTTCATTAATACCGGGGCGCGCCCTTCCATACCCCCAATCGAGGGACTCGACAAGGTCCCAAAGCTGGATTCGACGAGCATCATGGAACTGACCGACTTGCCTGAGCATCTGCTGGTTATGGGTGGCGGCTATATAGGCCTGGAATTCGGGCAGATGTTTCGGCGGTTCGGAAGCAAGGTGACTGTCATCCAAAGAGGCGGGCAATTGCTGTCCCGCGAGGATCCTGATGTGGCCGACGAACTGAAGAAGATCCTGGAGGACGACGGAATCAGGGTGTTGGTGGCTACCGAAGTCACGAGAGTCGAGCGCGGGGAGGCGGAGCGAATTCGACTTCATGCGACGCGCGACGGGGAAAATCTGCTCCTGGAGGGCTCCCACCTGCTCGTCGCTGTCGGAAGAATCCCGGAATCCGCCTCTCTTAACCTTCGGGCGGCCGGAGTCGAGCCCGATAAGGAGGGCTTCATTCCGGTTAACGAAAGGCTGGAAACCAGTGTTCCGGGCATTTTCGCGATGGGAGACGTGAAACCCGGCCCTGCCTTCACTCACATCTCATACGACGATTTCCGGATTCTAAGGACGAATCTCCTCGAGGGGGGCAACGCGACAACGAAAGGGCGGCTGGTTCCTTACACGGTTTTTATCGATCCACAGCTCGGCCGCGTCGGGCTCTCCGAAGAGGAGGCGAGGCAGGACGGACGCAACTTCCGAGTCGCCAAGATGCCGATGAGCTACGTGGCGAGGGCCATCGAGCTGAACGAGACGCGGGGTTTCATCAAAGCGCTTGTCGATCCTGAATCCGAGAAGATACTGGGATGCGCGGTCCTGGGGGTCGAGGGCGGGGAGATCATGTCGATGCTGGAGATAGCGATGATCGGCCAGATCTCCTACAAGAAACTCAAAGAAGGGATATTCGCCCATCCGACTCTGGCTGAGTGCCTGAACAATCTTTTTGCGACGATTTAAAGATGTGGTCTGGACTGCGTACGTGCTTTGATCCCTTGACACAACTCCTTGAATCACTTCTTGACTGCTCGACGCTGTGCCTCAGCCCGTCTAACGAGATGCCACATGACTTCCTCCACATGGCCGTCCGGGTTGCGGAGGTAGGGGAGGACAACGTCCAACGCTATTTCGCTCAATTCTCCTACCCCATTGCCTTCCAGGTTCAGTCGAAGGAACTCCTCCTGCGACATTTGTTTACGCGGTCGAAGGTTACGGAGGTGAAGGTCGGCGAGCACTACGAAAGCCTGCTCGTAGAAGGACGACCAATCAGATCCCCAAAGCCTGTGATCAAAGGGGACACCAGCCATGAACTGGTTGATGCGAGGCGATGTTGCCCATTCCTCGCCGAGAAGCAGGTGAAGGCCTTCATGGACGAATCCGGCATCGTTATCCGCCTCCAGAGTTCCGACACAGACCGTTTTTGCGAAGGTGAACGCGCTTTTCCCGGTCGCCTCAACCGCAAAAACTCGCATCGTTCCCTGCCATTGGCGCCCGGATACCTGCTCCATACTTACCAACGTCTCACTCCAACGAACGTTGGCGTCCATTTTGCGGAACTCCTCGGTGAGTTCCTGGAACCGTCGGTCCCAGTACTCCCTGTAAAAGGCATCCCAGGTTTTGATCAGGGCGGTGTTGAACGGCGCCGGGGCGAGGCCTGCCAGCAGTGACTGGTCCGGGTTCTTCAGATAAGCCTGCTGCTCGAGAAAGGCCTTCATCGTCGGCGAGTACAGGCTGACCGTCCCCTGTCGTGAAAAATACCTGTCTTTGCCGTTGAACTGAGCTCGAATCTCGAAATCCACGGCTTTGCGGGCCGCCTGATCGTTGCGCAAGCCGTAGTCTGTTCCCTGTCCCCCGAACAGGTCGTACATGTTCAAGGTGTGAAACAGCAGATTACTTACGGGCTCGAGGTAAATGACCACCTGTCCGTCGGGTCTTTCCACCAGGATTTCGGCTCGTTTTCGCACATGATCCACGTTGACACGATCCGAAGGCGCCTGTGCGAGCGAGGGCGAGAGAGTGAGGATCAAACCCAAAAGCGGCTTCCAGGATTTCATAACCATGGATTCTACTCGAGAAGGCGATCCGTTCTGCTTCCCTTTTATCCGCCTTGCGGGATGCGGGCGACGGCGTCGATTTCCACCTTGATGCCGGCGATCAGCACCGATTGGACGGTGGTGCGGGCCGGGCGGACGCCGCCGAAGAACTCCGCGTAGACCGCGCAATCCGCTCCTCCTGATCTTCGCATTTCACGTAGCTGCCGGGATAGAACATGAGGCCCCGAAAGACCGAAAGGCAGCAAAGCCGAGTACGAGTACGAGTACGAGTACGAAAAAGACTTGGGCGCTGGATTTCTCGTACTCGTGGACTCGTACTCATACTCGTACTCGGCTTTGCTGCCTTTTGGCTGCGATCGGAAGCAGCAAGCTGCTTTGACAAAGATGGTATAGAATATCGGATGACCTATATGACCAATATGACCCGTAGGAGGTGGATTTGACACGGAGGGTTTCAATTGCGCAGGTCAAGGCGACTCTGGCCGAACGAGTCCGTGAGGTCGAGCGGGGGGAAGCGATCATCCTCACGCGTCACGGGAGACCCGTGGCGGCGCTGA
>CAYQYP010000456.1:0-1858 GCA_964421755.1 uncultured Acidobacteriota bacterium
GAGGCGAGTTCATCGAGCAGGATTTCCACCTCATCGAGGTATTGATCGAGTCCGGTCACGCGGTCTTCGAAGCCAGCTCCTGCCAGATTGAGTTGTTCACAGGCGGAACGCCAGGCGCTCAACGCATGCTCGGGCAGCACGTCCACTGCCAGCGTCCAGGTGTGCAGCAGGGGCCACAGCGCCGCGCGCGGATGGTCGCCTGCCAGCATGCCATGGATCGCTTTCTCGTAATAATTCAAGCGCGCCGAGTGAATGCGCGTGTCCACGCGGCTGTTTTCTGTCGCGGCTTCGAAGGCGAGTTTCCATTCGGGAATCCACTCACTGATTGTGGCTGGATCCAAATTGGACGCGCCCAACAAGCCGATCAATCCTGCGTTCATGCCCGGACGTTTGGCTGTCTCTGCTCGAGCAGGAAATTCCAGCATCAGGCGGCGTTCCTGCAAGGGCGGACCTGAGAGTTCTGCGATGGCATTGACCGCGTGATATAGCGACTTCATGTACTTCGCTATATCCTTCGGCATGACAGGATCTTCCGCTTGAAGCAGGTCACGCCAGATCTGTCTTCCATGTGAAAGGATGATGCGCGAACGCTGCAACGCGGGCGCCGGTGCATTGAACTCGAAGCCCGCGCGCAAGCCCGCCTGCACGAATTCGAAGAATTTTTCACGTTCCATCAGCAGCATGGGATCATACATTTCCCATCCCAGCCAGGGATCGAGGCGCAGCTCGCGTGGTTTCTTGAACTCCGCTTTGGCGCGATGGCTGATGTCGAGGTGAAAGTCGGGGGTTAATTTCGTAAACTCACGGTGGAGCATTGGCGTGTCTGCATGGACAAGGATGATGTCAATGTCTGTGGTGCCGCCGAGCATGGGATCTGCCCCGGAGACGAGCGAACCCGTCAGATACGCGGCGATGATGCTGCGGTCGTTGAAGGCGCGCTCCTGCGCGGTCTCCTTGGCAATCCGGATCAATGATTCACGCGTGACTCGCATAATTTCCCTTCCGTCCTGAGTGCTATGCTATCGAAGGACAGGTTTCAAGTAGTGTTTTGTTTTCATGGTTAGTACGCTTCGATTGCGAAGCACTCAGCGCGGTGATTCCGGTAAAGGCAACGACTGTTGAAACGGAGGCAGGCTCAGGCTTTGCCGGATGCGGTTCTCGATCAACTTCAAGTGTTCGGGATTCTGGATGATGTTCAGATTATCCGTTTCAATCGATAAGACACGCGTATGGTCAAAAGGCTGCGCAAAGAAGTTTTCGTACGCGTGATTGAGTTCGTCAATGTAGGCGCGCTCCATTTGCCGCTCGTAAGTACGGTCACGCAGGGCGATACGCTGCATGAGGGTATCGGTGCTGGCTTGCAGATACACCAGCAGGTCGGGCTTTTGGATCTTCTCTGCCAGCGCCTCGTGTACCTTGTAGTACATATCAAGCTCGTCACCTTTGAGATTGATCTGCGCAAAGAGCGCGTCTTTCGCGAAGGTGTAATCCGCGAGAAGATTCTTTCCTGAAGCAATGATCTCCTGCACGGTCCGCCGCTGTTGATGATAGCGACTCAACAAAAAAAATATTTGCGTCTGAAAGGCATAACGTTCACGATCAGCATAGAAATCGGAGAGAAAAGGATTTTCTTCAAAGACTTCCAAAAGGATTTCGGCGTTGAATGCGGATTGAAGCAGGCGGGCGAGGGTCGTCTTGCCGACTCCGATGACCCCTTCGATGGCAATGTACATGGGAAGGCTCCAATGGTGAGGTTGATTAAGGATACCATAATTGGAGTGTCAGGTGTCAGGTTTTAGGTATCAGGTCTCAGGGATAAAGTGTCAAGTATCAGGGAAAAGAGGAAAATCGTTTTGCT
>CAYQYP010000457.1:0-17433 GCA_964421755.1 uncultured Acidobacteriota bacterium
GCAGTGGGCAGTGCGCAGTTGTCAGTCTCTTAGATTTTGATGAAAATGCGCTTCTTGTAGAGCCAGTAGCAGAGGTACCAGAACAGGAACCAGACAACCAGACTGGTGACCACGGCTGCGGTGATTTCTCCGGCCCAACCGAACGCTCCAGAGGTGAAGGGCTTCACAATCCGGCGAAACCACTCCTGGCCTCCCGAGTTGGTAAACAAGTAGATCGCAAGCGAGTTCATACCAACCACCGTCATGACCCAGGTCCCCGCCCTGAACTTTCGCATGTCGATCAGCCAGTAACAGAGCGCCAGGGCCAGCAAACACCACCCCCCCGAGACAGTAACGAATGATGTGGTGCAGATTCGCTTGATGATCGGGGTCACCGGATCAAGCGCATAGCCTGCAATGACTCCGATGAAGCCGGCGACACCCAGGATGAGCAACTTCCGGGTCTCCGGCCGTGCGCTCTTCAAGAGCTGCCCGGCGAGCACGCCCCACATGGTATGAGCTGTGGTCGGGACGGCGTTAAAAGCCACCCAATGGCCGCGCGACAGATATCCCGTCAGGTGCAGGTCCACCCAGGATCCAAAATTCTGGTCGGGGACGAACGGCTGGTTGAAACCGTCGACCGGCCAGAATCGATAAAGCACCTCGGTGAGAATCAGCAGGACAAAGGTGAACCCGATTTGAACCGGCGCCGATTTGCGCATCATCAGAAAAGCGACAAAAAACGTGAAGGACAACTGCGCGAGCACGTTCCAGAACTGAAACGTGATTCGACCGGGGCCGATACAGTACAGTGCCCAGCCAAAGGTGAGCAGCAACAAAGACCTGACGGCGGCGTGGCCCAAAGTCCGGTTCCAGGTTTCACCGCGATCCCATCGGCGGCCGAAAGAGAACGGCATTGCAACGCCGACGATAAACATGAAGAAGGGTTGGATCAGGTCCCAGAAACGCAGGCCGTTCCACGGATGATGGTCAAGTTGCGTACCAATCGCTCCCAGGAGGGTGCCGTCCAGTTGCGGACCATTGAGGACCGAGTACAGGTGACTCGCTTCTCCGATCAGCAGGAACATCGTGAGCCCGCGAAAAAAGTCGAGAGAAACCAGGCGGTCGTCCGCGGCTGAACGGCCCGCCGGGACAGCGGATTGAGACCCGGGTCGGGTTGCGGTATCCATAGTTGTATTGCTCTCCGGCGACCGATGATACACGAGAAGTCCAGCCGACCCCAAGGACAGCGGGCAGCAGGCAGCGGGCAGACGGCAGCAGGCAGTGCGCAGTGGGCAGTGCAGTGGGCAGTGCGCAGTGCGCAGTTGCCTTCCGTGCTTTCTCTCCCGGGTGCAAAAGGCTAGAATTCCAAGTGATGCCGGAAAATCGAAACAGGAAGCTTTGGATCGGATTCGATCTGGGCGGAACGAAAATGCTCGCCAGCGTGTTTGATTCGAATTTTAAACAGGTTGGCAAGGCCCGGAAGAAGACACTCGGAAGAAACGGGCTCAAGCTGGGTATCGGGCGGATCGTCGAGACGATCCAGGAAGCGGTGCAGAGTGCAGGCGTCGACACGGGGCGACTCGGCGGCATAGGCCTCGGGATTCCAGGCCCACTCGATCCCCAGAGCGGCATTGTGCTCGACACTCCGAACCTGGGCTGGCGGAATTTTCAGCTCCGCGACCCGCTGAAAAGCCAGTTCGGGTGCCCGGTTTGCATCATCAACGACGTTGACGCCGGCGTTTACGGGGAATACAGGTTCGGTGCAGGCCGAAACGCCCGATCGGTGCTGGGAGTATTCCCCGGCACAGGCATCGGCGGCGGCTGTATCTACGAAGGCAAGGTTCTCACTGGCACGAATCGGTCCTGCTTCGAAATCGGCCATGCCCAGGTGATGCCCGAGGGACCTCTGTGCGGATGCGGACAACGTGGCTGCCTGGAGGCCCTCGCCAGCCGGCTCGCGATATCCGCGGCCGCAGCCGCAGCGGTCTTCCGCGGTGAAGCTCCGCAGCTTCAGCAGACAGCCGGGACCGATCTCTCAAATATTCGAAGCGGAGCGCTCGCAGCCGCAATAAAGGCCGGTGACAAGGTAGTGGAACAGATTGTCCGCAACGCGGCCCAGTGGCTCGGCATCGGGATAGCCAACGCGGTTCACTTGATCTCTCCGGATGTGATCATCCTCGGTGGCGGACTGGTTGAAGCCATGCCGGACATTTACAGCGACGAGGTCCGCCAGGTGCTCCGAAGGAAAGTGATGCCGGTTTTCAGAGATACGTTCAAGGTTGTAGTCTCGCAGCTCGGTGATGACGCGGTGACCAAAGGAGCGGCCGCCTGGGCAGAGACTGTGACAAAGGGGTGAAGCAGCGCGTCACGCAAGGAACTCCTCCGATGGAACCTATCAGCAAAGTCGACCTTACGTCTACAAAGGAGCCACTGGCCGCAAAGCCGGCGCCGCGGCTGGTTGCCGTCATCGATATCGGCTCGACCTCCATTCGGATGGGCATCGCCGAAATCGACAGCGCGGGCACAGTCCGCCCATTGGAATCGCTGCAGCAGGCGGTCAGCCTGGGTAAAGACACGTTTACCAAGGGCGCCATAGAGCCGACGACCACCGATGAGTGTGTCGGAGTCCTGAGGAGTTTCCGCGAGGTCTTGCACCAGTACAACATCGCGGACGAGAATCAGATCCGGGCCGTGGCGACGAGCGCCGTTCGCGAGGCCACCAATCGTGACGTGTTTTTGGATCGGATTTACGTCGCCACCGGATTCAACGTCGAAGTCATCGACGAGGCCGAGACCAACCGGATTACGTACCTGGCCGTCAGTCGCATGCTCGATTCGGAAGCCTCGCTCAGCCGGGGCGATACCCTGGTCATCGAGGTAGGAGGCGGCAACACAGAAGCATTGCTGCTGCGAAAGGGCCAGGTCAGTTACTCGCACACCTACCATCTCGGTTCCCTCCGGCTTCGCGAGATGCTCGACGACCACGAGGCTCCCGTTCTGCAGCTGCCGGAGATCATGGAAATCCACATCGACCGCGCGGTTCGCCAGATCAAGCAGCGGCTGTCCGTCGAAGGCCATACGGACTTGATGGTGCTTGGCGGCGACATCCGATTCGCGGTCAGCCTGCTGGTGGAAAACTGGGACAAGAAGGCACTCATCAAGTTGCCGGTGAATGCCCTCGAGAAGCTCACGAAGGAAGTTCTGAGCTATTCGGCCGACGAACTGGTGCGCCGATATCACCTGCCTTACCCGGACGCGGAAAGCCTTGGTCCGGCGCTGCTTATCTATACCCGTCTGGCAAAGGCCTTCCATCTGAAGAACCTGCTGGTGTCAACCGGAACCCTGCGTGACGGGCTGATGTGGGAGATGGCGACCCGAGAGGCGTGGAGCCATGAATTCCGCAAGCACATTGTCCGGTCTGCTCTCGAAATCGGGCGCAAATACCAGTTCGATGAGGCGCACGCCAACCACGTCGCGGCGCTCGCCAAGCTGTTGTTCGATTCGCTGCGCAAGGAACACAGGCTCCCTCCCCGCTTCGAAACGCTGATGACGGTCGCAGCCCTGCTCCACGACATCGGGCTGTTCGTCAGCAACCGCAGCCACCACAAGCACTCGATGTACCTTGTTCTGAACAGCGACCTCTTCGGCTTGAGTGCACGGGACCTTCAGGTCGTCGCCCTGGTGACCCGCTATCACCGCCGGGCGCTTCCACGCACGACCCACGATGGTTACGCCGGCATGGACAGGCAAACCCGCGTCGCCGTCTCGAAACTCGCAGCGATTCTCCGGGTCGCCGACGCGCTTGACAGCGGTCACTCACAGCGCATTCGCAACGTCTCCTTTCAAGTCGAGCCGGGCGCTCTGCGAATCGACGTGCGCGGTGCGGTGGGCAGCCTCATGCTCGAGAGGTACTCGCTCCAGCAGAAGAGCGAGATGTTCGAGCAGGTCTACGGCATGAAAGTCACACTCCAGGAAACCTCATAGTCGATATGCCCTCCAAAGAACCCGTGTCTTTTCTCAACCGTGAGCTCAGTTGGCTGGAGTTTAATCAGAGGGTCCTGGACGAAGCTCTGGACGCCAGTGTCCCCCTCCTCGAACGACTGAATTTCCTCGCCATCACGGGCTCGAATCTCGACGAGTTCTTCATGGTCAGGGTGGGGGGACTGCAGATGCTGCAGCAGCAGAGGGTCACGGCAAGTGACCATAGCGGCATGAGCCCCGGAGACCAACTTGAGGCGATCAGCCTGCGCGTCCACAAGATGAACGAGGACCAGAATACCTGTTACGAGCGGGAAATCGAGCCTCAGCTGGCAGATTACGGAATCAGACGACTGAATCCCACCGAGATGTCCGATAAGCAGAGAGACTTCGCCCGGCGATACTTCACGAACCAGATTTTCCCGGTAGTCACCCCGATGGCTTTGGAGCTCAGCTCTCGGAAGAGCGCGAGATCCAGCTCACGAACCGTCTGGCCGCTGATGATGAACCTGGGATTGTGCGTGGCTGCCCGGATACGCATCCCCGAGACCCGCCGCTTCAGATTGGCCATTATCCCGGTAGGGCTGAAGACCGAACGCTTTGTCCGCGTCCCGAGCGAGTCCGGCTTCTCTTACATTCTCGTCGAGGACTTGATCGCCCTGTTCATCGGAGATTTCTTTCCGGGCGAAACGGTCTTGGAACAGGCCGTTTTCCGAATCACTCGCAATGCGGACCTCAGTGTCCGGGAGGACATGGCAGGTGACCTGCTTGCCCGAATGAAAGAGGTCCTGGACGCTCGGAAGCACAGCCAGTGCGTGCGACTCGAGGTTTCGAGTCGCTGCTCCCGCACCCTTCTGACGTGCCTGAGTCGAGCCCTCCGAGTCGCCGCTCGAGACATCTACGCCCAACCCGGACCGCTGGACCTTTCGGCTTTCCGGAAGATTGCGACGATCGACGGGTTTTCGGCTCTAAAGTATGAGACGTGGCCGCCGCTGTTGCCTCCAGACATCGACCCGAAAAACAGCATCTTCAAAGAGCTGAACGGCCGTCACCTGCTCCTTTTTCACCCGTACGACAGCTTCGAACCGGTGGTCCGGCTGGTCGATGAAGCGGCCGACGATCCAAATGTCCTGGCAATCAAGCA
Organism: uncultured Acidobacteriota bacterium; assembly: GCA_964421755.1. Lineage (GTDB taxonomy): Bacteria > Acidobacteriota > UBA6911 > RPQK01 > RPQK01 > CAVUUN01. Next base: position 5,105 of record CAYQYP010000457.1, read on the forward strand.
GATCCTTTACAGGACCAGCCGGAAGAGCCCGATCATCGACGCCCTGAGGCGTGCCGCTGAAAAAGGCAAGTATGTGACGACGATCGTGGAGTTGAAGGCGAGATTCGACGAGGCTCGCAACATCGAGTGGGCCCGCGAGCTTGAACACGCAGGCGTTCAGGTCATCTACGGGGTGAAGGGACTCAAGACCCACGCAAAACTGTGCATCGTGGTCAGGCAGGAAGACCAGGGGATCGTCCGCTACCTTCATTTCGGCACCGGCAACTACAACGAAATAACCGCGAAGATTTACAGCGACGCCAGCTACCTCACGACGGATCCGGATCTGGCCAACGACGCCTCGGCCTTCTTCAATGCGGTGACGGGCTACTCGCAGCCGCAGCCTTTTCTGAAGCTAAGAGCGGCTCCATTGGGCCTTCGGGAGACCTTCCTGGAACTGATCGACGTCGAAATTGAGCGGAAGCGCCAGCGCCAGAAGGCGCTGATCATGGCCAAGATGAACTCGCTCGTCGACGTCCAGATCATCCGGGCGCTGTATCGCGCCTCGCAAGAAGGGGTCAAGGTGCTGCTCAATGTGCGGGGGATCTGCTGTCTGCGCCCTGGCGTACCCGGATTCAGCGAAAACATCACGGTCATCAGCATCGTCGACCGCTTCCTGGAGCACAGCCGGGTCTACTACTTCCTGCACGGCGGAGAGCACCGCGTGTTTATCTCGAGTGCCGATTGGATGCCCCGCAACCTGGACAGACGGGTCGAACTCATGACGCCGATTCAGGACCCGCCGTCTCGAGACCGGCTCATCGCGATTCTCGAGACCTACTTCCGGGACAACGTCAAAGCGCGCAAACTGCTCCCCGACGGCCACTACCAGCGACTCGGCTCGCCACCCGGCAAGAAGGCGTTCCGCAGCCAGGAAGCCTTGTACCAGGAGGCCGCGGATCTGGTGAAACAGCTGGAGAAAGCCCGTCGAACCGTGTTCGAACCGTACCGCCCGACGGCGGTCAGGGGGAAGTGAGGCAACTGGCAACTGCGCACTGCGCACTACCCACTGCGCACTGCGCACTGCCCGACTGACCAACTGACCAACAACGCTCGCCAACCGGGCCGAAAAGCGGCGGATTCTGAACTGCGAATCCGCCCTACGACCGCTCGGCGTGCGAAAGCTGTCAGTCGTAGGGCGGATTCGCAGTTCAGAATCCGCCGCTTTTCGGCCCGGTTGGCTCAATCTAGCCCGCTAAACACGAAGTGCGCAGTGCGCAGTTGTCAGTGCCTTAGGCCAAAAGCGCGAACGTCTTGTCCAACGCTGCCTTGGTTTTCGCCACTGCGGCGTCGTCTTCCATCGCGTTGAGTTCCTGGTCGAACGGCTCGATGGTGACCGGGCCGTCGTAGTTCATTCGTGCCAAGGCGGTCATGTAAGTCTTCAGGTCAATGACGCCGGTCGAGCAGGGCAGCGCTCGTTTCAGATCCTGCAGTGCGTCGATCTCGATGCCCGGCTGGGCATCGTTGACATGGACATCGACCACCAGTTCGTTCGTCAGCTTCGCCAGATCCTCGGCGGTCCCGTGGGATGTGTGCCAGTGGTAAGAATCGAGCAAGATGCCCACATTGCCCGTGCCGATCGCCTCGATCAGTTCCATCAGCTCCACCTGCGTGTGAATGAAATGAAACCGGCTGCGGTCTCGGGAAGTCTTCGGACCGACGTACTCGAGTCCCAGTCGCAGCCCGTGGTCCTTCAGTATCCGCCCTGCCTCGGCCAGGCGCTGCCGGTGCAATTCGAAGTTCTGCCGATAGGTTAAGGTCGCATGCCCGGGAGTCAGCCACGTAGAAACCCGGGTCGCTCCGACTTCAGCCAGCACGGCCGCCTGCGCAGGGAGTTTAGCGAGCGAGGATCGAAACTCCTGGTCACCTTTCCGAAAGTCGACCGACAGCCCGGACGAACCCCAACGAAGGTTTTTCGCTCTCATGGAAGCGACGAATTCAGCCCGCTGCGCCTTTGTCATCGCTTCGAGGTCTGACAGATGAACGTTCACGCCTTCGAATCCGTGGCGAGCCGCGAGCTCCATCGCCTGAACCTGCGTTGCCTTCACCCCGATATGTCCCGCCCCGAGATTGCGAAACATCGCGGCACCGTCTGCCTGCACAGACAGGTTGGACACCGCGCCGATACTGAGCGCGGCCAGACTGCCTGCCTGGACGAATTGCCTGCGAGTGAGCGAGGTGCCTGTCTGTCGTTTTCCCTCTTGCATACGTCCTCCGTTGATCATAGAGAGGCGATGTTAGCATGGCCGGGACACGGGCCTCCACCAGCGGAGGCTCCATCTAACCGCTAAAAATCGCCGACTATCGGATAATTCCGCCCGTTCGCCTAAAAATCGATCCGCAAAGCAGCACGAGGCGGTTAAACTGACTCCGAAATCAGCAAGGAGGACCGATGAAACAAGCAAGAATAGCGGCAGTGTTCACCCTGGCGCTGTTTACCGCGGTGTTCTGCTGCAGTCAGACCTCGGCATGGGGCCAGGATCAGGCGGCGCCGGCCGGGCGTATTCTCAAGGTTACTGTCAAATACACGGGTGCCGGTGCGGTCGACGATACACACAAGCTGTATCTCTTCGTCTTCGACACGCCCGACATCCAGAGCGGGCCGATGCCGATCGGCGCGTCTTCGACGAACAAGAACGAGAGCGTTGTCAGCATCGAGAACCTGAGCGTTTCCCCTGTCTACGTAGCGGCCGTGTTCGACAGCAACGGAACCTATGACGGAATGTCCGCACCTCCGTCGGGCTCACCCGCCGCGATGTACATGAAGGAACAGCCGGGTATCGCCACCGCCATCAAGATCGAACCGGGTCAAACGGGCGAAATCGAATTCGTTTTCGACGACTCCTTCAGGATGCCGTAGTAAGAAGGGGCAGAGGGGCAAAGGGGCGGAGGGAAAGGCAGGAAAAGCCTTTTCTACTGGTACTTCCCCTCTGCCCCTCTGCCCCTCTGCCCCTCTGCCCCTCTGCCCCCATAAGCACTAACTTAATTGTAGGCGTTGTCTTTAAGGCCAACGGCCTGATTCAGGTTTAGCCTAGGGCGAAGCCCTAGGAAGCAGTGATAGTAGGGGTTTCAGCGCTGAAGGCGCGATTCAAGAAACCCGATGGCGACTAAGGGGCAAGGCCGTAGATAATGACCGGCGAAAGGGAGGAGCCATGCCACAATCACTGAGTCTCGTAATCGTCCATTTCGTTTGGAGCACGAAGGAGCGTTATCCATTTATCAACGAGGAGAGCCGCAAAAGCCTACACGGTTATTTGGCGACGCTTCTTCAAGATCTCGGTTGCCATTGCTCTGAAGTTGATGGAACGACAGACCACGTCCATGTCGCCACCACGTTGCCTCGCACGCTGAGCCAGGCGGATCTGGTCGAGGATGTTAAGAAGAAGTCCTCGAAATGGTTCAAGGCGGAAGGGCGTTCTCCCATGGCCAAAAAGTTCACCTGGCAGCGAGGTTACGCGGCATTTTCGGTCAGCCAGAGCCAGCTACAATCGGTCGTGCGATACATTCAAAGGCAGGAAATACACCACGAACGTATCAGCTTCCAGGACGAGTACCGAAAACTGCTCATCCGCCATGGTGTGGAGTTTGACGAGCGGTACGTGTGGGACTAGTGCGCTTTGACTCGCGCCTTCAGCGCTGAAATCGGCGCCGCGACTGAGTCCTGGGGCTTCGCCCCAGGCTAACCTGAATCAGGCCGTTGGCCTTAAGAGCCGATCCTATAAACAAGGTTAGTGCTTATGCCCTCTGCCCCTCTCCCCCTCCCCTCCCTTGCAGTCGGCCGGAATGTCGTGCACGCTGGTCATAGGACAGTTCGACCGCGCCGGGCTTATCACTTCATTTCCAAAACGCTTCACTTTGGAGGGTTCGTGATCGAAGACCTGTGGTTCAAGAACACCGTCGTCTACAGCCTGGACCTCGAGACGTTCATGGACACGGACGGCGATGGCGTCGGTGACTTCGAAGGTCTAACCCGCCGGCTCGATTACCTCAAGGCACTCGGAGTCGGCACTCGCTGGCTTTCCCCCTTCCAGCCAACTCCGAACAAAGTAAGGAGCTGACCCTTGCGCCTGCGAACGACCATTGACGATCTCGGTCAGAAAGGTACAATACCGGTATTGGCGCGGCCGTTTGGGCCGCGTGCTCTCTGGCCGGCGGGGACCGGCCGCCCATGAGAGGAAGACTGATGCCTGCCTGTTTGATCTGGTTTTTCAACGGACGCCAGGAAAGACGAGAGCTGGGAGACAAAGAAGTCCTGATCGGGCGCCAGGCTGGTGCCGACGTCGTTCTGCCCGACGCTTTTATTTCGCGGAGGCATGCGATCGTCCGAAAAGTTGGCGACGGCTACGTCCTGGAAGACCTGAAGAGCGCCCATGGGACCTCGGTCAACGGCGAGCGCGTCGCCACCAAGCTCCTCTCGAACGGCGACCGGATAGAACTGGCCGATGGCCGCCTGGAACTGCAATTCTGGGCGGAGGAGCCGGGAAGCGCGGCGGCAACATTCGACCGCATGACCGGCCTCGAAAAGATCTCCTGCATCCTTGATTTCCAGTATCAGCATGGCGGGCAGCTCTCGCCGGACATCATGTTTCAGCAGATCCTCCGCTCGGCCGTTACCATCAGCGGCGCGGAACGGGGCTTTATCATGCTTCGCCAGGCGGGAGGCATCGAGTACGTAGTCGGCCTCGACCAGGTTGGCCGGATCCTGTCACAGGCGGATTTCGAAACCAGCCGGAGCGTCGTCGACCGAGTGACCGCCGACGGCCAGCCGGTGTTCATGATTCAAGGCATCGACGAGGAGTTCGAACGGCAGGAGAGCATCATCCGGATGAACCTCCGGGCGGTCGCCTGCATGCCCCTTTCGTGGATTGCGGCTCGCGGCCAGTCGGAGGAAGTGAACGGTATCCTTTACCTCGACAGCACCAACCCGATGCACCCCTTGTCGGGTCTCGACAAGAAGATCCTGACCAAGTTGGCGGAGCAGGCCAGCGGTGTATTCGAGAAGCTCGAGCACCTTCGGGGGATCCAGGAGCGGCGCGAGTTGGAGAGGGAGCTCGCACTCGCCGAGGAGACCCAAAGAAGCCTGCTGCCACGCTCGCTGCCTGAATTTGGCGGCTTTCAGGTCCACGCGTACAGTCAGCCGACCAGGCATGTAGGCGGGGATTTTTACGCTTTCCCGTGTCCCACTGAACAAAGGCTGACCGGTGTGCTGGCCGACGTTTCGGGTAAGGGACTCTCGGCTGCTCTGCTCGCTTCGCTTCTCCTTGGGGCGCTTGAAATGGAATGCCGAGCGGAGCGTCCACCTGAAGAGATCATCTGCCGACTCAACCTTTTCCTGTGTCAGAAGACGGCGTCCAATCGCTTCGCCACGGTCTTCTTCTTCAAGACCGACAGCAAAGGGGACGGAGTCTACATCAGCGCCGGCCACAACCCAGCGTATCTCGTCAGGAGCGGCGGCAAGATCGAAACACTTTCCTCGGAAGGCCTGATCCTCGGGGCATTTGAATTCGCAACCTACAAAGCGAACCCCTTCCGCCTGGGCCACGGCGACGGACTGCTCATCTACTCGGACGGTTTGACCGACGCACAAAACCCGGATGGAGACATGTTCGGCGATGACCGGCTGCTAGAAGCCACCCAGTTCGCGGCACAGCAAAGCCAGGTACCTCTGCACGAGCACGTGCTTCAAACCGTTCGCGACTTCACCCAAGGAATCGCCCAGACCGACGACATCACGTTGTTGTTTCTGCAGCGAACGAGCTGAGGAAGCGGCAAAGGGGCAAAGGGGCAAAGGGGCATGAGGTGATCACAGGGAGGCGACCAGCCATCGGCAAGTACTCCCCTCTGCCCCTCTGCCCCTCTGCCCCTTTGCCCCTTTGCCCCTTTGCCCCGTTCACGTCAGTTGGCCTGGCCGGTTGTCATGTAGCGGTAGATGGCCTGGGCCGTGTGTTTCCACTGCCAGTGGCCGGTCGCGTGACGATACGCTTCCTGCCGGAACTGCTCGAGCATCTGATCATCCGAAAGCAGACGGCAGGCGTAATCCGCGATTGCCTGCGGTTGATCGATGTCACAGACGAACCCGGTTTCGCCGTGAACGACGGGTTCGCCAATCCCGCCGCGGTCCGAACAAATTACGGGTACACCGTATGACATTGCTTCGATGGTCACGTGCCCGGCCGGCTCGAACCGAGAGAAGAGCATGAAGAGCTTGCTGGCCCGGAGCAAGGCATCCAGCCGAGTCCGGTCGACCGGCCCCAGGACTCTCAGATTGGGCAGGTCGGACGGATTCAATTTCTTTCCCGGACGCCCCGCAACGACGCAGTCCAACTTCGGAAACTTCTGTCTAAGCAGGCCAGCCACGTGGTTGTAGACGTCCACTCCTTTCCGGAAGTAGTCGTGACCCACACACAGGATCTGGTCCTTCCGCTCCTGGCAGAACACTTCCTCGGGCCGCAACGGTGCCATGTCCGAGCCCCAGCCAACTCTCTTTATCTTTGCCTGCTGGTCCGGATATAGCCGGGCATTAGCAGCCTGAGCCCAGTTCGAATGAGTGAAGATGAAATCGCAGGTGCGAGCATTGGTTTCCCAGATTTCCTCGCGCATCCGGCGGGGGCGGCCTGGTGGAACCTGGAAGTGGTCAAAATACACTTGATCCATCGCCACGTCGGTTATCGTCCCGTTCTTGCCGAGCTTGACCCACTCGCCGGTAATCGGAAACAACCCGTGCCAGTAAACCATATGCGTGTCGGCCCCGGGGGTGACTACCTTCTTCACCGCAGCGAGAGTCTTTCGTGCAATCACGCGACGCAGGAGAGAGTCCGCACCCGGCCGTGCCTTGACGGACAGCCCTACTGCCTCGAATGCACGGACTGCCAGGCGCAAGGGGTAAGGAAGCGAGCCGTAGCCCGCATCGACGTAGAGCGACCTCGGGTATAGCTTCCTCAGTTCCCTGTAGAGGTCATCACCTTTGCGGTTTGAGACGATATATACAAGAATAGGCGGGGACATAAAATTATAGTATACGGCAGTGGCCCGCACAGGCAGCCATCGCGGAAGGAGCTTGACATGTCTCAATCAGACAACGGCCGGAAGGGCAACGGCCTCTCGCGGCGCGAGTTCATCGGCGGGGCAGCCGGAGCGGCAGGCCTGACCATCGTCCCACGACACGTCCTTGGAGCCAGCCGCGGCCTGGCAGCCCCGAGCGACAGGCTCAATATCGCCGGGATCGGCGTGGGCGGACGGGGCGTCGATGACCTCGACGGAGTCAAGAGCCAGAACATCGTCGCCCTTTGCGATGTCGACGACGAGACGGCTGCCCCCAGCTTCAAACAATATCCGAATGCGCGCCGGTACCGGGATTTCCGAAAAATGCTCGATCAGGAAAAGGGCATAGACGCGGTCGTCATCGCGACGCCCGACCACACACATGCTGTCGCCGCAATGGCTGCTCTGAAGGCGGGTAAGCACGTGTACTGCGAAAAGCCACTCACCCGGACGATCCACGAGGCGCGAACCCTGGCGAAGACGGCACACGAGTCAAAACTGGCCACACAGATGGGCAACCAGGGGATGGCGTTCGAGGGTAATCGCCTGATCAAAGAGTGGATTTGGGACGGGGCGATCGGACCGGTTCGCGAAGTCCACGTCTGGTCGGACCGGCCGACGCACGAGGGCAAGCTCTTCTGGCAGCAGGGGATCGAGCGGCCCAGCGACCGTCCGGCCGTCCCGACGACGCTCGACTGGGACCTGTGGCTCGGCCCCGCTGCGTTCAGGCCCTACCACCCGGTCTACGTTCCTTTTCGCTGGCGCGGCTGGTGGGATTTCGGATCCGGCGGATTGGGCGACATGGGGGTTCACAACCTCGCCCCGGTCTTCACGGCTCTGAAACTCACAACGCCAACCAGCGTTCATTCGTGTTCGACTCTGGTCTTTAAGGAAACACTGCCGCTGGCCTGCATGGTCCACTATGACTTCCCCGCCCGTGGGGAAATGCCGCCTGTCCGCATCCACTGGTACGACGGTGGGCTGCTTCCGGCACGACCGGAAGAGCTCGAGAAGGATCGTCAGCTTCCCACCGAGGACGGGATCCTGTTCGTTGGAGACAAAGGCAAAATGCTTGTTCACGGGTGGGGCGGCGAGAGCCCTCGCCTGATTCCCGAGGAGCGGATGCAGGGGTACAAGCGTCCTCCGAAGACACTTCCACGGTCCATCGGTCATCACGAGGAGTGGATCAAGGCCTGCAAGGAAGGCACGCCCACCGAATCGAGCTTCGACTTTGCCGGTCCGCTGACCGAGGCGCTGTTGTTGGGGACGATATCGGTACGGCTGGGCGGCGAAAGGCTGGACTGGGATAGCGCCAACATGCGGGTCACGAATTCCGAGAAGGCGAACGAACTCCTGCACTATCAGTATCGGGACGGCTGGGCGCTTTAGCGAATGCGGAATGTGGAATGCTGACCGGCTGACCAGCTGATCAGTGGGCAGTGGGCAGTGCGCAGTGCGCAGTGGGCAGTGGGCAGTGCGCAGTGCGCAGTGGGCAGTGCGCAGTTTCAGTTCCCCGGCGTGGGCCGTCTCGGGCCGCGGCTACGGCGAAAGCCCGGCCCGGTCGCCCGGCTGGGCGGCATCCGAAACACCACATCGCCATCGGCTTCAAGTCGCACATTGCGGGTGTACTGCACCCCGTCGATTGTCGCCGTGATCTCGTAATCACCCTTGAAGGCACGGACGGATGCTGCGCCGCTCTGGTCCGACACCAGGTGCTCATCGGTCCACCACTGGTTGAAAACCAGGTCTTGGTATGCCAGTGCGCTCGGTTTGGCGGTCCAATCCCTTCGGTACATCGCGGCATCCGGGAACCAGTGCCTGCCCTCCCAGAATCCCCACATCAGGAAGCTGACGACATCCGGGTGGCTGAACATCACGGTCATGACATCGCGCAGGTAATCCGCCTGAAGCTGTTCATCACGGCTGTTGACGTCGAATTCGGTGACCGAGATTTCAAGGCCGAGCCCGGCGAAGCGATCGACGATGTCATAAATCCGCGAGATGGCTGTCAGGTCTTCGCCGAAGTGGCACTGCAGGCCGATGCCGTGAATGGGTACCTGGAGATCATTCACCAGGTAGTTGATCGTGTTGTAGTAATGATCCTGGTGCCTGGTGTTGGCTCCGGCTCCTTCCACGATGTCGTAGTCATTGATGTATAGCCTGGCATCCGGATCGGCCTGGTGAGCCCACTCGAACCAGTTCCCGATCTCCTGTTTCCCGAGCAGATCCATCACGTTGTGGTTGGTGTATGGTTCGTTGAGTACGTCCCACTCGATGAGCGTGGATGCCAGTTGGGGCGTTCCGGCCTCTTCCATCACATGATTGCGAATGCGGGTCCGCAGCGCCTCGCCGGTCAAGTTGCGCACATCGGATGGCATGTTGCTCCAACCGGGCCAGACCAGGCAGTGGCCTCGAGTGAGAATGCCCCGGGCGGTCAGCCAGTCGAGTGCCTGGAAGACCCTGGTGCGATTGCTCGTGTTCTCCCATGGACCCCATTTCAGATCGTTCTCGAACACTGCCCTGTTGAAAAGCCTCGGTACCATGTCCTGGTATCTGAGATCGTCCGTGGATGTCCCGGTCAGACCCGCGGCCGTGACCGCTGAACCGAAGCCGAAACTGTGCCTGAGCATGCGCACCCGCACAGGCGCCCCGACAATTGCGTTACCGCGGCCGTCGGCAAGGCACACTCTGATGTTTGCCTTTCGGTGACGGTCAATCCGTTCCTGGGCGGCCGCGCGCCAGGGCGCCTCCAGCGCACGCCCGTCGTAGGTCTTTTCGGCTAGCCCCAACGAAGCGGGGTCGGCGTTCGGACCGTAATTCATCACCGACAGCCCTGCAATTTCGAACGCCTGAATGCCGAAGCCCAGGTGAAAGCCCAAATCCGACATCTCAGGGCTAAAGTCGAGACCCGAGCAGTAGGCCTCGTACAGTCGCCATTCCGGCAGGCAGAGGAGGTTCGCCGAAATCATCTTCGTGTACGGGTTGCTCGGTTTTTGGATGAAAAACCGGGTCCCGACACTCTGGCCGGCGGGCTCTACAGCACGGAACCAGAACCGGACCACGATCAGGTTGTCTGCACCAATGGGTGCTGTGGTTCCCAGTCCGGCGCCAAACGCGTATTCGCCGTCGCCGTATTCGGTCGACGGGGCCACGGTCGTCCGCAGACGCACTGCCCGAGTAAAGGAGGCCCCCGCCGGAGGATCTGACACCTGGACAACGGTCTTTTGAGCACCCGTCCCATAGATCCAGAACTGGGACAGGTTCTGTGTCTCGTCGGCTGGAATCACCGAATACGGGTATTGAGCCAGGCAAAACGTCGGGAAGAGGCCAAGCGTGATAACAGCGAGCATCGAAAACGGGCGAATCACGCGGTAGTAATACCAAAACGGGAAACCCCAAGCCAGATAAAAGAGCTGGATCCCTTCCCTGTTGCCCGCGCGGTTTGGCTCTGGTACGCTCCGCCTTGATGAAAACCAACAGCGACTTGAACAGCGTAATCTGCTCGCGGGGAGTGTGATCGTGGCGCTAAGACACGTCAATGCAGTGATCATAGGAGCGGGTGCAGGCGGCGGAGTGGTAGCCAAAGAGCTTAGCGAGGGCGGGCTTTCCTGCGTTCTGATCGAGCGAGGCGGATGGCCGCGCTTCACCGATCACGATCACGATGAGCTGATCAGCCAGATGTGGTACACACCCATCGCCGCCTCGTTCGGGCCAGACGATCGCCGCCACTTCCGACTCACGCAGTCCGCGGACGGGTCCTGGCAGCGTGCTCTGCCAAGTGAACCTGGCTTTGGAAACGTCGCGGCTTGCGTTGGGTCCGGAACGGCATCGTACGGCGCGATGGCCTGGCGTTTCATGGAGGCCGATTTTCGACTGAAGACAACGTATGGCGCGCTCGACGGCTCCACCCTGGAAGACTGGCCCATCAGCTACGCCGATCTGGAGCCATTCTACGAAAAGGCCGAGTGGGAAATCGGTGTCTCCGGCCTGGCGGAGAGCAATCCGTTTGCGCCGCCTCAGAAAAAGCCCTACCCGATGCCCCCGCATCCGTACACCAGGGAAGCAGTGCTGTTGGAATCTGCTGCCAAGCGCCTAGGGCTTCATCCTTTCCCGATCCCGATGCTCCGGAACACGGTGCCCTACGGCGGGCGACCGGCGTGCATCCACTGCCGGTACTGCTGCGGTTTCGCCTGCGAAGTCAACGCCAAGTGTGGAACTCATAACACCGTCATCCCGAGCGCACTCGAAACTGGCAACTGCGAGCTCCGAACCGGGTGTGTCGTCTCACGCGTCCTGATCGACGATCGGGGACGGGCGACCGGCATCGAGTACGTCGACGAAAATGAACGACTGGTTACGCAGACGGCCGATCTTGTGATCGTCTGCGGAGGTGCCGTTGAATCCGCCCGGCTCCTTCTCAATTCAAAATCGAGGCTGTTCCCGAACGGGGCAGGAAACCGGAGCGACTGGGTGGGCCGCAACCTGCAGGGGCATGCGTACGTCGAAGCCTGGGGCCTTTTCGATCACGACACCTTCGACGATATCGGCCCCGGCGCGTGCATCGCCATATGCGATTTCAACCACGGTAACCCGGGACTCAAGGGCGGCGGGCTGCTCGCGAATGATTTCATCCGCCTCCCCTACATCTTTTCTCGGGTTCGCCCGCCAGGGGCTCCTGCCTGGGGTAAGGACCACAAGGAGTTTCAGAAGAAGCTCTTCAAGCGTTCCATCACGATCAAAGGCCCCGTGCAGGAAATGCCCGCCTTCGACGCACGAGTGGAGGTCGCGCCGGATGTGACCGATTACTGGGGCATCCCGGTGGCCAAACTGTCGGGGCACCGCCACCCGCACGATATCGAGGTGTGCCGTTTCCTCGTTGCCCAGGGGGAGAAATGGCTGAAGGAGGCCGGTGCCATCCAGACCTGGACCGGCGTTCCGGGGCTCGGTCTGAGCGGCGGGCAACACCAGGCCGGGACCTGTCGGATGGGGAACGACCCGAAAACCTCGGTCACGAATCGCTACGGCCGTGTGCATGAGATCGACAATCTCTTCATTGCCGACGGCAGCCTGCATGTGACCAACGGTGGATTCAACCCTGTCCTGACAATCATGGCCTTGGGATACTGGGTGTCGAGCCACCTCTTGCGCGAGTGGAAGGGGACAGGGATGAAAAGCTAGGGAAAAGGGGCAGAGGGGCAGTCGAATGCGGAATGCGGGATAGAGGGGCAGAGAGGCAAAGGGGCAGAGGG
>CAYQYP010000458.1:0-3436 GCA_964421755.1 uncultured Acidobacteriota bacterium
GGGTGAACGAAGAGGGCATGACTTTCGTACAGGAGTCTATATGCTGAAATTCCTGCTCTGGCTGATTCTTCTGGTGCTGTGCTGGCCGTTGGCGCTCTTGGCGCTGGTCCTTTACCCGCTGGTGTGGCTGGTATTGCTACCCTTCAGGCTTTTGGGGATCGTGGTTGCCGGAGCTTTCGATCTGGTATGGGCATTCCTGACACTGCCCGGCCGGCTGGTGAGGAAGCTGGCCTGACGACCGGTCATGCGGTTCGGAGGGGACACGGAACCTGAGACCTCGGCCCAGAAAGGCCGGAGCCAAATAGGCGCTCCTCTCAAATAGCGTGTCCCCGATCTCGGTCAGGCGGGACTTGGGAACCTAGGACTCGTCTTCACCGATCTCGATGTTTTCGTCCTCGGCGGTCCTGGAGAAATCATCCTCCAGAAACTCTTCTGCCGCAGCGTTGTCTCCCTCGAAGCCCTCGTACAGCCGACCACCCGGCTTTTCACGAATCGGACGCTTCGGTCCCCGCTCTCCGCGGAATCCTGCTTCCCCCCCGGGGCGCTTGGTTTTCCGGCGCGGCGGCGCGTCGGGCCGTTCTTTTTTTCTGCCGGCTCCTCCGGCTGGTGTGAACGGCTCTCCAGGCGCCGGGCGGTCAAACCGCGGAGTGAATGGACGGGACGACGGTCCGCTCGGTCCGCCGCCACCCATCGGCGGTCGTCCCATCGGCGGCCGGCCTTCCCCTCTGGGTCGAAAGTCACCCATGGGGCGCGCTTCTCGCGCACGAGCTTCGCTGATCGAAAGATTCCGCCCTTTAAACGGTTGGTTGTTAAACCGACGAATTGCCTCTTGCCCCTGCGAATCATCCGGGAATTCGACAAACGCAAAGCCACGCGGCTTTCCGTTTTCTTTGTTGATTGGCAGGTACACCGACGAGAGAGAACCGGCAGCGGACAGGTGCTGTCGCAATTCCGCTTCGGTTGTATCGTACGGAAGGTTCCCTACAAACAGACGCACTGGCACCGACACCTCACTTTTCGTTGACGCGCTTGGGCATTGCGGCCTCCGGCGCAGGTTTGAATTGTGTCCGGCTGGCAAGCCGAACCGGTCATACTAATGATTGACATTTATGGCGGATGGAGTTCGATCAGGAATGACGCGGCAAAACATGCTCTCGCTCACAAATTCGTTCGTTCTTCTATCCGTGAGAGCGAAAAACCGACCGTTAGTTTTTGATTCGGGCTTGGAGATCCGGGATACATAAGCTAATTTTGCCTCAGTATAGCCATTTTGACGGGCAGTTTCCACAAGCAAAAACTGGGACGCCAGTCGAGGCTCGGGACTAAATGTGTACAACGGCGCAGACTTTCATGTTCTCCAGACCGACAGTCTCTATCCCAACAGGGTGCAGAACACGAGGCAGGGTGACAAATGGCACATCAAGGTAAAGTGAAAGTCGGGATCATCGGGTCGCAGTTCGAAGCTGACATCCATGCCGCTTCGTTCAAGATCATGCCGGAAGAGGCGGAGGTCGTCGCAGTTGCCTCACCGACGCCCGGACACGCCGAGGAGTTCGCTCACCGCCACGGCATCCCGCGGGTCTTTCTTGATTACCGCGAAATGCTCCGGGAAGAAGACATCGAAATGATCACGATTGCGGCCCCCAACCGCCTCCATGCCCGGATGACGGAGGACGCGGCCCGGGCGGGTAAGCACGTGGTTTGCGAAAAGCCGCTTTGCATGACCCTGGAAGAGGCCGATCAGATGCTCGAGGTGACCCGCCAGGCCGGTGTCATGCTTCTCTACGCGGAGGAACTGTTTTTCACCCCGAAGTATGTCAAAGCCAAAGAGATGGCGGACCAGGGGGCCTTTGGGAAAGTTTATCTGGTCAAACAGAGCGAGAAGCACTTCGGACCACATTCCGCCTGGTTTTGGGATGTCGAACAATCCGGCGGCGGCGTGTTCATGGACATGGGATGCCACGGGATTGCCTTCTGCCATTGGTTCCTTGGCCGGCCGGCGATCAAGAGCGTGCTGTGCCAGATGGGCACCCACGTCCATGGCGACAAGACGCGTGGCGAAGACAATTCCATCTGCATCCTGGAATTTGCCAACGGATCGGTCGGACTGGTCGAGAACAGCTGGGCGCGACGAGGCGGCATGGACGACTGCATAGAAGTCTACGGGGAGGCGGGCGTCACCTACGCCGATCTTCACATGGGCAACGCGCTGCCTACGTTCAGCGAGCACGGGTTCGGGTATGCGGTCGAGAAGGCCCCGACCACGATCGGGTGGACTTATCCAGTCTTCGAGGAACTGTGGAACTACGGCTTTCCTCAGGAGATGCGGCATTTCGCCAGGTGTGTGCGCGGCAAGGAGAATCCCCAGGCGACCGGCGAGGATGGGCGACTCGTTATGGAGGTGCTTTTGGCGGGTTACGCTTCCGCCGGAAGGGGATGCAAGGTTGAGCTGCCTTTTCGTCCCGCTGGCGTGCGGCTGCCGATCGATCTGTGGAGGCCCGCTGACCGGCTGACCGGCTAACGAGCTGACCAGCTGACCAAAGGACGCTCGCCAACCGGCCCGGTTGGCAGGCTTTGGCTCATTGTCTACTTGTAAACCGAGCGCGAGAGTAAACACATGACAAAACTACTGCAGGATATTCTCAACCAGCCTCTGTCTCTCGCGGAAAGCATCCGATATCAATTCGGCGAGGGGAAAAGCAACATCCAGAAGGCCGGAAGACTTCTGGCCGATGCCCCAACAGTGCTTCTGACGGGCATGGGCAGTTCCCTCGACGCGTGCCATCCTCTGGCGTCATATCTTGTCACCAAGGGTGTGCAGCCGCTGGTTTTCGATGCGGGCGAGCTTCTTCATTTCGGTTCGCGGCTTCTGAATTCGGGGATGCCAAAGGTTTTCGTCTCGCGGTCAGGGGAGACAGTCGAGATCCTCAGGCTGCTTGAAAAAACACCCGACAAGGGCAACATCATCGGGGTGAGCAATATGCCCGACTCGCCTCTCCTCAAACAGGCCGGTTGCCCCATCTTCCTCGCCAGTCGCGCCGACCTGCTCGTGGCTGTTCAGACCTACTCGGCGACGATACCGGTCCTGCTCGCCGTCGGGAAGGCTGCATTCGGCGAGCTCGACGATTCCTGGAGAGCGGAACTGGAAGGGCTTGTGGAGCCGCTGGATGCACTTGCCCGGGATTGCGAGCACCGTAGCCAGGCCCTACGGGGGTTCCTGAGGACCGGGCATGGTATTCACCTGCTCGGCCGGGGGCCCTCGATGGCCTCGGTGTTTGAAGGCAGCCTCCTCTTCAACGAGGTAGCCAAGACACCGGCTGTCGCCATGAACGCGGGAAACTTTCGCCACGGGCCAGTCGAGGTGGTGGACGAGGCTTTTTCCGCATTCGTGTTCGCGACGCAGAGAAACACCCGAGACTTGGATCTTGCGCTCGCC